>CAUEQX010000128.1 GCA_959020035.1 uncultured Collinsella sp. | reverse complement strand
AGCCGTCCGGTGCCAAGCGTGTCGCTCAGCCGCCGCGACCTACGCTTCTTTAACGCCTTCCCGCGTCTGCGCATCAATCGCTACGAAGGCGTCATTCGAGCAACTAATCTCCGCGACCGAGCCCGCGAGCTGTTCCGCCACTAGCCGGGACGGGCGCGCTCACGGCTTCCTTGCTCGCGTATTTCCCGTTCGTTTCGCGTCCGTTGCCGCGCCGTTTCCAAGATTGCGGCGCCGTTTCCATTCGACAACGCCGCGTTTAACAACGCCGTATCTGGTCTACACCAGTTGCCCCTCGGCCGCATTATGGGCGCCGACAACGTTCATGCGACCAAGGGAGAGCGAATGTACGATACGGGATCGACAACGTTTATGCTCATCTGCACCATGCTCGTGTTTTTAATGACACCGGGTCTGGCGTTTTTCTATGGCGGCCTGTCCAGGCGCAAAAATGTCATCAACACCATGCTCATGTGCTTTGGCGCCATTGGTCTGGTTGGTGTGCTGTGGATTGTTGCCGGCTGGTCTCTGGCCTATGGCGGCGACGGTTCGAGTCCGTTTATTGGAGGCCTTGACCAGCTGCTGTGCCTGCCGGTGCTCAACCAGGTGCTGCAGGCGGCCGAGGGCAATGCTGCGGACGGTGTCGTCTACCCTCAGATCATCAACATCGCCTTCCAGATGGCATTTGCCATGATCACGGCTGCTATCGTCACGGGCAGCCTGGCCGGCCGCGTTAAGTTCGGTGCCACGACGGCCTTCCTGGGCATTTGGCTGCTCGTGGTCTATGCGCCGCTTGCTCACATGGTTTGGGGCGGCGAGGGCTCCTTTATCGGCGATATCATCGGCGCGCTCGACTTTGCCGGCGGCGACGTGGTGCACATCTCGTCTGGTCTTACGGGCCTGATTCTCTGCTTAATGCTCGGCCGTCGTCGCGGCTTTGGCATGGTGAGCTACCGTCCGCATAACGTGCCGTTTGTGGCGCTGGGAGCCGGCCTGCTTTGGTTTGGCTGGTTTGGCTTTAACGGCGGCAGCGAGTTTAGGGCCGACGCCGTGGCGGCACTTGCCATCCTCAATACCGTGACGGCCAGCGCGGCGGGCATGGTCTCGTGGCTTGCCGTCGAGCGCGTGCACACCGGTCGCCCCACGCTGGTGGGTGCCAGCACCGGTTTGGTTGCGGGCCTTGTGGTGGTCACGCCGGGTGCGGGATTTGTCGAGCCGTGGGCGGCGCTGGTTATGGGCTTGATCGTATCGCCTGTCTGCTACCTGGCCATCAGCCATCTTAAGACCAAGTTCGGCTACGACGATGCGCTCGACGCGTTTGGCTGCCACGGCATCGGCGGCATCTTGGGCGGCGTGCTCACGGGCCTGTTCTGCGTTCCGGAGCTCTCGTGGACCGGTAAGGGTGGTCTGTTCTACACGGGCGACGTGTCGCTGCTCATCTCGCAGATTTTGGGCATTGTGGTGACGGTCACTATTGTGCTGGTGCTCGACTTGGTAATCGCCGCGGTGGTCAAGGCGCTGTTCCACGGCAGTCTGCGTGTGGACGAGGCAGACGAGGCGCTGGGCCTGGATGCAAGTCAGCACGGCGAGAGCGCCTACCCTTCGTTCTCCGGACTCGATTAGCAGCTTCCCCAAGCACCGCACCTCGGCCTTCAATCGTCGTTTGCGTACCTTAAGTACGCGGCACTCCTCTTTCAGGCCGATCTGCGGCACTTGGGAAACCCGCTAAGACCTGTTAGTTGCACTTATCTGATCTACAAGGTTGGTCTGTGGCACCTGGAAAACCCGTGCCATGTGAGGGACAATTCATTTCTTTTTTTGAAGAGAGGAATTCACTATGAAGAAAATTACGGCGATCGTTCGTGCCGAGAAGCTTGAGGTTCTTAAGGACGCGCTGTTTGCTGCCGATGTTCGCGGTATGACTATCAACCAGGTGCAGGGCTGCGGCTCACAGCATGGCTGGAAGGAATACGTGCGCGGCAACGAGTTGCTTGTCAACACGATCCCTAAGGTGCAGTTCACCCTTATCTGCGTCGATGAGCACGTCGATGGCATTGTCGACATCATCTGCAACGCCGCCCGCACCGGAGCCGTCGGCGATGGCAAGATCTGGGTCGAGCCGGTCGAGGAAGTTATCCGCATCCGTACCGGCGAACACGGCCCCGCCGCGGTGTAGGACAATCTTTCGCCTGACGGGCGTGCCTCTCTTGGGGCGCGCCCGTTCTCGTCTACAATATCGTGCAGACGAAGGAGAGGCACGCCCATGATCAAGATGTTTGCGAGTGACTTAGACGGAACGCTGCTGAACGCCCTGCACGAGGCGGATGGGACCATCCGCCGTGCCATCCGCGAGCTGACCAAGGCTGGCCTGCATGTGGTTCCCGCGACCGGACGCTCGACGCTGCCGATTGGCGAGCATGGCTTTACGGGCCTGGCGCTTGACGCCTGCTGCTCCAACGGATCCATCGTGCGCGACAGCCATGGCGAGGTGCTCAAGACCTGGACCATCGACCCACAGATCACCGAGGAGCTGCTCAAGGAGTTTCCGGATATCTGTTTTGACTGCTCCACGCCCGACGGCATGTTTTCGAGCGGATCGTTCGAGATGCACCAGGCGGGCTTTAAAAAGGACAGCCCTATCAAGCGCATCGTGATGCGCGGCATGCGTGCGCGTGGCGGGTACCACGAGGAACAGTACTTCGACCAGTCGATCGGCGACATCCTGCGTCATGACGTGTGCAAGATCAACTGCCGTGTGACCTCGCCCGAGCTGGAGCGCGACCTTAAGGCGTATTTGGCCGAGCGTTCGGACCGTGTGGTCAACGCGCCGTTCGATCCGGTGATGTTCGAGATCACGGACGTGGCGTGCAACAAGGGCGAGAGCGTGGCCTGGCTGGCGGGCTACTACGGTATTGCCGAGGACGAGGTCGCGGTTTACGGCGACGGCGGCAACGACATCGCCATGCTCAAGCGCTTCCGTCACAGCTACGCGACCAAAAACGGCAGCGATGCCGCCAAGGCCGCCGCGAGTACAACTATCGGCAGTTGCATGGTTCATGCCGTCCCCAAACACATGCTCGCCACCATGCGCAAGCAAAACTCCCGCACCGTCATCGAATAATGTGACAAAGGGATAGCCCCTTTGTCACATGGGAGATGCCGGCTTTTGGCATACAGGACTGTTTCGCTTTCGCCACCAACAAATTTCGAGTTATTCGGCCTGTCGGAGGTCGTTAAATGGCTAAAGATGCCCTCTCGGGAACATTCATACCTCTAATGGTGTTTGATTCGGTGACGTAAGTGAGCGAATGGGCATGCATGCGCTCAAATAAGGACAAAACTCTCAGATAATCCCGGCGGTGCATTTATACAGAGCCAGCAGCGTGGCCGAATAACTCGAAAAATGTAGGCAGCAGTTCGGCGACAAGCTCGGGTATGGCGAAGGAACTGTTCCTTCGCCATAATGAGTTCCGATCTTCTGAAATGCGAACAAACATTCGCATATCTAACTGCGCTTTGATAGAATTGATACTGTTGGCGGCAGTTCCATGTGCCGGGCAACGCCCTCCATCTGATGGGAGGTGATGCCCATGACCGATCTGATTGATTTTGTGAGACTTCTGACCGCTTTGGTCTCGTTCTTCACAGCGCTCGTCGGGCTTTCCGAGGCACTCAAGCAACGTTCGAAGCAACGTAAGACGATATGAGAAAGCCATTTGGGTCGCCTCCCCCGCGGCGCAGCTTCTTTCCGCGGGCTCGGGGTGCCACAATGGGCTTTGAGTATCGGCCCGTGCGGTAGCCCTTACCGCACCTGCGGGGAGGAGGCTTCCCATGCCCCATGTTACCTCCATCGGCCTGGACGTCCACGCGCGATCGGTCGCCGCCGCGGCGTTCAACCCCTTCACCGGCGAGGTGGTGCGCCGCAGCTTCGGCACCGACGCCTCCGAGATCGCGGAGTGGGCCCTCGGCTTCGAGGACCCGAGGGCGTGCTACGAGAGCGGCCCCACCGGCTTCCACATGGCGCGCGAGCTGCGCGCGCTCGGCCTCGACTGCGCCGTGGCCGCCGTCTCCAAGATGCAGAGGCCGGCGGCGGACGCGCGCCGCAAGAACGACCGGCGCGACGCCGAGTTCATCGCCCGCATGCTCGCCACCCACAACATCGTGGAGGTCCCGCTGCCCGATGCGGCCGTCGAGGCCGCCCGGGACCTCGACCGCGCCCTCGACGACGCCACGGCGGAGTACCGCCGCGCCAGGCAGCGACTCAACATGTTCCTGATCAGGCTGGGCCACGTCTGGGACGAGCGCAACGCCGACGGGACGAGGAAGGGATCCTGGACGCGCGCCCACTGGAGGTGGATATCCGGGATCAGGCTCGAGGGGCCCCAGCGCGACGTGCTCGAGTACTACGTCACGGCCGCGAGGTGCGCGGAGTCGGACCGCCGGCAGCTCGAGAAGAAGGTGCTCGCCCTCGCCCGTACCGACCGGTGGCGCCCGGCCGTCGAGGCGCTCTCCTGCATCAAGGGAATCGACACCCTGACGGCCTTCAGGCTCGCAGCCGAGGCGGGCTCCTTCACGAGGTTCCGGACGGCCCCGGCCTTCGCGAGCTGGTGCGGGCTAGTCCCGTCGGAGCGCTCGAGCGGCGAGACCGAGCGGCGCGGCGGGATAACCAAGACGGGCAACCGGCTCGCCAGGACGGCACTGGTGGAGTCGGCGTGGCACTACCTGACGTGCACGCCCCGACCGAAGGCCCCGACGCCCGGCGCGGACGTCCCCGCGGCGATCCGGGCGCGCGCCGACGCCTGCACCGCCAGGCTCTGCCGCCGCCGCGAGGCGCTGGCGGCGGCGGGCAAGAGCTCGTGCAAGGCAAACGCCGCCGTCGCGCGCGAGCTCGCCTGCTGGGTCTGGGAGATCGGGCGCCGGGCTGAGGGGACCCTCAGCTGACCCCGTCGGACAACAAGCCTCCCGCCGGGAGGGCCCGCGCCTCGACGCATCGCCGGCGCGCGTTCACGAACCCTTTTTGGGCAGCCCAAGGGCCGCGCCCGTGAACAAGACTGGTTTCGGACGAGCGCGCCGGACGGAGAATCGAAATGCGGTGGGGTGCGCGGACATACCGGGCTGACCGCCGGCAGCGCGCCCGCAAGAGCCCGCGGATATTAGCTTGCCAGGCAAGCGTCGACTAA
>CAUEQX010000127.1 GCA_959020035.1 uncultured Collinsella sp. | reverse complement strand
CACTGGGGACGTTCCTGAATGACTAGGTATGGCTGCCAGGTTTAGGCTGTTAGGTCGAGTTCGTAGAGGAAGCTTTCGCGCGGCATGTCGTGACGGCGCTCTTCGCGGTTGGCACGGTGCGTGGCCGTGCGCTTAAAGCCGTGCAGCTCGTAGAACTTCCACGAGCAGTTGGAGTCGGTGTACAGGTGCGCCCTCGTCGCTCCAAGCGAGGACAGGTGCGAGACCGCGGCATCGAGCAGAACCGTGCCAACGCCCAGGCCATGGACGTCGCGATCCACGACCAGCAGCGTGACCTCGTTGTCGTGCGGCAACGGGCTGCTCTCGAGCAGGCGGTTGTTGGTTCGGATGGTTGCGCGCACAAACGAGAGATACTCGGCGCAGGCATCGGGCTCCAGCTCACGCATCTGCGATAGCAGTGCGCGTTCGGTATCCATCCAATGCTCGTTGATAGTGACGCCGGAGTTCTGTCCTGCGCGTGCAAGTGCAATACCGCGCGCCTCGCCGTCAATCACCGCAACCTGTGAAAACGTCGACGACGAAAGGCAGTAGGCGAGGTCGCACGCGGCCTCAAGGCGGTTGTACTCATCGTTATCCGAATTGTTATGCCAAAGCTGCTGCAGAATCAGCGCGATGGCGTCGAAGTCTTCGGTATCAAACGGTCGGTAGAGAACCCGCGAGACCATGGTGCCTCTTTCTTTTGCGGATGCATATCGAGCACAGTTCTACCACGCCATTGGCATCAAATTATGGTGCCCCTGTGTTCCATGAACTCACCGTGCCCAGTGCCGTGCCCATCCCCTCCGCTCGCAAACTTTTTCTGCACATGCGCCCGTTGCGGGGTGCAACGTCGCGCTCGATGCGCTACATTGAATCAGTATTTTCAATGCCGCTGCGCGAGCGCTGCAGATCGACGTATCACCGGCTCACAGAGCACGGCGGCGTACCAGACAGGAGGACTGCATGGGATCTGATGTGAAGATCGCACACGCGTTGATCTCGGTTACCGATAAGACGGGCGTCGTCGATTTCGCACGGACGCTGGTCGATGACTTTGGCGTCGAGATCATCTCTACGGGCGGCACGGCTCGTGCCATCGAGGATGCGGGCGTTCCCGTAACCCCCATCGAGGAGTTCACGGGCTATCCCGAGATGATGGACGGCCGCGTTAAGACCCTGCACCCCAAGGTTCACGGCGCACTGCTGGCCCGCCGCGATTCCGAGCAGCACATGCAGGAGGCCGCTCAGCACGGTATTAAGCTGATCGATCTGGTCGTCGTCAACCTGTACGAGTTCGAGAAGACCGTCGCTAATCCCGAGGTCACCTTCGCGGATGCCATCGAGCACATCGACATCGGCGGTCCCTCCATGCTGCGCTCTGCCGCCAAGAACGCCACGAGTGTTACTGTCATCTCCGACCCGGCCGACTATGATGCCGTCCTGGCCGAGATGCACGAGACCGGTGGCTGCACCACGCTTTCCACCCGTCGTCGCCTGCAGGTGAAGGTCTACCAGACCACCGCCGCCTACGACACGGCTATCTCCCGTTGGCTTGCCGCCCAGGCAAGCGACGTGGCGGACACCTCTGCCAAGCTCGAGATTTCGCTGGAGAAGGTCGACGACCTGCGCTATGGCGAGAACCCGCAGCAGAAGGCCACGGTCTATCGCTTTGCCGAGGGCTGCGAGAACACCGCGAGCTCGCAGTTCCCGCTCGTGGGCTCCGAGCAGATCCAGGGCAAGCCGCTCAGCTACAACAACTATCTGGATGCCGACGCCGCCTGGAACCTGGTCCGCGAGTTCGACGAGCCGGCCTGCGTGATCCTCAAGCACCAAAACCCCTGCGGTTCCGCCGTTGCCGAGGACATCACGGCCGCCTACGATCGCGCCTTCGCCTGCGATCCCAAGAGCGCCTTTGGCGGCATCATCGCCTGCAACCGCGAGGTTCCCTTTGAGCTGGTTGAGCACTTTGCCGATCAGAACAAGCAGTTCGTCGAGGTCATCATCGCCCCGAGCTACACCGACGAGGCGCTCGAGCGCATGGCCAAGCGCCCCAACCTGCGCGTGTTGGCTACCGGCGGCGTGGACCACGGCGCCCAGGTGGAGCTGCGCTCCGTCGACGGCGGCATGCTGGTGCAGGAAGTCGACCACGTGACCGAGGACCCCGCGACCTTTACGTTCCCCACCGACCGCAAGCCCACCGACGCCGAGATGGCCGAGCTCGAGTTTGCCTGGAAGGTCTGCAAGGGCGTCAAGTCCAACGCCATCCTGATCTCCAAGGGCAAGGCCGGCATTGGCATGGGTCCGGGTCAGCCCAACCGCGTTGACTCCGCACTGCTGGCCTGCGAGCGCGCCGAGGACTTCTGCGAGCGCGAGGGCGTGGAGAAGGGCGGCTTTGCCTGTGCAAGCGACGCGTTCTTCCCGTTCCGCGACAACGTCGACGTGCTTGCCGCGCACGGCGTGACCTGCATCATTCAGCCCGGCGGCTCCAAGCGCGACGACGAGAGCATCCAGGCCTGCAATGAGCATGGCATCGCGATGGTGTTCACCGGAGCCAGGCATTTCCGTCACTAAGTTCCGCCCTGGGACAAAATAATCTCTGCAAAAGACGGCTGCTCCGTTTGGAGGGCCGTCTTTTTGGTATAAGAGGACGGAATGACTAACACGAAAGGTACAACCATGCCCCAGATTGATGATGCCGAGCTGTTTGGCAATGCCGAGGATCAGCGTGCGTACGAGGACTTTTGCGCCAATCAGGAGGCGGTCGAGAAGTTCACGCTCGACAAGCCCGCGCTTGTCTGCCGTTGGCGCATGTCCAACAAAAAGGTGCCCATGCTCAACCGCCACATTCGCGCACTGTCCGAGCGCCTGGTGCAGGGCGAGCCGCTTACCCATAACATGCTCAGCTGGGCTAAACAGCACGTTGAGTGGTCGCTTGCCGAGGGCGATTACACTGCGCACGACGGCGTACTCATGCTGGTGATCGACGTCAATGGCAACGCCGCCATGACGGTGGGCGAGTACGAGCCGCTGGCCGATACGTCGGCTAAGGCGCTACGTGCCCGCTCCGCCGAGGCCCGCTCCGAGGCCGACGAAACCGGCGTGGCGCCCGAGCTGCTCGCCGCCGTCGATAACGGCGAGCTGGCCTTTGTGGCGCCGGCGGACGAGTGCCTGTGCGGCACGGCGACGCTCATCGAGCAGCTGGCCCAGACCAAGGGCATCCCGGTCACGCGCGTAGACATTCCCGCGCAGCTCAAGGGTGCGCTGTTTCTGGTGAGCGACGAGCACGGTGTGGTTGCCGCCGCCGACTCCGACGCCGCCGACTCCGACGCCGCCACGGTCGCCTTCTTCGCCGAAGGCTACGAAAAGCTCCGTGCCCGCCGCTAAATGATGTTTCTGGGACGGGGATTAAAAACTCATTTAATTCCCGTGCTCGTCGCGAGCGAGAGGCAAGCCTCTGCCACTCGCGAACAGTTCTGTCACTTTGGTGCCGCGTGAGGCGCGTATCTGCGGATCCGCGGTCATAATGGGGCAAGACAACCAAGAGTGGGGCGGAATCCATGGCGCTAATCTATATCGTTGAGGACGACGAGCCCATTCGTCGTGAGCTTGCCGACATCCTTGCCCGTGCCGGTTTTGAGGTCGAGGCCTGCGAATCGTTCGAGCATGTTTCGCGCGATATTCTCGCCGCCGCGCCCGACCTGGTGCTGCTCGACCTCACGCTTCCCGTCAAGGACGGCCAGCATATCTGCCATGAGGTTCGCCGCGAATCCGAGGTTCCCATCATCGTCCTCACGTCGCGCGCGACCGAGATCGACGAGGTCATGGCCATGACGCTCGGCGCGGACGACTTTGTTCCCAAGCCCTATAGCGCGCGCGTGCTCGTGGCGCGCATCAATGCCTTGCTGCGTCGCACCGCGGCGGCGGGCGAGCGCAGCACGCTCGTCCACAAGGGACTGGAGCTCGACCTCGCACGCTCCATGGTCACCAACACGCAAACGGGCACCAGCACCGAGCTCACAAAAAACGAACTGCGTATTCTCTCGCTGCTTCTGAGCCGCGCGGGCAAGATTGTTTCGCGCTCGGCCATCATGCAGGATCTGTGGGACTCCGACGCCTTCGTGGACGACAATACGCTTACCGTCAACATCAACCGCCTGCGCACCACGCTCGAAAAAATCGGCATCAAGGGGTATTTGACAACGCACCGCGGCCAGGGCTATTCGGTCTAGGGGCCGGCTATGTCGTTTGGCAAGTTCTTTAAAGACGCACTGCTTCCCGTCGCCGTGTGGACGTGCGGCGTGCTGCTGAGCTGCTTTGTGCTGACGGTCGCCGGTGCACCCGTCTCTATCGTGGTCGTGGCGGTCGGCGTGTCCTTTATCTTTGGCATGCTCGGCATCGTGATCGAATACGCTCGCCGTCGCCGTTTTCTGCGTCAGTTGGAGCGCGCGGCCGAGGAGCTCGAGAGTCCCGCATGGGTGCAGGAGATGGTGCAATGCCCGACCTATGCCGAGGGCGAGCTCGAGTACGAGGTCTTGCGCCGGGTGGGCAAGGCGGCATGCGACGAGGTTGCCGAAGGCCGGCGTCAGACCGATGACTATCGCGACTATATCGAGAGCTGGGTCCACGAGGCCAAGCTGCCTCTGGCGGCGGCCCATCTGATTTTGGAAAACCTGGATGGCAGCGAAGACGACCTGTCGCGTGTGGATGACCTGGGTCGCGAGCTGGCTCGCGTGGAGCGCTATATCGACCAGGCGCTGTACTACGCGCGCTCGGAGGTTGTGGAGCGCGATTACCTGATTCGACGCTGGAACCTCAAGGCTCTGGTGACGGGCGCAATCAAGGCCAATGCGCGTGAGCTCATCGCGGCACACGTGGCGCCGGTGTGCGAGAACCTCGACTTTGAGGTCTTTACCGACGAAAAGTGGCTCGAGTTTATTCTGGGCCAGCTCATTCAGAACAGCATTAAATATGCGCGTGAGGACGGTGCGAAGATTGTGTTTTCGGGCGCGTTGTTGGACGAAGGTCTGGCAAGCGAGCGCATCGAGCTCACCGTTGCGGACAACGGCTGCGGCGTGAGCGCGGCCGACCTGCCGCGCGTGTTCGAGAAGGGCTTTACCGGCGACAACGGCCACACCACCAAGCGCGCAACGGGCATCGGTCTCTATCTGGTGGCGCGTCTGTGCTCCAAGATGGGCATCGACGTCACCGCA
>CAUEQX010000126.1 GCA_959020035.1 uncultured Collinsella sp. | reverse complement strand
TTCTTCATTTCAAAGTCGCGCGTTCCGAATAACCAGTTAGATTTTCAGGCATTTAGCAGAATCATGGACGACTTGTCCAAGTCTATCCAATCTGTTAGGGAAAGCTATAGAGCACGTCAGCTTAGCGATTCCGAAGCCAGCAATTATGGTGTTGCAAAACTTCCGGTCATCGAACTGACTCATTATGCTTACGACTCCGGAGGCAAACTAATCTCAATTGTCTGCCGCACCGTCTTAACTGGGCGGGTCCCTTATCAAAACTTTATTTTCAAGTCCTAATGTTCTTTTTCTTTTGTCTCGATCTGTAACACGTAGCCGAGTTTTTAAGTCCTAACCGTTACAGATCGAGACAAACAAGGTAGACCCCACCGAATTGTCTCGATCTGTAACATCTGACTCGCTTTTGGCCGCCTAGATATCACAGGTTGAGACGATTTGATAGTGGAGTCCTCATTTGCGCGTCATATCGCGTAGCTCTGACGCGCTGGTTCCCACAATGGCAGGAGACAAAAGTCCTCCCGCAGCGCTTGTTGGCAATCCCGTAGCGTTAGCTAGCAGATGACCTGCGTGTGTTCCTCGATGGCGGCACGATCCACGGCGGCAATACCCGGCTCGCACACCACGGCGTCCAAACTGTCCAGGCGGCAGAAGGTGTAGAAGTCGCGCTTGCCGATCTTGCTGGAGTCGGCGATCAGATAGCGCGAGTCGGCCTTGCTAAAGGCGAGCTGCTGGATACGGCCCTCGTCCATGTTGGACGTGGACACGTCGCCGTCCAGGATGCCGTTGGCGCCGATAAACGCTGCATCGATACCAAGCGCACGCAAGGTATCCTCGGCCGTTGGCCCCACAAAAGCGGCGGTGCGGCGGCGGTACATGCCGCCCACCAGGCACAGTTCGTAGTCTTCGCTCGCCTCGAGCAGGCTAAACACCGAAAGCGAATTAGTCACGATGCGCAGGCGGCACGCCGGCAGCATCGAGGCCATCTGCTCAACCGTGGTGCCCGTACCCAAAAAGATGGTCGAGCCCTCCTCGATGAGCTCAACGGCTCGGCGCGCGATCTGCAGCTTTTCCTCGGCATGCTTGGTACGCTTTTCGCTGTGCGAATACTCGTGGCGCAACATAGCATGTGGACGGCCCTGTGCACTACGGGCGCCGCCGTGCACGCGCTCGATCTCGCCTAGGCTCGCAAGCTCCTCAAGATCGCGGCGGATCGTCATATCCGAGACGCCCAGTGCATCCGAAATCTCCTTGACCGAGACCGTGCCCTGCTCCTCGAGCAGCTGCCGAACCTTATCCTGTCGCTCTGCCTTAATCACGATGAATCCTCGCCGTTCTTTGCGCGCATATCATTCAAACAGTAACGAACAAATTGTATCAGACTCGTGCGCGTCAAAAATGAATGCCCGCACAGCTCCAATCATCACTTTTTTGAGAAAAATACCCCCTGCTTTAGTGGGGTGTAGTGATAATCTCGCCTGTTCGCGCTACAGTTTGTCGGAAATACCTCGATGTTAGGAACCAAATGATCACTTCCGAGCTTTTCGGCACCGCGCCGTGCGGTACCCCCGTTCATCGTTACACCCTCAACGGGCCCGAGATCTGCGTTCGCATTATGGACTATGGCGCCACCGTGCTGGGTATCGATGTGCCCGACATTCCCGGCAACGTGCGAGATGTGGTGCTGGGCTTCGATAAGCTCGAGGATTACTTTGACAACCCCGCCTGCTTTGGCGCGACCATCGGACCTGTGGCCAACCGCACTGCGGGTGCCACGATCACCATCGCCAGCACGGACTGGCATATGCCCGCCAACGAGGGCGTCAACAACCTGCACAGCGATCTTGAGCGCGGCCTGCACAAGCGCGTGTGGGATGTTGAGCTCGACGAGGTCCACAACGCCGTGCGCATGACCACCTCGCTTGAGGACGGTGAGCTGGGTCTTCCCGGCAACCGCACCTTTACGGCCGTGTTTACCGTGACGCGCACCGGCTGCTTCCGTATCGAATACGGCTGCGAGAGCGACCGCGCCACCTACGTGGCCATGACCAACCACACGTACTTTAACCTTGCCGGCCATAACGCCGGAATGGACTGTGAGCACTTCTTTGTTGCTAACGCTGCCCACTACCTGCCCATCAACGAGCAGAACATCCCCACCGGCGAGATTGCTCCGGTCGAGGGCACGCCGTTTGACTTCCGTGAGCTGCGCCCCATCGCGCCTGGCATGGAGGCCGACGATCCGCAGATTAAGCAGGCACGCGGCTACGACCACTGCCTGTGCATCGATGACTATCAATACGGTCGCAACCTGCGCCGCGCCCTGCATGTCGAGGAGATGTGGACCGGCCGCGAGCTGGACTACTACACCACCGCCCCGGGCGTGCAGCTCTACACTGGCAATTGGCTGGGCGACGAGCACGCCAAGGACGATGCCAACTATAGCTGGGGCGCCGGCTTTGCCCTCGAGGCAGAGATGTACCCCGACACGCCGCACCAGCCGCTGTTCCCGCAGGGCATTGTGGGCCCGGGTCACGCATACAGCAATGTGATCGAATACCACTTTATGAGGCACTAGGCCCACAACGCGACATATTGCACAGCAACGCCCGCCGGCACCACCGCCGACGGGCGTTTTTTCATCTTTTGGGCTCAATTTCGCTGTGACTGTATGAGTGACATATCAAAACTATGCCCATTTACTACGTTTAGCCCGGGATGCTCGACCATGCACCGGTTTTTGCTAAATTCGCGAGCCGCCTACCTGCGGTTTTGTTTTTCTCAAATTCGACATGCTCGGCGATAGCCGATCAAACGTAGTAAATGGGCATTGTTTTTGACAGGCAGCATCGCACGCGTCCCTCGCAAGGGCAAAATGATTCGTTTTTCTCCGTCCCCAAGGGATCAGTTGAACAGATTGCCGATGGGGTCGGGATTCGAGCTGGGGAGATAGCGGATTTCTAGTTCTATGCCGAGCTTTTGCAGCTCTTTGAAGGCGGCGACATCTTCGCCGTCTACGGCGACTGCGGGCGTTATGGGGTGCTTGCCCTCCCCTGCCTGCATATGGCCAATGCTGATCTTGGTGATCGGCACGCCACCCTTAACCAGCGCGAGTGCATCGGCGGGTGAGGCCACCATGATCAGAATCAATTGGCGCGGCGTTGCGGTATGAATGATGTCGATGGCCCTTTGCACCGAGAAAAACCTTGTCCAAACGCCTTCTGGCGCCGCCACCCTCATGGGTGCCCATTGGCGCGAATCCGCCGCAATCTCGTCGTTGACGATTAGGACAAGGTTGGAGCCCACGGCTTCGTTCCACAGCTCAACGTCTTGCCCGTAAATGAAACGGTCATCGATACGTGTAAGAAGGATCTTGGGTTGTGCCATCGCTGCCCCATTCTGCTTGAGACCCGTAAGAGCAAGACATCACGCCTCTAATATTAGTGCATTTAAAGTGAGAAAAGCCGTCAGAACACTTGCGCGGATTTGCGATGTCCCGTATCATAGACAGCCGTTGACGCCTCAGTTGCGTCACCACATGGTCGCCAGCGTAGCTCAGTTGGTAGAGCACCGCTCTCGTAAAGCGGGGGTCACCGGTTCGAGCCCGGTCGCTGGCTCCATCGCACAAGATAGCCGCCTTCGGGCGGCTTTTTTGTTGCCGATTTCTGGCGAACATCCGCCAGCCCAAGCACAACGCCGCTGGTAACTCCCCTACTCAACAACAAGCCCCGCCAACCTCAATCCCCAAAGGAATCGCGATCAGCGGGGCTCAAACGCGCTCCCCAAGGGGAACCACGCTAGCTCACGAGCAGTTCGTTACTCTTCCCAGTAAGCATCTGCAAGCAGCTTAAAGCAGATCTTCTTGACCGGCTGCGCGCCATCGCCCGGGAACTCGAGCGTGGGCATGTGAGGCTCGCCGGCAACAAACAGCGCAAACTTGTCGTCAGCAAGATCGCCGGCGATCGAAGCGTCGGAATCGACCAGATCGTAGTCGTCCTTCTCGTCAAACTCCTGGACCAGCGTCAGGCTGCCCGTGGCAACCTTAAAGGCCTCGCGACCCTCAATGTCGATCTGCAGGTCGTGATAGCGCTGATGCGTCTCGTAGTGAGCCTCGGCCTCGGGACGCGTCGTGGGAGCCATGACGTTCGCAAAGACCTTGTCGCCCAGAATCGGATGGCTGCCGACCTCGAGCTGCGCCGGGTCGTTCTCCTCGAGCCAGTCGATCAGCACATCGAGGCTCTTGAGCATTCCGCGATACTCCTCGATATCGCCCAATGCACCGTAAATCATCTAAATCCCCTCTCGGATCGCTTCCTTGGCGGCTACTCGGCAAACGCGTTACCGACGCTGTTGCCACCCACACACGTCTCGACCAGGGTAAGGTCGGGACTGAACACGACAAAGCCGGCGTCGCGCCCCAGCATAATGCTACCGCACTTGTCGTCGACATGAGCTAGCAAGCAATGCCGGGGCCGACGCCCAGGCTTTTACAGCTCGGTCACGACAACGCCGTTGTAGACCTCGTCCCAACGGTCCATGACCAGATGGCCGGTCATGGGATCCATGGCATTGAGCTTGCCGCAGGTGTTGGCAGTACGCAGCACCGTCTCGTCGTCCGCGCCAGCAGCAATGGCATGCGCGAAGCCAGCGATAGTGGAGTCACCAGAGCCCGTGGCGTTAACGGCAGGGATATCGGGCGTCTTTGCGCGGAACGCACGGCCATTGTGGAAGCCAACGGAGCCGGCAGCGCCCATGGACACGACGACCCAGGGGATATCGGAGAAGCGGGCATCAGAGGCGAGCGCGGCGCGGAGCTCGTCCACATCGTCGGTGGTAAAGCTCGTACCCAAAAGGCCGTTGATCTCGGTCAGGTTAGGCTTGACCAGCTCGGGCTTAATTTCGGACTTAAGGGCGGCCTCGAGCGAAGCACCCGAGGTATCGAGCAGCACCTTGGCACCGGCGTTCTCGGCAATGCCCGTGATCTTGGCATAGTAGTCTGCCTCGACACCGCGGGGCAGGGAACCCGAAATGGTGACGACGTCGGCCTTGCCCGCAAGCTCAGTAAACTTGGCGGTAAAGGCATCGAGTTCCTCGGGGGCAATTGTCGGGCCACTCTCGAGCAGCTCGGTCTGGTTGCCGGCGTGGAGGATGTTGAGGCAAATGCGAGTCTCGCCCTTGATGGGCACAAAATCATTCTTAATGCCGTTGGCATCCATGAGCTCAGCCATGTAGGCGCCCATGTGTCCGCCGAGCAAA
>CAUEQX010000125.1 GCA_959020035.1 uncultured Collinsella sp. | reverse complement strand
CGCCGAATGCTCGCCATCGAAATTTATCGGTGGCCCACTTCAGACTGTAATGGGGCGCGATGTCACGATCGGCATTCCCCGTGTGCTCGAGTTCTGGGACACCATGCCGTTCTGGTCGACGTTCTTCAGCACGCTCGGCTTTAAGGTGCGCGTCTCGGGACGCAGCACCAAGGCGATGTACGAGCGCGGTCTGGCGCACGTCACATCCGACACCGTGTGCTTCCCGGCCAAGCTCGTCCACGGGCACATCCGCAATCTCGTCGACGCCGGCGTCGACCGCATCTTCATGCCCATCATCACGACGGTGCCCACCGAAAACACCGCCTCTACCAGCGAGTGGATGTGCGCCGTCGTAAAGGGATACCCCTACGTGATGCGCAATTCCGATAACCCGGAGGAGCGTTTCGGCGTTCCGTTCGATACGCCGCTGTTCCACTGGTACGACGAGGGCGACCGAAACCGCCAGCTCAAGGCGTGGTGCAAGGAGACCTTCGATATCGATGCCGACCTGGTTGCCAAGGCGACCGAGCAGGCGGACCGCGCGCAGGAGACGTTTGAGAACCAGCTGCAGCTGCGCGGCAGGCAGGTGCTCGAGAACGTGCACGAGGACGGCGGCTACGCGGTGGTGATCGCTTCGCGCCCGTACCACAACGACCCGCTGGTCAACCACGGGCTGCCCAAGCTCTTCTCTGAGCGCGGCATCCCCGTGCTGACGCCCGATGCGGTGCCGGGGGTCTGCAACGTCGATCTTTCCAACAGCCGCATCGACATCGTGAACAACTATCATGCGCGCATGCTGTCGTGCGCGGTCATCGTCGCATCGACGCCCGAGCTCGAGCTCGTGCAGATGGGCAGCTTCGGCTGCGGCCACGATGCGTATCTCACCGACGAGATCGCGCGCATGATGGGCGAGATGGGCTCCAAGGTTCCGATGATGATCAAGCTCGATGAGAGCGACGTCGCCGGTCCCATGGGCATTCGCGTGCGTTCGTTTATCGAGTCGGTCAACCGTCGTCGCGCGGAGGAGCGTGCCGAGGGCGCCCGGGTGCACGCGGTCCATCCGCTCGACGACCCGTATAAGGTCAAGTACACCAAGCGCGACCGGCACGACAAGATCGCGCTGGTCCCCAACACCTCCCATGCGTTCTGCAGGCTCATGACCGCGGCGATGCGCAATCAGGGCGTGCGCGCCGAGGCCCTTGATATCGGGCGCGAGGATGCCATCCGCCTGGGCAAACGCTATGTGCACAACGACATCTGCTTCCCCGCGCAAATCGTGATCGGCGAGGCGCTCGCGGCACTCGAGAGCGGTAAGTACGACCCGCACGACGTCGCCGTGGTGACTGGCAAGTATATCGGCGACTGCCGCCTGACGCACTACATGCCCCTGCTGCGCCGCGCGCTCGACGACGCGGGATACGACTATGTCCCGGTGCTCACCAACGACGACGTCGATGCCCACAATGCGCATCCGGGCTTCAAGCTCGGCCTTGGCCCGAGCATCCAGATCGCCTACGGTCTTCCCATGATCGATGCCCTCGAGGCCATGCTTAGGCGCATCCGTCCCTACGAGCTCGAGAAGGGCGCGGCGGACGCTGCGTTCGACCGCGCGCTCGATGAGGTTATCGAGGGCATGGAGCGCTCCGGGCTGAGAGGCCAGGCGACGGGCTTCAAACGCGCGCTTGCGATCATGGACGCCGTTCCGTACGACCGCTCGAACCCGCATCCGACCGTTCTCATCGTGGGCGAGTACCTGCTCAATTTCCATCTCGGCGCCAACCACGAGATCGAGCGCTACCTCGAGGACAACGGGCTCGAGGTCATCGAGGCGCGCATGACCGACGTGATCCGCAAGACCTATTTCTACAAGCATGCGCAGTCGCGCGAGTTCCACGTCGACCTGTCGCTGCCCGAAAAGGCCTGGTACGCCACGGCGGACAACCTGTTCGAGCTCGCGCACGACCGTTGCGACCGCCTGGGCGCGGCGAGCCCGCTCTACGAGCCGCCGACGCGCATGCCCGAGCTCGTGCGCGCGAGCGATAAGATCCTGCACCATACGTTCGATGCGGGCGAGGGCGTGCTGATTCCGGCGGAGATTCTCGAGCACGCCAAGCGCGGCTGCCGCAACTTCGTGATCCTGCAGCCGTTCGGGTGTCTGCCCAACCATGTCGTGGGGCGCGGGCTCATCCATGCGCTCAAGGAGCAGTATCCCACGGCGCAGTTCCTGCCGCTCGACTACGATCCCGACGTGAGCTTCGCCAACGTGGAGAACCGTCTTCAGATGCTCATCATGAACGCCAAGGCGCAGGGGTGCGGTGAGGCGCATGGCGAGACCGCGTAAGGACGCCGATGCGCCCGATGCACGCACCCGTATCATCGAGGCGTTTTGGGAGCTCATCGAGAACAACAGCATCTTCGAGCTGTCGGTTGGCGAGGTGACCCGCGCCGCCCAGTGCAATCGCGGAACGTTTTACTACTATTTTCACGATTTCGATGAACTCGTCGCCATCGTCATAGCCCAGCTGCTGCAGGATAACGAGCTCATCACCGATGCCCTCTGGCATTTTTCGAGCGAGGGCGACCTTTCGGCGTTCGACCGGCGCGACGTCCGCTGCCTGCTGCAGCGCATCGTCATCACCATGAGGGCGGGTGCCGCCGAGCAGGTCGTGCAGGGCATCCATACGATCATCATCGACCGCGTGAGAGAGATCGTCCACCCCGACGGAGAAGAGCTCAAGGCATATTCGAGCTTTGCGGTGGGCTTTCTGGTCTCGGGCATCATGGGCTTTGTGATGGCGGTCGGCTTTGCCCGGGAGGGCGGCGAGGAGATAGACCTCGAGCAGCCGGGGGACAGCGCGTGCGCGTACCTGAGGGCGGTCGCCATGCAGACGGTGGAAACGGTCGCGCAAGTCGAGGGCGTCGATACATCCGAGCTGCTCGAACGCGTCTCCAAGGAGGCCGATGCCTATCGCGCATCGCGTGCGACGAGTCCCGACGTGGTGAAAGACGCCTAGGGTTTCTCTTGCGGGGCGCCTGTCGCGCATCGCGCGGTGAGTCCCGCGATGCGGTCATAACCTGCATTCATGTGAGCCGGGTTTATAGATATTCCTCCAGCTGTTAACATAGACAACCTGTGGGTAAAGAGACAAAAGCGCCGCCGACGGGCGGGCGTTTTGATTTCGATGAACTCATGTAAGGAAACGAGCATGTTAGATAGATTTACCGATCGAGCGCGCAAGGTCATGTCGATGGCCAAACAGGAGGCGCTCGATCTGCACTCAAATAAGGTGGGCACCGAGCACCTGCTGCTCGCACTCGCCAAGGAGGACGAGGGCATCGCTGCCGAGGCGCTGCGCTCGCTTGATATCTCCTACGACGACATCATGGACACCCTCAAGGAGGTCCAGACCACGGTTCCCGAGCCCAGCGAGGAGACCGAGGCTGCCAAGCTTGCCTTTACGCCGCTCGTCATTAGCGTGATGGAGCGCTCCTTCCGCGTGGCACGTGAGAACAACCAGACCTACGTGTCGACCGAGCACTTGCTGATTGGCATCGTCGAAGAGGGTAACGGCATGGCCATGGACATCCTCATGCGCCTGGGTGTGTCGTCCGCCTCCATCAAAAAGGCTATCGAGAAACTTACCGCCAAGGACCAGGACAAGAAGCGTCCGCTCGCCGGCGCCGGTGCCGGGCGTCCCGGTGCGGGCCTGCCGTTCTTTAGCGGCTCGGACGCGTCGCAGCAAAAGGGGAGCGGCACCGATACGCTTAAGCAGTTCGCCACCAACCTTACGCAGAAGGCGCGCGACGGCGAGCTCGACCCTGTAATTGGTCGCGAAAAGGAAGTCCAGCGTATGATGGAGATCCTTTCGCGTCGCACCAAGAACAATCCGCTTATCTTGGGCGACCCCGGCGTGGGCAAGACGGCCATCGTCGAGGGTCTGGCTCAGCAGATTGCAGCTGGCAACGTGCCCGAGAACCTTATGAACCAGAACATCTGGACGCTCGACCTGCCGGGCCTCGTTGCGGGCGCCAAGTATCGCGGTGAGTTTGAGGAGCGCCTCAAGAACGTGATCCAGGAGGCCACCGAAGCTGACGACGTCATCCTGTTTATTGACGAGATGCACACCATCATCGGTGCCGGCTCTGCCGAGGGCTCCATCGACGCGAGCTCCATGCTCAAGCCCGTGCTCGCGCGCGGTGCCTTCCAGATTATCGGCGCCACCACGGCCGAGGAATTCCGCAAGTACCTCACCAAGGACCCGGCCTTCGAGCGTCGCTTCCAGACCATCGATGTCGAGGAGCCGAGCGTCGAGGACACGGTCAAGATCCTGACCGCGCTCAAGCCGCGCTACGAGGAGCACCACCATGTGCGCTATACGCAGGGTGCTATCGAGGCCGCCGCGAACCTCTCCGACCGCTACATCCAGGATCGCTTCCTGCCCGATAAGGCCATCGACCTCATTGACGAGGCCGGCGCCCGCGCCCGCATCGCCGCCAACCGCGCGCCCGAGCCGGTGCGCGAGGCCGAGCATCGCGTGGAGGAGCTTAAGGCCGCCGCGCAGGAGGCCACCGAGAGCGACGACATGAACAAGGCCGCCGAGATCACCGAGCAGCAAAAGGCTGCCGAGATTGAGCTCGCCGAGGCCAAGGCTGCCTGGACGGCCGAGCTCGACGCCAGCCCGCTCACCATCGATGTCTCCCAGATTGCCGACATCGTGTCCGTGACCTCGGGCGTGCCGGTGTCCTCGCTCACCGAGAGCGAGAGCCGCCGCCTGCTGCAGGCCGAAAGCGTGCTCAAGACGCGCATCATCGGTCAGGACGAGGCCGTCGAGGCCGTTGCCAAGGCCGTGCGCCGCAGCCGCTCGCCGCTCAAGGACCCGCGTCGCCCCGGCGGCAGCTTTATCTTCCTGGGCCCCACCGGCACGGGCAAAACCGAGCTCGCCAAGACGCTCGCCGAGTATCTCTTTGGCAGCAAGGACGCGCTCATCAGCTTCGATATGTCGGAGTTTGGCAGTGAGTTCGAGGTCTCCAAGCTCATCGGTAGCCCCCCGGGCTATGTGGGCCACGACGAGGGCGGCCAGCTCACCAAGGCTGTTCGCCGTCACCCGTACTCGGTCGTGCTGTTCGACGAGATCGAGAAGGCGCACCCCGACATCTTCAATATCCTGCTGCAGGTGTTGGAGGAGGGCCGTCTGACCGATAGCCAGGGCAAGACGGTCGACTTCCGCAATACGGTGATCATCATGACGTCAAACGTGGGCGC
>CAUEQX010000124.1 GCA_959020035.1 uncultured Collinsella sp. | reverse complement strand
GAAAGCACTTAATGTGCTTTCCGTCTTGCGCAGGACTGTAGAGCAGCAAACTTAACCCCCGCCCTCAGCCCCGGAGACCCTCCCGGATGGCCCTGAAAAATTTTTTCAAAAAAGTTGTTGCGCGCCGGACAGACTTCTGTGTATACTAATCCCCGCAGCGCACGCGAGCGGAAACAAACGCGAACGTCTGCCTGGGGAGTTAGCTCAGTTTGGTTAGAGCGCCGGCCTGTCACGTCGGAGGTCGCGGGTTCGAGCCCCGTACTTCCCGCCAACGCAATTAAAGCCACGTCTTCGGACGTGGCTTTTTGCGTTTGATGCACTTTGTTTTGATAGAACGATTGCCCTGGTGCATCTTCGCCCAGAACCCCCGCGCCTTCGGGAACGCAAGTAAAATCTAATGAGTATATCTGTCTGAACAACAGCTTTGTTGCGCAACACCTGTTCAACGAGACAGGGGGTTAGGTTATACTAAATTGCACTGTGCGCCGCATCTGATGCATTTCGCTCCAAGCGCGGCACTCAGTGGATATCCGATTTACCATTTGGATGTCCTGGCGGTCATTTAGCGTCTCGACACAAGCTCGGCCCCGGAGCTCGTTCGAGCTGTTCGTATTCCTTGAAAGGGGAAAAATGGACATATCGAGGACGACTGATTACGCCCTTCGTATGCTGGCGATGCTTGCCGAGGATCCGGAGCGTTTGCTTTCTGTTCGCACCGCTGCCGAAGAGGTCAATGTCCCGTATTCGTTTGCCCGCTCGATTCAGCACGGTTTGGTCCAGGCCGGTATTGTGGAGAGCCTGCGTGGCGTCCACGGTGGCATGCGTCTCAAGGTCAGTCCGGACGACGTCACTATCCGCCAGGTCGTCGAGGCCGTTCAGGGTCCTATGGTTATGAACGATTGCACCGCGCCCGATGGTGACTGTGCGCGCATGGGCGCGTGCTGCTATCATCCCCTGTGGGCCGGAGCTCAGGCGTTGATGCGCGACTACCTCGATTCCGTTTCGCTCGGCGACATCGTCGCTCACCGCCAGTTCCCGGCCGTCGATCCCAAGTTCGCCGACCGCGAAGCGTTTCCCGAGTACGCCATCTGCGCGTGCGCTTCCCGGGAGGAATAGCGCCGCATAAGGAGCATAGCCATGATCCAGGACCCCTTTCGTTCGATGATTCGTTCGGAAGGGGTCCTGCGTTATCGCGACCTTCCGTGGCGCCGCACACGCGATCCGTACATCATTTGGCTTTCTGAGGTCATGCTGCAGCAAACGCAGGTGCCGCGTGTGGAGGCGCGCATGCCGGTGTGGCTCGATCGTTTTCCGACTGTGCAGGCGCTTGCCCAGGCCGCGCCTTCCGATGTTTTGGACGCTTGGCAGGGCATGGGCTACAACCGACGCGCTCTGGCGCTTCATGGGGCCGCTCAACGGGTCGTAGAGGATTGGGGCGGGGAGTTTCCGCGCGAGACGCGTGACCTGGTCGCCCTGCCTGGTATTGGCCCGGCAACGGCGCAGGGTATCCGGTCGTTTGCGTTTGATCTTCCAGGTGTGTATCTGGAGACCAACGTGCGCACGGTCTTTTTGCATCATTTCTTTCCCGATGTACCGGCTGTTCCCGATCGCGAGCTGGTGCCGCTGATCCAGGCTGCTTGTCCGGCGGCTCCCGGTGCGTCGGCGGACGAGATTGCGCCCTTTGCCGCACCTCAGGACGATGCCGACACGCCGCGCGCGTGGTATTACGCATTGCTGGATTACGGCGCGTATCTTAAAAAGACGCTGCCCAATCCGTCCAGGCGGTCGGCGGGCTATAGTCGTCAGTCCAAGTTTGAGGGCTCGCGCCGCCAAAAGCGCGCGCATATCGTGCGTATGTTGTTGGCAGCGCGCGATGGGCAGCCGGCGGGGATTACGCTTGCTGATGCCGTGGTGGGCGTTAACGAGATGGAAGCGGCAGCCGGTCGCGGGCCGGTCGAGTGCGACTTAATCGCGGGCATTCTAGCTGACCTGGAGCGCGAGGGCTTTTGCCGAGCCGAGGACGATCGTTGGTTGAGTGTGTAGCCCGCTCAAATCTGAAGAACGGGATTGTAAGGTTTAAATTCGCGGCTTGAGGGCATCCTAAAGACAAGGTCGCTCAAAGCCTATGGGCGGCACGTGTTGAAGGGAAGTACACCTATGGATTTTGAGAATTCCCAAACCAAGAAGAACCTCGAGACCGCTTTTGCCGGTGAGTCCCAGGCACACACCAAGTATCGCTACTACGCATCTAAGGCCAAGAAGGATGGCTACGTTCAGATCTCGAATATCTTTGCCGAGACGGCGGGCAACGAGTCCGAGCACGCCAAGCTGTGGTTTAAGTATCTGCACGACGGCGCCGTCCCCGATACCCTGGACAATCTGCGTGATGCCGCTGCGGGCGAGAACTACGAGTGGACCACGATGTACGACGAGTTCGCCAAGACCGCCGAGGAGGAGGGCTTTGCCGAGATCGCCGAGAAGTTCCGTGGTGTCGCCGCCGTCGAGAAGGCCCACGAGGAGCGCTACAACAAACTCGTCGAGCGCATCGAGTCGGGCGAGGTGTTTGAGCGTGAGGGCGTGAAGGTATGGAAGTGCCTGAACTGCGGGCACCTGCACGTTGGTGCCGAGGCGCCTGAGGTGTGCCCGGTGTGTAACCACCCGAAGGCGTACTTTGAGGAGCAGGTGGTGAACTACTAGTGCGTGGCGCTGGCTGCTGCGGAGCGCAGGGCGGGAGGCCGGATCGCCTTCCCTCCCCGCTCACGGCTCCGCAGGGTCGCGTTGAGGGAAGGCGATCCGGCCTCCCGCCCTGCGCTCCGGCGTTGGGTCGTCGCGTGCTCGTTACAGAAAAGCTGATAAGAAGTTTGTGTGCCGCCCCTTATGGGGCGGCACGTTTTTGTGGGGGCCGGTTGGGGCGGTGACGTTGCTTAGAGGGTACACTGGGTAGCGTTGGCTATTCGTTTCCTCTTGTGAGGTGTTGGTTATGGGTAAGAAGTCTCGGGCTCGGGTTGCTGCGGCGGGAACTCGCAAGGATCCTGGTCGTCGGGTTGCCGAGGGCAAAAAGGCCGATCGTGCCGAGAAGGACAAGAAGGTCGGCGCGCATGCTCATCCTGAATGGGCGCCTCATTTGAATTCGGCTAGTGAGGATTTGACTGCCAAGTTGTTTACTCTGGTCGAGGTAATTTTGGGCGTGGTGCCCCTTGTGGTTATCGGTTTGTTCTTGGCTTCGAAGGACGCCACGAGTGTCGATAAACTCACCGATGTCTTTTCTCAGGACCCCTCGATGGTGGTTACGTTTATCTCTGCGTGCCTGCAGCCGTTTGTGGCATACATGTTGTACATGATTTATCGCAAATACTGCGAGGGCGATGCGGGCTTTGCCGCCGGCAACCTGATTGGCCTCTTGTGCTCCGAGATTTTGCTGCTCAATATTCCCGGCGTCATCGGCATGGGCATCTTGTTGTGGCGTGTCTGGCGCAACGTCGCCCCGCACTTTGAGAGCTGGCTGTTTGAGCGTCGCGCAATGGGCGTGCTAGTCGACATCGCGGGCTCACTCGTGATCCTAGTCCTGGCGTTTATGTGTGCCACCGCAGCTCGAGGTCTCGCGGGCATGTAGCCTGCTATCACCGACTGCGGAGCGCGGGGCAACTGCTGGCTTTACCGCTCCGGGCGTCAGACCCGCGGCGCATCCCTTTCCCTCTCGCTCACGGCTTCGCAGGGTCGCGCGAGGCAAAGACATACGCCGCGGGTCTGACGGCGCGAGCTTGCCAACGAGTTTTGACTAATAGATTGGTTTGTGTGCCGCCCCTTTTGGGGCGGCACGTTTTTACGGGCTTTAGCCTGTGCGGGGCGCGCAGCGCGCCGCATCAGAAACCACCCGCTATGCGGGTGGGGCCAAACGGCTTTACAAAGCCGCCCCCTCGCCGGACACTTGCGATTGTTCAGGCCGCAAGGAATCCGAGTCGAGAGGGCGGTGGTGGCGTATGGCCCAGAAGGCCTACAGCCTGTCGCACACGAAGTGGATGTGCAAGTACCACGTCGTGTTCACGCCGAAGTATAGGCGCAAAGTCATCTACAACCAAATAAGGTCCGACCTTGGGGAGATCTTCAGGAAGCTCTGCCAGTACAAGGGGATAGAGATCATCGAGGGGCACCTGATGCCCGACCACGTCCACATGCTGCTGGCGATACCGCCGAAGTACAGCGTATCGAGCGTGATGGGCTACCTGAAGGGGAAGAGCTCGCTGATGGTATTCGACAAGCACGCGAACATGAAGTACAAGTTCGGCAACAGGAAGTTCTGGGCCGAGGGCTACTATGTGTCCACCGTCGGCCTGAACGAGGCCACCATCGCGAAGTACATCCGGGAGCAGGAGAAGGCCGACATCGCGATCGACCGGCTGAGCGTCAAGGAGTACGAGGACCCCTTCGGCAGGGGGCCGGGGCGTAAATAGCGCCGGTTTGACCGGCCCGTCACGGGTCAATCTGCAGTGCGGCCCGAACCCCGTGAGGGCCGGCGCCTTTAGACGCGTGCCGGAAATCCAAGGGTTATACCCTAAGAGCAAACCACCCCTTTTAGGGGTGGTTTTGATTGTGTGTGTGGGGTCCCTGTCTTCACAATTTTCGTCAAGCTTTTGGTTAGATTTTGGTCAGTTGGCCTAAGGGTGGAAGGCCAAAAGATTGCTGGCGAAAAAAGCTCAGAGAAAGTGCTGGTAGGGGAGTTGTTGAGCTTTTCGACAGCTTTTGAGCAAAAGAAACTTTGTGGCTATTGCCGGCGATTGCGTTGTTGCGGTCATGACGGTGCGGGATGCTGGTCGTAAGCGTCGAATGCTCCGATTTTGGAGGCCAGCATGGATCTGTTTCTTGAGACTCCGCAGCAACAAGCTGAGCGCATGCTGCGTCAGCAGCAACGACTCATGGAGATGCAAATGCAAGGGGCGGCAGCCCAGCCCTTTGCGCAAAATGTCGTGCCCGCTGCTGTACCTGCAGCTGTGCCCGGGTATGAATCGGCGCCAGAGGCCTATTCCGTACAGCAAGATTCATATGCGCAGGAGCTCGCGTTCGACAAACGCCGCGCGCGCCGCCGCCGTTTGGGCCAGCGCCTGCGCACATTGGCGATGATCGTGCTCATCCCGCTGGGGCTTGCGGCCATCTTTCTGGCGTCGTATGCCCTCACGTGCATCCTCAACGGCGCATCGCCCAACGAGGTGCTCCAGCATCTAGCGGCCCTGGGCCAGCGCCTAGGTGACGTCATAACAACCATCCGCGCCGGCTGGGAGAGCTAGCGTTTGTC
>CAUEQX010000123.1 GCA_959020035.1 uncultured Collinsella sp. | reverse complement strand
GCCCATTACCGGCACCATCTATGCGCCCGCCAACGGCCGCATCGGTGCCACCACTGTCACCAACCACTCCATCGGCATGATCACCGAGGACGGTCTGCGCGTGTTCATCCATGTTGGCCTGGGCACCGTGGAAATGAACGGCAAGGGTTTTGCCCGCTTTGTCGAGATGGGCGATGTGGTCAAGGCAGGCCAGCCGCTCATCAGCTTCGACCGCGAGGCCATTAAGGCCGCTGGTCACGAGGACATCGTGACCGTCATCGTCTCCGAGCTCGATCGTCTTAAGAGCATCGACCATGTCGGCGAGTCTGGAACGCTTATCGGCGGCAACCCGCTCGTCAAGCTTGGCGACCCGCTGCTGGTTGCCAAGACCAAGTAGCCAGGCCCCACGCCACACAGCCAAAAGGCACCTCGTCAAGCGCCCACGACCATTTGGCCGCGGGCGCTTTTCGTTTGAAAAACCATCCCGCCAATGCCTTATCTGTATAGCCCAAATGAGCCGAGCTGCTAGAATATCGAACTGTATGGATAACTATCATTCAACCGTTATGGGAGGATACGTGAACCGCACCAAAATCGCGCAGCTCTATGCCGATGCCGAGCCGCTCGGCGGCCAGACCGTCACCGTCGCCGGCTGGGTCAAGTCCGTCCGCGACATGAAGAACTTTGGCTTCGTTACGCTCAACGACGGCAGCTGCTTCCGCGACCTGCAGGTCGTCATGAACCGCGAGGCACTCGACAACTACGACGAGATCGCCCATCAAAACGTCTCGGCCGCACTCATTTGCACCGGCACCGTCAAGCTGACCCCCGATGCGCCCCAGCCTTTCGAGCTTTCTGCCACCTCCATCGAGGTCGAGGGCGTCAGCGCCCCGGATTACCCACTGCAGAAGAAGCGCGCAACCGTCGAGTTCCTGCGCACCCAGCAGCACCTGCGCCCGCGCACCAACCTGTTCCGCGCCGTGTTCCGCATCCGCTCTGTCGCGGCTGCCGCCATCCACCGCTTCTTCCAGGAGCAGGGCTTTGTCTACGTCAACACCCCCATCATCACCACGAGTGACTGCGAGGGCGCCGGCGAGATGTTCCGCGTGACCACGCTCGACCCCAAAAATCCGCCCCTCACCGAGTCCGGCGAGGTTGACTGGAGCCAGGACTTCTTCGGCAAGCATGCAAGCCTCACCGTGTCCGGCCAGCTCAATGCCGAGAACTTTGCCATGGCCTTTGGCGACGTGTACACCTTTGGCCCCACCTTCCGTGCCGAGAACTCCAACACCACGCGCCACGCCGCCGAGTTTTGGATGATCGAGCCCGAGATGGCCTTTGCCGACCTTAACGACTACATGGATAACGCCGAGGCCATGCTCAAGTACGTCCTTAAGGACGTCATGGCCACCTGCCCCGACGAGCTCAATATGCTCAACAAGTTTGTGGACAAGGGTCTGCTCGAGCGCCTGGACCATGTCGCCAACTCCGACTTCGCCCGCGTTACCTACACCGAGGCCGTCGAAATCCTGGAGCAGGCAATCGCTGCTGGCCACCAGTTTGATTACCCCGTCAGCTGGGGCATCGACCTGCAGACCGAGCACGAGCGCTTCCTGACCGAGGAGCACTTTAAGCGCCCGACCTTCGTGACCGACTACCCGGCCGAGATCAAGGCGTTCTACATGCGCATGAACGAGGACGGCAAGACCGTCGCCGCCGCCGACTGCCTGGTTCCCGGTATCGGCGAGATTATCGGCGGCTCCCAGCGCGAGGAGCGCCTGGATCTGCTCGAGGCCCGCATCAAGGACCTGGGCATGAATCCCGAGCAGTACAAGTACTACCTTGACCTGCGCCGCTACGGTTCCTGCAAGCACGCCGGCTACGGTCTGGGCTTCGAGCGCTTGGTCATGTATCTGACCGGCGTGGGCAACATCCGCGACGTCCTGCCGCACCCGCGCACCGTGGGCAACGCCGACTTCTAATCGTCGGACGCTAGCTCGCGTCGCCACACGCCAACGCTCATCGCATAAGCGTCTCTCGACATCGGTCGAGAGACGCTTTTTTCAACAGCATCCGTCAAGCTTTTGGCAAGTTTTTGGTCAGTTGAGCAGGGCTGTTGAAAACTCGGCCCGCCGTTTGCCGACGACTACCGACCGCCCAGAGCGCCCTGCGCCCCTGGGAAAGCCCCACGTCCTAGGCTCCATACCGTCGCCACCCAAAACGGAAAGGACGTGGGCACGATGACCGAAGCCGCTGTTGAAACCTACGACACCACGACGAGGGGCGCCGCCTCGATGGCAGCCTATCGCGCCGTTCGCATCCTGCAGCTCTTGAGCGAAAACACCGGCGAAGACAAGGCCATGCTTTCCGATGAGCTGATCCGGCGCCTCGCCCATCCCGACGACCCCGCCCGCATGCCCATCTCGGCGGCGCGGCGCAGCATCTACACCGCCATCTCCGCGCTTCGCCATGCCGGATACGAAATTGAGTACAAACGCGGCGTGGGCTACAAACTTCTTACCCGCCCGCTCACCGATGAAGAGATCATCCGGCTCCACGGTATGGTCATGCGCAACCGCTCCACGCCTATCGCTATCCGCAAGAGCATGGCGCAGCACTTAGTTGCCATGGCGAGCGCCGACGTTCGCGGCTACCTCGATACACCCGAACCCGCTCCAAGCGCAGGCAGCAAGGCTACCAAGGCAACACGCACGCCCATCAAGCGCATCGACACGTGCGAGCTCGTCGAGCAGGCCATCGACCACGGAACCACGGTGAGTTTTGATATTTCGAGCGTCACGACACGCGGCGAAACCGAAGCAGCACGGATGACACTCCGTCCCTTTGCCATCAGGCAGCGCGATGGCATCTCGTATCTGCTGGGAACGGTCTACGACGCCCGAGGCACCGACGATACGCTGCGCACCGTCGAGATCGCCCGTATGAGAAACGTCACCACACGTCTCCTCGACGGCAAGAAGCTCTTCGCCGCCCTAGACGAGGACGACGCCTCCTCCGCCGCATAAGACCCTCCGCCGCCCATTCGACTACCCGTACCGCCCATCCGATTCTGTATTAAAAAACCCGCCAGGCTGTTGTAAAAATGGACATCAGCGCTACTATAGTTCCACTTGCACTTTGTCCCAGTGCAGTGTTTCCAGCCATTTTTATACTGGGGGTAATGATATGAAGGACATCACCATCAGCCGCAGGAGCCTTCTGGTCTCCGCTGGCCTGCTCGCGCTCGCCCCGCTCGCCGGATGCGGCGGCAACTCTGGTTCCGGCTCTGCTGCCGCCGGTTCCGACTACACTATCGGCGTTCTGCAGCTCACCGAGCACTCCGCACTCGATGCCGCCAACGACGGCTTTGTCAAGGCCATCAAGGAGAGCGGCCTTAAGGTCAAGATCGACCAGAAGAACGCCCAGAACGACCAGTCCACGTGTAAGTCCATTGCTGACAAGTTTGTGGGCGACAACGTCAACCTGATTTATGCCATCGCCACGCCCGCCGCGCAGGCTGCCGCCGGCGCCACGGCCGATATCCCCATCGTGGGCTGCGCCATCACCGACTACGCCGCCTCCGGCCTGGTCCAGGACAACGACAAGCCGGGCACCAACGTCACGGGCGCTTCCGACCTCACCCCGGTCGCCGAGCAGCTCGAGATGATGCAGAAGGTCCTGCCCGACGTTAAAAAGGTCGGCCTGCTCTACTGCACCGCCGAGTCCAACTCCGACGTCCAGATCAAGGCCGCCGAGAAGGAGCTCGACAAGCTGGGCCTCGAGTACACCGATTTCACCGTCTCGAGCTCCAACGAGATTCAGTCCGTCGTCGAGTCTGCCGTGGGCAAGGTCGACGCGCTGTACTCCCCCACCGACAACACCATCGCCGCGGGCGCCTCGCAGGTGGGCCAGATCTGCAAGGAGAACAAGCTTCCCTTCGTGACTGGCGAGGAGGGCATGTGCATGGCCGGCGGCCTGTTCACCCTCTCCATCAATTACGAGGATCTGGGCTACGCCGCGGGCGAGATGGCCGTCAAGATTCTGAAGGGCGAGGCCAAGCCCGAAGACATGCCTATCAAGCACCTCTCGAGCAAGGACCTGGTCGTCGTCAAGAACGACGAGATGGCCGAGGCCCTGGGCATCGACCTTTCCGCTCTGGACGCGTAATGCTATACGCGGCATGCGTCTAGAGCCCGTGCTCGCGCTTTAGCTGCGTTATTCAATATCTGAGCCACAGGGGCGGGCGCTGTAGACCGGCGTCCGCCCTGCTTGTTTCAGGTAAAACAAAACGTCTGTCCGCAGCTCTTCTATGCATTGTTACCGCTATTATGGTGAATCACGTGTCCACCCTATCCTAGGAGGTATGAAGCATGCTCATTGCATTGCAGGGCGCCGTTTCGCAGGGCGTCCTCTGGGGCATTATGGTGCTTGGCGTGTTTATCACGTTCCGCCTGCTCGACATTCCCGATATGACCTGCGACGGCAGCTTTGCCCTCGGCGGCTGCGTCTGCGCTGTGCTCATCGTCAATAACAACGTCGACCCGCTGCTCGCCGTGCTGGCCGGTATGTGCGCCGGCGCCATCGCGGGTGCCGTCACGGGCATTTTGACCACCGTCTTCGAGATTCCCGCGATCCTCGCCGGAATCCTCACCCAGATCAGCCTGTGGTCCATCAACCTGCGCATCATGGGCAAGTCCAATACGCCAATTCTTGCCAAGGGCACCGTGTTCTCGGCCGTCAGCAATATGACCGGTCTGCCGCAGTCCACCGTTGCCATCATCTTGGGCATCCTGCTCGCCGTGGCTATCGTTGCCATCCTGTATTGGTTCTTTGGCACCGAGATCGGCTCGGCGCTGCGCGCCACCGGCAACAACGAGTACATGATCCGCGCTCTGGGCGTCAACACCAACTCCACCAAGATGATCGCCCTCGTGCTCTCCAACGCCCTCATCGGCCTTTCGGGCGCGCTTATCTGCCAGAGCCAGAAGTATGCCGACATTGGTATGGGCACCGGTGCCATCGTTATCGGTCTTGCCGCCATTGTTATCGGTGAGGTGCTCGGCCGTCTGCTGCCCGGCGGCCTCACGCAGTTTAGCGTCCGTCTTGCCTCCGCCGTCTTTGGCTCCGTGGTGTACTTCCTTATCCGCGCCATCGTGCTGCAGTTGGGCATGGACGCCAACGACATGAAGTTGCTCTCCGCTGTGATCGTCGCCGTGGCCCTGTGCGTGCCCGTGGTTTGGGAGCGCTATAAGCTCCGCAGCTCCTACACGAAGGGGGATGAGGCAGATGCTTAAGCTCTCGCACGTCAAGAAGACCTTTAACAAGGGCACCG
>CAUEQX010000122.1 GCA_959020035.1 uncultured Collinsella sp. | reverse complement strand
GGCGGCACCTGGTCGGGCATATCGGCAGCAAGAGTACCAGGACGTTTGCTGTAACGGAACACGTGCATACGCGAAAAGCCCACGCGGCGGCACAGCGCCAGCGACTCCTCAAACTCCTCGTCCGTCTCGCCGGGAAAACCAACGATGACATCGCACGAAAGGGACGCCTGAGGCAAGTTGGTGCGAATCATGCGCACCGTCTCCTCGAAGGCCTCGGCGCTATAGGGACGGCCCATGCGATGCAGCGTCCGTGTGCAGCCGGACTGCACGGGCAGGTGTAAAAACGGGGCGATGCGCTGCGGATAGCGCGCCATGACCTTAAGCAGGGACTCGGAGATATCCATGGGCTCGACCGAGGAAATGCGCACATGCGGAATAGACGTGCGCTCCATAATCGCCTCGAGCAGCTCATCGATCTCGACGTGTTCATCAGTCGCGCTCTTGCCATCGTAGGCGCCCAGGTTCACACCTGTCAGCACCACCTCGGGCACGCCGGCCTCCTGGGCCTCGCGAACCTGCTCGAGCACGGACTCGACCGGCACAGAGCGCTCGGGGCCGCGGGCCTTCCACACAATACAATAGGTGCAACGATGGTTGCAGCCGTCCTGGATCTTCACGCCCAGACGCGAGCGACCGAGTGCATCGACCACCTCGCCGTCGCTGCAGGCGGGAACATTATCGGACTCAACGCCCAACACCTCGCAGACGCGTTCGGCAACATCAATCTTGGACGGCTCGGCGATCACGCGGTCCGAAAGCTCCAGCAGCTCCTCGGGGTGCAGATTGACCACGCATCCGGTCACGACCACATAGGGCTCGTTTGGATAGCCCAGCGCATGGCGAACGGCCTTACGGGTCTTGGCCTCGGCCTCGCCCGTAACGGCACAGGTGTTAATGACAATCAGCTCAGCATCCTGAGGCTCCACCATCGCAAACCCCAGGCGCATAAGATCGGCAGTGATACGGTCGGACTCAACCCGGTTGACACGGCAGCCGAGGTTGACGACAGAGATATGAGGTGCGAGCACGCGGGCTCCTTAATCGAGGATGTCGTCGAGAGCGCTCTTGATGCGATCAGTTACCGACTTCTTACCGGAAGCGACGTCATCGCCCATCTCGTCGGCAAAAGCGCGAAGCAGCTCGCGCTGCTTGTTGGAGAGATTGGTGGGGACGACCACGCGCAGCTGCACGATCAGTCGACCGCGTGAGCCGCCACCGCCGATGCGCGGCATGCCGAAATTGTTGACGCTGACGGTGTCGCCGTACTGCGTACCGGCGGGGACCGTCACCTTGACGACTTCGTCGGGCATAATGCCCTCGACCTCAATCTCGCAGCCGAGCGCAGCCTGCGCAATCGAGATATCGCTCACCAGGTACAGGTCATCACCGTTGCGCTTAAAGCGCTCATGGTCGGCAACGCGCACGTTGACGATCAGGTCGCCCGAGGGCTCGCCGCGAAGGCCTGCCTCGCCAAAGCCGCTCACGCGCAGCTGGCGACCGGTCGAAACGCCGGCGGGAATATCGATGTCGATCTTTTCATGCGAAGGCGTGCGGCCCTGACCGTCGCAGGTCTCGCAGGGATGGTCGATAACCGTGCCCTCGCCGTGGCAGTCAGGGCAAGGCGAAGAGGACTGAACCTGGCCCAGGAACGAGCGCTGGACCGTCGTGACATAGCCCGTGCCGTGGCAGCGGCTGCACCGCTTTTCCTGTGCACCCTCGGCTCTACCGGAGCCGTTGCAATCCTCACAGGGGGCAAGGCGGTCATAGCTGATGGTCTTTTTGCAGCCGAGTGCCGCCTCCTCAAGGGTCACCGAAAGGGAGATGGCCATATCGCGGCCGCGACGACGCTCACGGCGATTTCGGGCGCCACCGCCGGCACCGCCGCCAAAGAACGACGAGAACAAGTCGTCCATGCCCATGCCACCAAAGATATCGTTGATATCGACGTAGCCGGAGCCACCGGGGCCGTCGGCAGTGCCGTAACGGTCGTAGTTAGCACGCTTCTGCTCATCGGAAAGAACGGAATATGCCTCGTTGAGCTCTTTGAACTTAGCCTCGGCCTCGGGGTCGTCCGAAACGTCCGGGTGTACGGTACGGGCCTTCTTTAGAAACGCGCGCTTAATCGTCCGCGCGTCGGCATCCTTGTCGACGCCAAGCACCTCGTAGTAATCCCTATTTTCCGACACGACCGAATCCTTCCGACTTTCATTATTGTCACAGTGCGTCCTATACCCAAGCTGGGCCGGCCGCAAACAGAGGGTTTGATGTTATTGCATTGCGTAGGGCGAAAGCATGGCACGTTGCGAGCAGCTCGCAAACCAAACCGACACGAGCGCAAACATAAATCCGTTGGCAAAACCGTTGGCAAACTGCATCGCGCCGCGCGTACACCACACCAGGCGCCGGTGCAGCCCGCGGCACGACAGCACCATGAACAGGCCCATGGCAAACGGAATAAAGCACATCACGGCAAAGGCCGAGAACACGCCCGAGATGGCCGATAGCACCAAAAACGGCGCCACGATGCCCATCAGGTAAAAACCGGTACGGGCCTTGCCTTCCAGGCGCTCGGCCTCAACATGGGCCCGACCGACCAGATCACCGCCAGAGGCGCCGTTGGTGCCGGCGTGACCCATGCCGCCAATACGGACCTCGTCGCCATCGTGCGTGCCGGCGGGAAACTCAATCGTCTGCTCGGAGGTCACACGGGTTCGCCCGCTGCCGCCGCAATCGGGACAGGGGTCGGCGACGACCTTACCGGAGCCACCGCACTCAGGGCAGACAGACTGGAACGTGCCGGCACCAAACAGAAAGGACAGGTCGACATCGATGTGGCCGCGACCGCCGCAGCTCGGACAGGTATGTGCATGCTCGGACGAAACAGAGCCCGAACCGCCGCAGTGACCACAGGTATCGAAGCGCGTATAGCGGACGGTCTTGCGGGCACCGCCCTTGGCCTCCTTGGCGTCGAGCTTAATATCGACGACCACGTTGGCGCCGTTCTCGGGATTATAGGCAGCCTGCCCGCGACGCGGCTGACCCCAGGCGCCACCAAAGGGAAAGCCGCCCTCAAAGGGATTGCCGTAGCCCGCGCTGCCGGCGTAACCGCCGCCATAGGGCGAAGCCGTGGGAGCGCCGGCAAAGGGATTGCCCGAGCGCATGGCGTCGTAGCGCGCACGCTTCTGCTCGTCCGAAAGCACAGCATAGGCCTCGGAAACCTCTTTGAACTTTTCCTCGGCATCCGGTTCTTTGTTGACGTCCGGATGGAGCTTGCGGGCCTTTTGCTGGAAGGCTTTCTGTATATCACGCGAGGTGGCGTCCTTGGAGACACCCAAAATCTCGTAGTAATCTTTTTCGTTCATCGTCGCCATGCGCGGCAACCTCCTGCTCACAGCAGCGTATATATTGCGGTAATTCTACCCGAGCGGCCTAGGCTAGACCCCAAAACAGCTCGAACAGCACATTTCCATCGAGCCAGCCCAAGTGAGTGGGCGCTAAACGAGCACGGACGCGACCTGCGATAACGTCTTTCGAGGTGACGCGCCCCGCATGTCCTTCAATATGATCGGGCACCCAGGTGGCAAGGCCCAACTCGACCGCACGGTCGCAGGCCGCCGCCAACTCATCTGCAGCGATCACGCTTGCCGAGCGAACCAACAGATCGGGCCCAATGCCACGCGTCATGCGACAGGCAAGCATCAAATCCTCGGCCGCCGCCTCGCGCTGCGACAGATACTCGGCATCAAACGTCGTCGCGGCATCGTCGCGTTGCACCAAGCGCACGCGATACGCATCGCCGCGAGCAAGCACGTCGGGAAACAGCCCGGCCAAGCGATCGAAATCCTCGGCGTCGAGCATACCGGCGGCAGAGCGGCCCAAACCCAGATAGCCCTGTCCGGTCCAATAGGCAATGTTGTGGGCGCACTCATGGCCGTCGAGCGCGTAGCTTGCCACCTCATACGGGTGATAGCCGGCCGCACTCAGGCGCTCACGCGCCGCATCCATGCATGCAGCCTGAAAATCCTCGTCGGGCTCGAGCGACTCGTCGCGACACGCCATGCGATAGAGCGGCGTGCCCTCCTCGAGCGTGAGCGGGTACACCGACACATGATGCGGCGCCGCCGCCAACACGCCATCGAGTGTGCGCTGCCAGCTTAGGTCGGTCTGCCCGGGAAGGCCGCACATCAGGTCGCACGACACGACAAGCCCAGCGTCCTTGACCGTCGTGATGGCAGCGAGCGCCCGATCGGCATCGTGAATGCGGCCGATGGCGGTAAGTTCGGCGTTATCGAGCGTTTGCACGCCCAGAGAGACGCGCGTGACACCCACCCCGGCAAGCGCAGTGGCAAGCTCTGCGGTCAGCGATTCGGGATTGGCCTCGCAGGTAAAATCAACAGGCTTGCACCACGCAGAGATACGCCGGGCAAATTCTACCAAACGCTCCCCCGCCAGCGACGGCGTGCCGCCGCCAACATAGACGGTGCGGATCTGTGCAAGCGCGCCTGCGTCGCCAAAAGCATCGAGGCGCGCATACAACTGCTCAAAATAGGTATCGAGCGCAACGCTCATGTTGCACGGAGCAAAACTGCGTGAGTCAAAGTCACAGTACCGGCATTTTTGGGCGCAAAACGGCACATGCACGTACAGCGCGGTAACGGCCACCGTTAGGCCTCCAACGGATGAGCGGGCACCGACTCGCCGGCGGCAAGTGCGGCCTCACAGGCCACCACATCGTGCTCGATATCATCGACCAGTGCCATGAACTCCTCGTATGTGGAGCAACGCACCACCTGAGCGCGCCAGGCGGCAGCATGGGGCATGCCCTTTAGATACCAGCTTGCGTACGTGCGGGCACGCGACATGAGCGGCAACAGCTCGTGCGTGAGCGTCAGGTGCTCGCGCAGGGCATCCAGGCGCTCAACCGAGGAGCGAGAAGGAACCGGCGTGCCATCGAGTGCAAGGGCTCGGGCATCGCCGAACACCCATGGATTGCCGTAGATGCCGCGCGCGATAAACACCGCGCTGGCACCCGAGCTTTGCAGATGCTCAGCAGCGTCCTCTGCCGAGAACACATCGCCCGAACCGATAACGGGAATCTCGACGGCGTCGGCCACCTCATCGACGACCGACCAATCGGCCTGGCCCGTATAGAGCTGCGTGGCGCAGCGACCATGCACCGCCACCGCGGCGGCCCCTGCTCCCTCAAGCATCTGGGCAAACGTCGCGGCGTTGCGGTCTTCGGCGTAAAAGCCCTTACGGATTTTTACGGTCACGGGCACGTGCGCCGCGCCCACCGCCGCCTCGACGATCTTCTCGGCCAAATCGGGCGTGCGCATGAG
>CAUEQX010000121.1 GCA_959020035.1 uncultured Collinsella sp. | reverse complement strand
GCAGCGCGCCCGCAAGAGCCCGCGGATATTAGCTTGCCAGGCAAGCGTCGACTAAGCCATGCAGCGTGCGCGGGCTCTCCCGACGGGAAACGAAAAAGCCCGGTTTCAAACCGGGCTCGAACGAACATGCCTATTGACAATGGCTTTCTCATATTAAGAAAGGCCACCGTCGCTAAGACGATGACCCAACTTCATTAAGCAACGGCTCTGCCCAGCTCTCTACAACTTGGGCTGCCGTCGGCACCATTTTACCCTCCTGACGAGGAATTCGTCCATATTTCAAAAACCAAATTGCGTTTGCTATCGAAGCCTTGATTATCAACTTCATCCGAACACCTCCCACATTCATCCGCACATGTGCGGATGAATGTGGGAACCCGATACCCTGAGGGCCGGACCCGCCGGCCCCGGGAGATCGGAGGACGGCCGGTCCGGAAAGAGGAAGAAGGGTTCCGCGGAGGCGGCCCCGAGGGCCTACGGCAGGCTCACCAGGCACGAGCGGGACACGGTCCAGAGGATGCTGGAGCGCAGGGCCTCGTGCAGGGAGATCGCCAGGGAGCTGGGCAGGTCGCCCTCGGCGGTGAGCGCCGAGGTGGCGTCGCACAGGTTCGTGACGGCGCCGAAGTCCAGGCGCGGCGAGCGCGTCGACGGCTCGGCCGACCTGTCGGCGGCCTGCCCGCGCCTGGCGGCGTGGCCGCGCTGCTGCAACGGGTGCGGCAGGTACCGTGCGATCGGCTGCAAGCGCCGCCCGCACGTATTCTGTGTTTCGTCAAGAGGATTTGAGCAAAAAGAGCATCGGAAATTGAGCAGTCGCAGCATCGGAAGCGCGCACGCTTTTTGAGCGGCTAGCCCTCCTGCATGAGGGCATGGCGGACGCGGTAGGACTCGCCGCGGAACTGGACGAGCCTCCCGTGGTGGACGATGCGGCCGATCACGGCGGCGGCCATCTGGTCGTCCCCGAACACCGACCCCCACCTGCTGAACTCCAGATTCGTGGTGATCACCACCGACTGCCTCTCGTATGCGTCGGCGAAGACCTGGAAGAGCAGCCTCGCCCCGTCCGCGTCGAGCGGGAGGAACCCGAGCTCGTCGATGACGAGCAGGCGGGCCTTGCCGATAAGCGCGGCCTCCCGGTCGAGCCTCCCGTCGTCGCGGGCGCGCCTCAGGCGCATCACGAGCGAGGACGCCGTGAAGAAGCGCGCCTCGAGCCTCCTCTCGCACGCCAGCGCGCAGAGGGCCGACGCCATGTGCGTCTTGCCGGTGCCGACGTCGCCCATGGGCACGAGGTCCTCCCTGCGCCCGACGAAGTCGAGCGCGAGCAGCGACTCGCGCCCCATGCCCTCCGGCCACGACACGGCCGACCAGTCGTAGCCGTCGAAGGTCTTGGGCGCCGGCAGCGCGCAGCGCCTGAGCAGCGTCGCTCGCTTCGAGGCCTCGCGGCTGGACCTCTCCGCCTCGAGGTAGCCCGCCAGGTACTCCACCTGTTTCGGGGTGCCGAGCCTCGACCACTCCTCCAGGACGGCGGTGGTGAGCGAGCACGACCGCCCGGCCTCCACGACCCTGCGGGCCAGCTCCTCGCTAGCTGCCATCGGCGACCGCCCCCTTCAGGAACCCGTCGTAGACCGACAGGTCGGCCCCGCCGGCCCCGCCGAGAGAGCGCGCGCAGAGAGGGGCGATGCCCCGCTGGCCTAGCCTAAGGGCGAAAACGGAATAGACGGACCGACCGTACGGCTGAGTCTGGGAAGAGGTGCCGGGCGGCGGGCGGAGCATGGCCACCGGACCCATCGAAACACATCTCCACCGTTCCTTCAACTGGGAAAACGACGCCCCCGTGGCCTGAATGGGGCCTCGGGGGCGTTCGGCTAACTGCGGGAACGGCCTATCCGCTCAATGTGTTCGTCTGAGATCGGAAATCAACCATATTATGGGCACAGTCGGCAATTGGGTTGGATAGCCTCGCACCGGAGGAATCAACATGAGTACAAGTAGCTACAAACCGCAAAAAGGCCGTGGCCTCCCGTGGCCTTTAGACACGGACGCTCCATCGGTTGCCGATCAGGCCGAGACGCCTAGCGAGATGGAGGCGGCGCTTGACGTTCGACAGGATGAGATTGCAAAGAGCGAGATCCTGAGTGGAATCAACAGGCCATCCTACGACTCATTATTTGCGGTCGCGAAGTATCGCGTCCAGCTTGCGATTCTGATCATGATTTGCTCCTTCCAGACGTCCAAAGGGCCTAATAGGAAGGATGCCAACGGAAAAGAACTTACAAAAGGTCTTTTCATGCGTCAGGACAAGCTCGAAAAAAAGTCTGTTCGACTCAACCGACTGTATCGAAAGCTCTGGGCGAGCTGGCTCATCGAGGCATCATCATGAAGACCGATGGGGTGTGGGTCATCGTTTGGGCTCAGCTCGATATTCAAGCGCGTGAGGCCGGATGGGATCCGCGCGCGGACGCGGGCGGCGAGGTCGGACGTGAAAGCCGGACCGCAGAGGTATCGAGCGCACGCGGCCAGGGCCTCGAGGGCGCCTGGCGGGTAGGGAGATCCGAGCATGAGGCAGGACAACGCGCAGGCCCGCGAAAGGTTCACGAGCTCCCCCGCGACGCGGCTGGACCCTCGGCTGCCCCTCGTTAAGGATGCAGAAGACACGGTCGAGGTCCGACGGTTCGACCAGGCTGTACCGGCAGTCCGCGTACAGTGCGCAGCCCCTCCCGCGCGGGTCGCCGTCCGAGTCCTCATCCGGCTCATGATGGCGCACCTCAACCCAAAGGCCCTCCAACACGTCGTCGAACCCGAAATCGAGCTCCGCCTGGACGCTCTCGCCGAGCGCATCGCCCAGGGCGAGCTCCGGCACCTTCGTCACACGGCCGTCCAGCCACTCAATCTCTGTCATCGCGCGCATGGTGCAAGCCCCTTCCGACACGGGATTGTCAGCTCAACCCGACCCTTACCCATACGGACGAACATAACTCGCCAGGGGGAAGCCCCTGAAGGCCGTGCGCCACAACATGAGGCCGAATCCGCCCCCGGCTGGACAGGCCAACAACGAAGGAGCACACGGAACCGGCGCGGCGTTACAACCGTCCCGGCAAGCGTGTCACTTGGCCAAGTCATGATGCCGACAAACCCGGAAATGCTCCAACGGAGCGCCGAACGAGCGTAACAATATAAAGCCGTGCAACACGTGTTGGACGACCGGAACATCCCAAACAAAGGCCTGTAGGTCCCACCTTCAAGCCCAATAGCAAAATGTGCATCAGCGGATTTGCAGCGATACAAGTCTCAACCGTCACCATCACACCGCAGCGCGCCTAGTCCCACTCATCCTACTGCAAATGTCCCAGAACGAGAAAAAGACCAGCTTAACATGCCAACCTTTATATCCGCACGCGCGTAATTCAACTCATAAGGACCGGCTATCCCTTACCTGTGACACAATCTCAAACGCACAGAACAGAATCATCAGTCCAATCATCGTATAAGAGGCAGCCGAACCTTCAAGCACTATTCCACAAAGAACAATCTCCGCGCAGCCAATATGAACTGTTATCAGGCGCTCTGCCTTTTTGCTCTCGCCGCTCGCATAAAAAGGCGGCAAAGTGCACAAGATCACATATAGCCCGGGAAGGGAATACAGGATCGATAGTCCAAGTCCCCCCATCAACCGCAGTGCTTTGCGTAAGAATCAACTGAACCCAAACGGCAATTATCACTGAGCAGGTTGTCGATAAAAGAAGACTAGAAATATAGCACGCAACAAAGTCCCGTCGCATTCGAGCAGAGAAATCCGCGAACTCTCTTCGCCGCGTGGAAACAATAAGGTACACAGAAATTGCAATAGAACCAATCAGAGAAAACAGCGGAACAACCAGCAATTCAAGCTTATTACCCCATCGATCAACCACACCCCCACTCCAATGAGCGGGAATTGTATCAGGGAGGACTGACCAAGCCGCCCATAGAATCAGAAATGGAAGAATAGAGAGTATGAAAGATGATAACACTGCAGTAGTTTTTTTTGAGGCTCTCATCGATTCCGCATCTCCTTGCGCGCCCACATTCCACTCCGCCTTAAATCAAGTATACGTTTTGGAACGGGATGTCACTCCGAACGCCTTACCCTCTTAGTGTGAATGCCGCTGCGGCATTGTTGACTCATCCTTAGTAATCGCGTCTATCCTCTGCAGCATCAGCCAAAGCAATCCGAGAGGAGCCGCAAATGCATGCAGCGGAAATTCCTTTCGGGGGGGTATCTCCCAGATTTACCCGCCGCCCGAAGGGGCAGTCGACAGTCGAGTACGTACTGATCATCGCGATCATCGTCCTGGTGGTGCTGATCGCGGGACCGTGGGTCTCGTCGGCGATCACAAACCAGTTCAACACGGTGGCGGGGACGCTCGGCAACGGAATCTCAAAGGGGAACTGGGAGTCGGGCGGCACGGGCGGCGGCAACGGGTCGTTGACCGACGCCGACATCGTGGACCCCGTTCACGGGATAGCGTTCGCCGTGTACTCGGAGGACGACCACAGCCTCATGTTCTACAAGCGCCGCGGGGTCCCCAGAGTCGGTGACATGCTCAACAGCCGCCGCGTGACGGCGGTGTATACGGGGTTCGAAAATGGATACGCCACCGCGACCGTGGGAAACGACGGCAAGACGACTGCCCCCTGGTGGCCTAACAGAAATAATATCGTGGCCGTAAAGGCCATTGACGATGGCATAGAAATCCACTCGTTGGCATTTTGCTTTCAGTACATGGAGAACTGCAAGAGCTTTGATCTGGCAAAGTTCGACATGTCGAACTGCACAAATCTGCAGCACGCATTCGCGTATTGCGGCAATGCGACTTCCTTCAGTATTTCAAGCTGGGATACGTCCTCGGTCGTCGAATTCGACTCGGCGCTCAAAAACCTTTACAAGGTCGAGGAGATTGACATCTCCGGATGGTCGACGCGGAAAGCCGGCGATTTACGTCTCCTTTTTTCCACCGACAGTTCGCTGAAAAGCGTGAAATTTGGACCAGGGTGGAAGACCTCAGATGTTATGGATATGCTCGGCATGTTTAGCTATTGCAAAAATCTAAACCTCGACTGTTCCGATTGGAATGTCCCAACCTATGCCAATCATAGTGGCTTCAATCACTGCGCCCCCGGCGTTATCCTCCCGAAGGCGTGGCAGTAGGTCTGAAGAAACAAAACGGCAAGCAGTTTATGTGGCGCGGGCACCCGTGCCGCCGTTGCCTCAGCGGCACGTTACGGGCTAGTCGGTTCGCTTTAACGTACGCTCTGCATGCAATATCAATCCCCATGCGAAGGGAGTGTCGCATATGCATGCAGCGGCAATTAACCTTCGGGGGGGGGGGCGCT
>CAUEQX010000120.1 GCA_959020035.1 uncultured Collinsella sp. | reverse complement strand
CGAGGCGGCCGCTCCGGCATCTGCTATGGGTAACGTGCAGTTCTTCTGGTGGATGTTCCTCATCCTTCCGTTTTTGCCTCCCTGTGTCGTGTTGGTGGCCGAGCTCGGTACGGCGTTCGATTCCGAGGGCGGTCTGTACGATTGGGTTCGCCTGGGCTTGGGCGACCGTTGGGGCGCCCGCTGCTCCTGGTGCTATTGGGTCAACTTTCCACTGTGGGTGGCAAGTATCGCCTGCATGTTCCCCAGTGTCATCAATGCGGTATGGGGCATCGAATTTTCGCTTGGGGTCCGAATTGCCATCGAGCTTGCCTTTGTGTGGGGCGTCACGGTCATGGCAATGCAGCCGGTGGCCGAGGCCGATTGGGTCATGGACGGCGGCGCTGTCATCAAGGTGCTCATTACCGCCGTGGTGGGGATCGTCGGTATCTGGTTTGCCTGTAATAACGGCTTTGCCAACGACATGTCGCTCAAGACCTTCATTCCAGATTTGGGCGACACCAACTCGTTGACGTATCTATCGATTATCCTGTTCAACTATATGGGCTTCGAAGTGGTCGCGACCTTTGCCAGCACGATGAAAAACCCGTCGCGCGATATCCCCAAGGCGGTTATCACCGGCGGCGTTGCCATTGCGGCGATCTACATCATCTGCGGCATCGGCATTGGAGCCGCGGTTCCCACCGAACAGCTTTCGCTCGATTCGGGCATTGTGGACGCGGTCGCCGCCATGGTGGGGCGCAGCCACCCGCTGACAATGATCGTGGGCGTGGCCTTTTTGGTGACGCTCTTTGCCAACATGATCTGCTGGAGCTTTGGCGTCAACAACGTAGCGAGCTATGCCGCACGTCACGGCAACATGCCGCGCCCCTTTGCGCTGGTGTCCAAGAGGACCGGCATGCCCAATGGCTCGGCACTCATTAACGGCTGTTTTGCCAGCCTGGTGTTGCTGCTTCAGATCCCGCTGGGTGAGGGATCCGACGTCTTTTGGGTTTTCTTCTCAATGAACGTCGTCTTTTTGCTCATGAGCTATATCCCAATGTTCCCAGCGTTTTGGCGTCTGCGTGCATACGACGATCGCCCGCGCGTGTTCCGTGCGCCCTTTGAGGGTAAGGTGCTCGCGGTAGCGCTCGCGATTCCCGTGGTGGAACTTGTGCTTTCGATTGTCGCTACGATTGTGCCGCTCAACAGCTCACCTGCCGAGATGGCAAAGTTGCCGATTCTTGTGGGCGTGGCGATCGGTGTGTTGTTAGGCGAGGTCTCGCGCCTTATATCGCGCCGCGGCCGCAGCATCGACAATCCCGGCGTTGGTGCATAGGGGTCAGGTTATTTTGCACCAAAACAGTAGCGCCGCGAGTTGCGCGGCGCTTGCTGCATCTTGGATTATTGTTCGCGGTGCTCGGGATTAGAAGCGAGCTTAGGCGCAAAGTAGGGGACGTGGCCCAGGTACGGGCGGCTGTCCGAACGCTCCTCGGCGATGCAGGGGACCTCATCGTAAGTAAGTGAGTCGCTCAGGTGGGCGATGGCCTTGGCGGCAGGAGCGACGAGCATCTTGAGCGGTGCGATAGGCGCCATGGCATCTCCTTTCCTGTATGCGACCCGTGCTTTGGCGCGAATGTATATGCCGCAAGTCTAGCATCCCGCCCAGGAGAGCTTCAAACCACCACAAAGGGGACAGGCACCTTTGTGGTGGTTTTGGCGTTTGCCCAGATGAAACCTGCCAAAATGAACCGGTCACCAGGAGAGGAAATGGCGTTGGGCGAGAATTTGGTTTGTTAAATAGGGTCCCGACCTGGGCTACTTATAGATTGTGGAAAACTCTACTGTCAGATTATGGCGAATGCTGCTGTAGGATTATGACATGCGCTACTACAGCCTATGGCAACGTACCTCATGAGCGCCGGCATGGTGCGAGTTGCCATCGCCACTCGCTACAGCGAGTAGCAGGCGGGCAAAACCACCGCAAAACCGTCGCAAAACCGCGATGAACAACCGCCGCGAAGGGGGACGGGCCCCTTTCGCGGCGGTTTTTTTGCCTGCCTGGTGCGTCTCGGATGCAAGTGAGTAGACTTTTTGGGATCTGCCGAGCACATCGCGACAAACGCTCGATAAAACCGCAGGCCAGAGCTGCGGCGTTTTGGGGTGTGCTCGGGATCCCGCCAAAAGCCTACTCACTTGGTTTTCACGGTTAGTAAACCGCCGCGAGGGAAAGCAGCTCCCCCGCGGTGGTCTTAACGTTCGCCCAGATACAACCTGTCACCACAAGGGGGATGGGCGCCTTTTGTGGTGGTTTTGGTACTTGCTTAGCGGGTTATCCCTGCGTATCGCCTCCGTACATGTAGACGAAAAAACCGTCGCCGGTGTCTTGACTGTGATCCTCCAGGATGCGCTTCATGTTGAGGTGCTCGTAGAACTGCCAGTCGGAGTTGCAGTCGCTCATCAGGAAGAACTTGGTGCAGCCTGCCTTGGCGAGCTCGGCGCGCGCAAGGTCGATAAGCGCGCGGCCGAGCCCCTTGCCCTGCCACTCGGGCACGATGATGATCAGGTTGAGCTGGCCCTGGGCATACTCGTTGCCTGTGGCGGCAAAGCGATCCGCCGTGGCCTTTTCGCGACTGTCGCCGAAGAGCGAGCCCTCGAGCTTGGCGTCGGCAGCCTTTGCCATTTCGGTTGCCTGGGCGAGCATCTCGTTGTAGCAGGACTCCCACGTGGGGTTGGTGCGCGGCTTGCCGTCCTCGAAGATGCCGATGCAGCAGGCGGCGATAATGCGGCCCTCGGCCTCGGCGACAAGCGCGATAGGTGAGCGTTGCAGCTGCATAGCGATGTTAAAGCGCGCGCAGAAATCGGCAGCTTCGACGTCGCCGCGGTTGCGCAGCGTGTTGCACCACAGCTGGTTGTAGATGGCAGCGATGCCGGTCAGGTCGTCGAGCGTGGCGGCGCGCAGGGTTACGTTGTCAAGGCTCATGAAGGCTCCTTCCAAGTTGGGTCAGGCCACCTCTGAGTGTGACATGGACGCAGGGCGGCCGCATCAATCATTCGGCAGGCGAGCCCCGATCCCTCGGGGACGGAGGAAAAGGGGTCACGAGTGAGGATTTTCGGACGCTTGCCCGACGAGAGTGGATAATCTCCCACTTTGAGCGCGAACATGGGCCAAAAACGGGAGATTATCCACTCTCGTGGTGAGCGGGCTCTTGTGTCGATTCATTCCCTTTTTAGTAGGCTGTGCTTGCACTTTAGCGTGCGACAGCGGATAATGCCGAGCACTCGACAATACGCTTATTGCTCTTTCTATAGATTGAGGAGGCCCCTATGGCCATGGAATTCAAACGCAAGTTGCCGATCCCCATGGAGATCCGCGAGGAAATGCCACTTTCTGCCGAGCTTACCGCCAAAAAGCAGGCATTTGACGCCGAGGTCGCCAAAGTCTTTACCGGCGAGGACGCACGCAAGGTGCTTATCATCGGTCCGTGCTCTGCCGACCGCGAGGACTCGGTGCTTGAGTACATGAACCGACTGGCCAAGACCGCCGAGGAGGTCAAGGACAAGCTCATCATCATTCCGCGCGTCTATACCAACAAGCCGCGCACCAAGGGCACCGGCTACAAGGGTCTGCTGCACAACCCCAACCCCGAGGCTCCCGACGACCTGCTCGAGGGCGTCAAGGCCATCCGCCACATGCACCTGCGCGTCATCGAGGAGACGGGCTTCTTCACCGCTGACGAGATGCTCTACCCGTCCAACTACCAGTACCTCGTCGACTTGCTGAGCTACGTTGCCGTGGGCGCGCGCTCGGTCGAGAACCAGGAGCATCGCCTGGTGTCGAGCGGCATTTCGGTACCCGTGGGCATGAAGAACCCCACTGCCGGCTCCACCACCGTCATGCTCAACTCCATCTACGCCGCCCAGGCGCACCAGAGTTTTATCTTCCGCAACTGGGAGGTCGAGTGCGACGGCAATCCGCTCGCGCACGCCGTCATGCGCGGCTACATTGGCCTCGACGGCCGCACCTACCCTAACTACCACTACGAGCATCTGGAGCGTCTTGCCGAGCGCTACACCGAGCACGCCGGTTATGCCAACCCAGCGGCGGTCATCGACTGCAACCATGACAACTCGGGCAAGCGTCCGCTGGAGCAGTATCGCATTTGCAAGGAGGTGCTCGACAGCTGCCGCCGCAACGAAGCCATCTCCAGGCTGGTCAAGGGCTTTATGATCGAGTCCTACCTTGAGGACGGCAACCAGCCGGTCGACGGCGGCGTCTTTGGCAAGTCGATCACCGATCCGTGCCTGGGCTGGGAAAAGACCGACTACCTCATTCACGAGATCGCGGAACGTATTTAGTTACGCGGGTTTACCAACCCGCGTAACGGCGCTCGCTGTCCGCCCTCTACCTGCGGCGTTGTCTTGCTCCAGGGGCACTCATTGGGGACGTACTTAAATGAGTAGTCGTTGGGGACGTTCTTGTTTGACTAGTCGTTTAAGAACGTCCCCAATGACTACCTTTCAAACCTGGCAGTTAGGGACGTTCCTTATCTGCCGGCACTTGGGGACACTCCTTGCATCGGCTGACGCGGTTTGCTCGCTGGCATTGCTAGATTTTTTGGCGTTCTCTAAGTCCTGTGGGCAAAAAATGGCAAATATGAGTACTGTTGCTAGCGTAGTATCATATCGATCTTACAAGATAATAGACACAACAGTAAATATGTTCATTAACGTTGGCACACAGAAGCATGCTACCGGGCATTTTGATCAATTTGAAGGCATATCTAGGCCGCAATGAGGTCGTTTGGGGCAGTTTTGGCTGTTACTAAAAAGGTGACAGTACTCATATTTGCCATTTTTTGTCCACGGGGCCTTGAGGGAGGGCGTCAATCAGGTCCCAGGGGAGGCGGTTCGAGGGCCGCAGAACAAAAAACGGGGGCGCAGGCTGTCCTGCGCCCCCGTTCTCGGGCGTTATTCGTTCCCTGCGGCAGAATTTACGCCGCTTCGTCGAACTGCGAATTGTACAGGTCGGCGTAGAAGCCGCCTTGGGCGAGCAGCTCGTCGTGCGTGCCCTTCTCGACGATGTCGCCGTCGCGAATCACCAAGATCACGTCGGCGTTGCGGATCGTGGACAGGCGATGCGCGATGACAAAGCTCGTGCGGCCCTGCATCAGCGCATCCATGGCGCGCTGAATAAGCTCCTCGGTACGGGTATCGACGTTGGAAGTCGCCTCGTCCAAAATCAGCGCCGGACGGTCGGCCAAAATGGCGCGGGCGATGGTCACGAGTTGGCGCTGGCCCTGTGAGAGGTTGGTGCCCTCCTCATTGATCATAAAGTCGTAGCCGCCGGCGAGCGTATGGATAAAGTGGTCGCAGCGTGCGGCGCGTGCGGCGGCCTCGACC
>CAUEQX010000119.1 GCA_959020035.1 uncultured Collinsella sp. | reverse complement strand
ATTCCGGCCATACCAAGGTATTCAAGCAGAAAAACCTTAGCCATAATCAGACTGATTATCAGTGCATCTATCCCCGACCCTGTTTTTTTCTCAAGAATACTCATATGGCGAACTCTTGTTTTCGTTTCCGTGAATTTGCAGCCTCGATTTTTTTTCGCTCCCGACATGAATAGAAAATACGCAGCGGCAAAGAGAAGCAATTGTCTAGCCGGAATCTGTAGGTTCGGCATTGCCTCTCATTTTCGACGGCATTTTGCGCAGTCGGCCTGCTCGGTTTCGCCAAAGCAATGAATGCGTCATTGGTCGCGAGGGCCATCGCGCCCCCATCGTGATTAGCGCGGAACCCGTTCAACAACTCCAGCAACTTATCAGGCTCGTCGAGCAGCTGGCACAGCTCCTGCTCCGAAGAAAGAACCTGGCCGCAATGCGTCATACTCACAAACTCAGCTATGTTACCGCTTGATGGACAAGTGATGATAAAAGCATTTGAGGCATATGCCTCCATGCAGGTGTACGAATACGTCTCTAGGCATTGAGACCAAAGTAAAGCAGCATCCACATTCTCGCGTCGCAGCTCGTCAATCATAGCATTGGGTTTTCCTGGTGAAAATTCGACGAAGACCCGTCTCATTCCGCTAGGTAAAGGCTTCGTCTCGTTGTTGAACACAACGAATTCATATTTTCCCTGGCCACGAAACGCGTCAACAAGGCGACACCAACAGTCCCAGCCTTTTATAGACTGTTGTTTCCCAAGATATGCAACTTTGATCGCATGATTGGGAGGAAGCATCTCCTTGTTGTCAAGATAAATCCCGACGTATCTTTGATGTGGAATTACCGTGCAATGCCCCTTTGCTTCCGGATGGAAAGATTGCACCATTCTTTCGACAACGCTTGAAGGGCAAGCAAATACTATGCGATGAAGCTCGTTGTGCAGAAGCCTCCAGATGCAATCTTCACGAATAATGCTGTCAGCGTAATAGGCACATCCCGCGCATTGTGCGTCGCCCAATCTAGCAGATCCGCATAATTGAGTACCATCCTGTATCAAATTATAGTTTGTGCAGCACAGGTAGTAGTCATGCGCATATACGACCAGCTGGACCTTAGGATACGAAGATACTATGCCAGCAATCGATTCAAGGTTCCATCCCATGAAGTGATGGATGTAAATGCATCCCAGTTCATACTCGCCATCGAGCAAACGTCCTACCCTAGCCAAGAAAGCTTCAAGGCTGAAAACTCCTGCGAACTTACCATCGCATATCACACCGAATGAGTTGCTGAAAAGCCTCTTTGCAAATTTAGAAGAACCGCCAATGGGAAATAAGGCAACATACTTGATGCCAGCGTCATTGGCAGCAACCTGATGACTCATAACGACCTTCGGCGTACCCGTACGGTCAATAAGATAGTTCGAAAGCGTTATGGCAATGAACAGCTTCTTCTTTTTCATTCGTTCGGCCCATCCTGCATGATGGCCCGCAATGTCGCATCAAGATATGCGTACCCCCACAGTGAATCAGGTTCCAGGTAGGCACCTTCTCCCCACTCGTTCCAAGCGTTTAGAAAGACCATCTTCTTGTCTAAGTCGCGCCTACGGCGCACCTCGTCAATCGTGTCCGCAAGCCATCGTCCATATAGCTCAGGCGTGCTCCCGTGAAAAATCGTTCCTCTGTGATTCCTTCGGGCCGTGTTGTCCCACATGGGCATAACGGCGGGATAGACCTTCTTATCGCGGCTCCAAGTCGCATATCGCTTATTCTCGACCAAATCCGCATAGTCGTAGACGGTGCCGCCGAAATCTTCGCGCAACGGACGCACCTGTTTGGTTATGTTGCGACAGTTGTGCTGCACCTGCTTGGGTTGGAACTCGCTCTCGGCATCAAAGCCAACTGCCGACCAATCAATGTTGGTATCACGCTCTTGCACGGCAATAAGATAGGGTTCTGAGCCGCATTCGTCCTTACAAATGCGGCGCCACTCAGAAATCACATGCTCCGGATCTCGAATAAGCGATGGGCGATACACGGATAGGACGGGCTTGCCGTCTATTCGGAGATATCCCTCATGGCTGAAATCATGGACAACATCCCTCATGAAGGCGGTGTAGTTCTCGGAACTCTGGGTGATCTCCATCAAGACATCGTTGCTCGTACCGCTGAATCGCTTTGTCCAGTTTTCATTCGCCCAGCAATAAAAGAAAGGCATGTCAAGGTTTGAGTCATCCAGAAACATATCTAAAGGTCCTTCGAGAAGTCTCTGACCACCATCGAACCAGTAGTAGTAAAAACAGAAAGCTCCTACGCCATAATTCTTCGCAAGCTCAATCTGCCTTTGCATATTGCATTTCAAGCGCAAATCGTAATAGCCGAGCTCGCCGGGCTTCCTTGGCTGATAATGCCCCGTGAACTGAGGGACGGCCTTGCAAACATTGTTCCACTCAGTGGTTCCTCGTCCCCACCAGGAGTCATTTTGAGCATTGGGGTGGAATTGCGTCAAATAATATGCCACCAACAGCACGTCCGACTTAGCCTCATCATGCCTTCGATAGCCGACGTAGCCCTCGGCACGCGCATCATAACTTTCTAGGACATACTCGGCGTAAGAGCTCAAAAGGTCATTATCGGCCACAATACGCAAGGAGCCCGCATCGGCTGCCGCTTCGCGTTCGAGAATACGCTCATAACGCCTGACTCTGAGGTTTTCTTTAAATTCAGCGCTCAACGGGAGTTTCCAAAACAAACCTTTAAGCTTCTCGTTGATTTGTCCGCAGTTAAAAAGATTCATCGACATTCACCATCACGTATTCCAGCCTCGAGAGAAGAACGCCCCAAAGCTTCCGCGATCCGCTCGCTCGCATGTCCGTCGCCGTAGGGATTGGAGGCGCGGGACATGGCGACGTACTCCTCGTCGTCGCAAAGAAGCCTACTGAACTCGCGGTAGATGGCCTCCTCCTCGGTGCCGACGAGCTTCAGCGTGCCTGCTGCCACGCCCTCGGGACGCTCGGTGGTGTCGCGCATGACGAGCACGGGCTTGCCCAGGCTCGGGGCCTCCTCCTGGATGCCGCCCGAGTCGGTGAGGATGATGTGGCTGACGGCCATGAAGTTGTGGAAGTCGAGAACCTCGAGCGGGTCGATGATATGCAGCCGGTCGAAGCCGTCAAGCTCCTCGTGCGCCGCCTTGCGGACGAGCGGGTTCATGTGGATGGGGTAGATCGCCTTGGTGTCGGGATGCTCCTCCATCACGCGGCGGATGGCGCGAAACATGCGGTGCATGGGCTCGCCCAGGTTCTCGCGACGGTGCGCCGTGATGAGGATGAGGCGGGAGCCCTCCGCCCACTCGAGCTCGGGGTGGGTATAGCCATCGCGAACGGTGGTGCGAAGGGCGTCGATTCCCGTGTTGCCGGTGACCCAGATCTTCGACTCCGGCTTGCCCTCGTCCAGAAGGTTCTTCTTGCTGGCCTCAGTGGGGGCGAAATAGTACTCGCTCACGATGTCGACCGCCTGACGGTTGAACTCCTCCGGCCAGGGGCTGAAGATGTCGTGCGTGCGCAGGCCGGCCTCGACGTGCCCCACGGGGATCTGCAGGTAGAAGCACGCGAGCGTAGCGGCGAAGCTGGTCGTGGTATCGCCGTGTACGAGCACGACATCGGGCTTCTCGTCCTCGAGGACCGCCTTGAGCTTGAGCAGCACGTCGCACGTAACGTCGAACAGAGTCTGTCCCGGCTTCATGACGGCCAGGTCGTAGGCGGGTTTGACGTCGAACACGCGAAGCACCTGGTCCAGCATCTCACGGTGTTGACCGGTGACCGTCACAACCGTGTCGAACTCGTCGGGGCGCGCCCTCAGCTCGTTCACGAGCGGGCACATCTTAATGGCCTCCGGGCGAGTGCCGAAGACGAGCATAACTTTTTTCATATCACCCTTTCAAAGCAAGTTGATAGCCATCGAGAGTTTTCTCAGCAGCCTTCTCCCACGTGTATTCCGTAATTACCTTTCGGCCGAAAACCTCGTCGTAATTGACGGCGTAAGCCTCATCCAGCGCAGCCCTGATGGAGGAAGGGCTGCTGACATCGCAATAAAACGCGCTGTCACCGAAATAATCCCGCGTCGTACCTTTGGGAGATACCACGATATTGCACCCCATAGCGGCTGCCTCCAGACTCACGAGGCCCGGCGTCTCGAACCAACTAGGCAACACGCTCACACGGCACTCGCGGCACAGCTTGTAGATGTCTTCGTTGGGAATTTGCTCGATCCATTCCATGTTCGGATTGGCTTCTATCTCCGACACAACCTTGTTCGCATACTCGATATGCCCGGGAGACTTCTTTCCCACAAAGACGACCTTGTAATCCGACCCCTCCACCGCCTTGATTAGGTTGAGCTGGTTCTTGCGAATGTCGATGCGGCCGATGCAAACAATCCATCCACTGAATCGCTCGTATCCTGTTGATTCAACCTCTTTCGCGGCCTTAATGCTCGCGACGTCGACGGCGTTGGGGACGACCACATAGTTGTCGGTGCGAAAGCCGAGATGAGCCGCTATCTGGTCCATCTCGGTCTTTGCATTCGGCAGGAACACATCGCAGTTGTCCAATATCTCGAGCTGCATCTTTTGGAAGCTATGTGTCATAAGGTAGCGTGCACCCTCGCTGCGCTCCCCGCGCAAGACGTACTTTCCGAAGGCCTTGAGGCGCTCCATTCCATCGACGCTAAGATGTTTTCCCAAAAAACCTCTCAGGCCGTTTGCTGCGCTTTTTTCGAAGCTGTCAGTCGGCCAGTAAATCGTGGAGAGCACGACAGGCTTTCCGGCCTCCTTGGCGTTTTTCGACTGGATGAAAGTTTCCTGGACCCGCGTGAGGTTGAACAAGTGGACCACATCGTATCCAGAAACATCGGGTCGCAAGTCCAAGGACAGGTCGACATCAATACCCTTTGATTCAAGGGCCTCCTTCGTCTTTACAAGTTGTGTCGTGTCACCGCCCGCTAGATCAAAAACGTTTTGGCGGGTCTGCATCAGTACTTTCACAGCTGCTCCATATTTGCTTTTTCAGAAGAGCCAAACAGGTATTCTTCGAGCTCTTCCTCCCAGTCGGGCATGTGGAAGCCGACCGACTCGAGCCTGGACAGGTCGAGAGCGGAGTGGACCGGGCGCGAGGCGACGGGCCCCTCGGCGCCGGCGTAGTAGTCGGCGGTCGATACCGGCACGACCCTGTCCCCGTTGCCGTTGGCGGCCTCGAAGACGGCGCGGGCGATATCGGCCCAGGACTTGACGGTGCCGGAGCCGGTGCAGTCGTAGGTGCCGTAGGGGGCGTGCGTCCCCAGCACGTGGAAGATGGCCTCGGCCATGTCGCGCGTGAAGGTCAGGCGGCCCAGCTGGTCGTCAACGACCGTGACCTGCTCGAGCCCGTCCTCGGGGTCGGCGACGCGGTCGGACAGGCCCTTCATCGTCTTGACGAAGTTGCGGCCCTCGCCGATGACCCAGCTGGAGC
>CAUEQX010000118.1 GCA_959020035.1 uncultured Collinsella sp. | reverse complement strand
CGGCATACGCGCTCGAGCTCCTCGTCCGAGGCGTTTTCGTCACCCCAGCGAAGGTTTTCCTTGATCGTGCCGGAGAACAGCACGTTCTTCTGGAGCACCATGGCAACCTGATCGCGCAGCGCCTCGATATCGTAATCGCGGACATCCACGCCGCCGACCTTGACCGTGCCGTGCGTGGTATCGTACAGGCGCGGAATCAGCTGCACGAGCGTGGACTTGCCCGAGCCCGTGGAGCCAATGATGCCGAGCATCTGACCGGCATGCGTGGTGAAGTTCACGCCGCTGATGACGTCGGCGCGGGCATCGGGATACTGGAAGCTCACGTCGCGGAAGGTGAGCTCACCGCGCGGCGCGCTGGCGGCAGGCAGTTTGGGTGAGGCAGGGTCGTTGATGCTCGTGGGGCAGGTGATGACCTCATCCACGCGCTCGGCTGCGACCTCGGCACGGGGCAGGATGACCGAAACCATGGTGAGGATCATAAACGCCATGACGATCTGCATGGTGTAGGAGATAAACGCCATCATGTTGCCGACCTGCATCACGCCGTCGGACACGCCCTGCGCGCCAAACCAGACGATAAGCACGGTGATGCAGTTCATGACGAGCATCATGAGCGGCATCATAAAGCTCATGGCGCGGTTGGTGTAGAGCTGCGTGGTCATCAGGTCGAGCGATGCCTTGTCAAAACGCTCGAGTTCATGTTCCTCGCGGTTGAACGAGCGGATGGGCATAAGGCCGTCGAGCAGCTCGCGGGCGGTAAGGTTCACGCGGTCAACAAAGCTTTGCATCTTTTTGAACTTGGGCATGGTGAGGCCCATAAGCACGCCGACGACGGCCGAGACCGCGATGATGGCAACGGCGATGGTCCACTCCAGGCCGGTATGGTTGGCCAGGACGCGCATGACGGCGACGATGCCCATGACGGGGGCCATCAGACACATGCGGATAAACAGAGTTGCGGCCATCTGGATCTGCTGAATGTCGTTGGAGCAGCGGGTGATGAGCGAGGCCTGGCTAAACTTGCCCACCTCGGCCGGCGAGAAGTGCATAACCTTGTTGAAGGTCTCGCGGCGCAGGTCGCGGGCGATGGAGCAGGCGGTGCGCGAAGCCACGGCACCGGTCAGGATGGTGGCGACGAGCGACACGAGGCACAGTCCAAACATCGTGGTCGCCATGCGGCTCAGGTAGGCGTTCTGCACGTCGGCGGGGTCGATGCCCTGCGCCTTGTACTCGTCCTGTACATAGCTCACGGCGCGCTGGGTGACGATGGAGCCCGACATGGAGCCCATTTTGTCCGCCATTTGGTTGGCGCCCTCGACGAGCTTGCTTTGGTCTACCAGACCGCCCTCGACACCCAGGCGCAGGCTCTTCATAGTGATCTTACCGCCGTCGGCATCAATCTGCTTTTGCATGTTCTGCGCCGCCGCGGCCTTCTGCTGCATCTCGGCGAGCTGCTCGGGCGTCATCGCTGCCATTTGCTCGGGGGTGGGCATGGCCTGGGCAGCGTTGTCGTCTTTCTCGCTGGACGAGCCCATCATGTCGCCCATGGAGTTGGCGTCGATGCCCTGGTTGAGCGAAAGGACAACAGTCTCGGGCAGGCTCATAATGTCGGCAATCTTGCCTCCATCGGCACGCTCTTCCTCGGTGCCCTCGTACGTTCGAATGTCGTTTTTGTCAGCCTTGCTAAACACGGCCTCCACAGCCTTGGCGTCCTTGGCGCTCATAAAGAGTTCGAGGTCGTCGAGCGATTCGGCGCGGATGGTGTCGGGCACGGGCGAGGCGATGCCGCCTTGCTGCACGCCCACGTCGACGATGTCGCTCATATAGGTAGGCAGCGCCAGATCGGCGTTGCAACTGATTACGATAAGTACGATAGCTGCGAACAGTGCCAGGATATGCTTTTTAAAGAGCTTGAGAATCCTCATTCGGCATCTCTCCTTTCTTGATTGCGGTCGATAATTTCGTTGGCACGTCTTAGAAGACGCACCATCTCTTGGGTATCTGTTTCGCCGAGCTGCTCGAGGAAGGCCGCGGTGCGGTTCTCGAATTCCCGACGTTTGATTTCGAGATCCTGGAATCCTTTGTCGGTCACCGTGACGTGTACGCGACGACGGTCGGTCTTTGAGTGCTCGCGCTCGACCCAGCCCTTGGCTTCGAGAGCGCGTAGGATATTAGCGATGCGGGCACTCGAGACCCAGGCGCGATCAGCGAGTTCGCTCGGCGTGAGTGAACCGCCGGCGAGTATGAGGGCGCGCATGACGGCCATCTCGCCGCCGAGGGCTTTGTCCGCAAAGCGCGAAATGCGCTGATGCATGCTGCCGAACTCGGTAAGGAGCTGACGCCCAAGCTCACGGAAATCGGTATCTTCCACCGAAAACCCCTAACACTAGAAACTATTTCCGGTGAAAGATGATACCCTAGCTCAACCATCCCGTTCGGTAGATTTCTAGGCATGTCCCAAAAATCTACTTGGCCGCTAGGAAATATAAAGAGTGCATAAAAATTTAAAATCATTCAATTGCTGAAGCGTTTCAAAGAACTATTATGCACGCGGTTAGGCGAGGGGTTGTCACCGCCATGACGACTGGGACTCATATAATCGCCACGTGCGATGCTCCAACTTCCCGCAAGGAGACACCTTACATAAAAGGGGGATGGAGTCATGGGATTTGACTTCACGGGTAAGACCGCGATCGTCACGGGCGGCACTCAGGGCATTGGCCTCGAGATCGCCAAGGGCATCGTCGCGGGCGGCGGACATGTCGCGCTCATCGCAAGGAACGCTGCTAAGGGCGAGGCCGCTGTGGCCGAGCTTGGCGAGGGCAACAAGTTTTATCAGCTCGATGTCGCCGATGCGCCCAAGGCGCGCGAGACCGTCGAGCAGATTTTCGCAGACCTGCCGCAAACCAACATCCTGATCAACTGCGCTGGCGTCATCAGCACCAAGAAGTTCGACGAGATCGATGACACCGAGTGGCGCCGCACCATCGACATCAACCTCAACGGTACCTTTACCATGATGAACGCCGTGTACCCGCACTTTAAGGCGGCCCATGCCGGTACTATCGTCAACGTGAGCTCCGTTGCTGGCAAGATCGGCGGCGGCCTGCTCGGCACCGCGGCTTACGCGAGCTCTAAGGCCGGTGTTAACGGTCTAACTAAGGCAGTCGCCAAGGAAGGCGGCAAGTTTGGTGTCCGCTGCAACGCCGTATGCCCGTCGCTCACCCTTACTGATATGACCTCGATTCTCTCTGACGAGAACTCTCAGCGCATCATCAACGGTATTCCTCTGGGCCGCGCCGCCCAGGCCAGCGAGCCTGCGCAGATGGTGCTGTTCTTCGCTTCCGACCTCGCCAGCTTCGTGAACGGCGAGATCGGTGACTGCGACGGCGGCATCGTCCTGGACGGGTAATACCCCGCGACGATTATTCGGCGACGGCTCCTGCGACTCGGGACCGTCGCCTTCTTTCTGACATAGGCGCGTGCGGCTACGATTCGCATGCATCCAAAGGAGATATATATGAGTGAATCGACTGCGGTGGAGGCGCCGGCGGCAAAGGAGCCGTTCTTTAAGATGTCCTCCATCCCGGGTGCCAATATTCTGGTGCCGCTTTTGCTAGGCTGCCTGCTCAACACGCTATTCCCCGACCTGTTCAAAACGCTCGGCAGCTTTACGCTTGGTATGACCCAGCAGGGCGCAGGCCCGCTCGTGGGCGCTTTTTTGCTCATCGTCGGTACGACGATTTCGTTTAAGAGTGCTCCTGCCGCCGCTGCGCGCGGCGCCATCATCATCGCCGTCAAGCAGATCGTGGTCGTTGCCGTGTCGCTGCTTATTCTTTATGTATTCAACGACAACCTGTTTGGCATCTCTGCCATGGTGATGCTGGCGGCTTGCACCGGCGCCAACAACGCTATGTACGCTGGTCTGATGGGCACCATGGGCAATGAGGCCGAACGTGGCGCCGTCGCCATCACCACGCTGGTTGTCGGCCCTCCGGTCACGATGATCGTGCTCGGCGCTGCCGGTCAGGCTCCGATCGGCTGGTCGCTCGTGGGCGCCATCCTGCCGATCGTCGTCGGCATTATTCTGGGCAACCTCTTCCCGAGCTTTAAGAAGATGATGGCGCCGGCACTTTCCGCCATCATCGTGCTCGTCTTCTTTGCCATGGGCTCGACCATGACCTTTGGTCAGCTCATTAATGGCGGTCTTCCCGGTATTCTGCTCGGCGTGATCTGCTCGGTGGTCTTTGCAATTCCCGTCATCGCGGTCGATAAGCTCACGGGCGGTACGGGCGTCGCAGGTGCGGCCATTTCGAGCTGCGCCGGAGCCAATGTGGCCACGCCTGCTGCCATGGCAAGCGTCAACGGGGCCATGTACGGTGGTGCCGTGCTCGCGACGGCTACGGCACAGGTTGCTGCCTGCGCAATCGTGACGGCTATTTTGACCCCGCTGGTCACCAGCTGGTGCTACAAGCATTTTGAGGGCCAGGGCCACAGCAAGGCAACGACCGACAAGGCCGCCGCAGCTGCCTAATGCCAAGCGGCAATCAAAGCTAAAAACTAGCTACGCCACAGGGCGGCCACGGGGGATCCCATGGCCGCCCTGCAGTTTCTGTAGGGTCTCTGGGGTACTTTACCCTGATAAAGCTGGCATAACAGCTAGGGTGAACGTCGTACAAAGGCAAGGAAAAAACCAAACAAATCGGTGAACGGTAGTTGTTCACGCTCTCATTTCCTGCGGGTTTGTAAAAAACGCCTTTATGATATAAAAAAAGAAACATATAACAGCCCAGATGGAGAGGGTCGCTATGTTATCCTTCTCAGACGAGTGAAATCTTGGGTTTTGGGTTGCAGTTCCAAGGTGGACAAACGTTTTTCCCTGTACCAACGTGTGGTGAAGAACGGAAGAAGCCGGTAGTGCAAGCCGATAATTCAAGAATTCAATAAGCAGCGGTGTGAGAGAGCGCCGCATTACACGTAACTAGGAGCGTGGTTACACAATGCAGGAGGCATGGGAAGGCTTCAAGGAAGGCATCTGGACGGGAGAAGTTGACGTCCGAGACTTCATCCAGAAGAACTACACCCCCTACGAGGGCGACGAGTCGTTCCTCGTCGGTCCGACCGAGCGTACCAAGGAGCTGTGGGGCGAGGTTCTCGACCTGCTGCTTAAGGAGCGCGAGCAGGGTGGTGTCCTCGATATGGACACCAAGATCGTCACGGGTATCGTGAGCCACCCCGCTGGCTACATCGATAACGCCCACCGCGAGAAGGAGACCATCGTCGGTCTCCAGACTGACAAGCCGCTCAAGCGCGCGCTGCACGTCAACGGTGGTATCCGCATCGCTTGTCAGGCTGCCAGCCAGCACGGCTATAAGGTCGACGAGAACGTTGTCGAGCGCTACACCTTCGAGCGTAAGACCCACAACGCTGGCGTCTTCGATGTTTACACTCCCGAGATGCGTGCTTGCCGCTCGGCTCACATCATCACCGGTCTGCCCGATGGCTATGGCCGCGGCCGCATCATCGGCGACTACCGTCGTGTTGCCCTGTACGGCGTCGACTACCTGATCAAGGACAAGGAGGCCCAGAAGGCTTCCACCCCGACGGTCATGACCGCCGACAACATCCGCGATCGTGAGGAGCTGCAG
>CAUEQX010000117.1 GCA_959020035.1 uncultured Collinsella sp. | reverse complement strand
GGGTCAGCCCGTGGGAGGCCAGGGCGCCGCTGACCGGTGGACGGCACCGAGCCGTCATCGAGAATGAAGAGGGGGAGGCCTGGCGGCCTCCCCCTTTTTTTGCGTTTATTGGTCGCAAATGACTCAGTTACACGAGTCGCTCTCGTTGCCTTTTTGAAGCTCTGCTTTTATTTAAAGATTATGAATCGAATTACAACACCAATCGCTATGACCGTAATGACCAAAAGCAGAATTGTCAGTCGATGCTGCTTGCGTCGTTTCCTTGACGAAACGAAGATCGACTTTCCCTGTTTTGGCGTTTCGAGATAACGAGCCGAATGCGTCAAGGTTTGCTTGGGCCGAGGTCCTCTTTGTTGATGAGTGACGGATTCTCGCATCGGCTCATCATTATCTGCACTGTTTTTAGAGAGCGGGGCATCTTTTAGATATACAGGGTCACCCGAGGCCACGCCCATATTTTTGCGCCCCGTTTGTACATCCTCGAGTGTTTGATATCGATTTCTCGTTACATACTCGGGCTCGGAATCATTGATGGGCTCTTGCGAGATATGGGGGCGATGGAACCGCGCCGGCTGCGCGGTGGACTCTTCGCCCTGCGTCGGCATAAACCTGTTGTCCTGTCTTTGATCGTCCATGGTGCCCTTTAGCTCGTTATCAACAACGCTTACGCGCTCATTGTAAGCCCCGTGTCCGAATTTGCCAGGGACATACTCGCTATTTAAGGCACGGTTCAAAGAACCTTAATCTATCTAAAACCTTAGTCATCGACACTTAGATATGCTTATAGTAAGAGACTTAAAAAACTTTATAGTCAGTGTATATATGAGAAGCTGCTGGGCATATATAAAAGCGTCAAAAGAAGTCCCAGTCACCTAGAAGATGACTCGGCAGTCCTTACAAGGAGTGGTAAACATGGCAAGCATGGTTCCTTATCGTTCGGTTTTTGGCGTCCGTCCTTCTGCAAGCTCGCTGTTTGATCTGTTTGATGACATGACCGACCTGGCGAATAGCTCGATTGCCTCCAAGGCGTTCCCCGTTGACGTTGAGGATAAGGGCGACGGCTATGAGGTCAAGGCTTATCTGACCGGCGTCGCCAAGGACGATATCGATGTCGAGCTTAACGAGGGTCGTCTGTCCATTAGCGTGAATGTCGAGGAAGACGAGGAGAACGAGGGCAAGAACTTCCTGCAGAAGGAGTTCAGCTCGTACAGCGTGACGCGTGGCGTGTATCTAAAGGACGCTTCGAGCGAGGGCCTCTCGGCTAAGTACGCTGACGGCATCCTGACCGTTACGGTTCCCAAGATTGTTGAGAAGAAGAATGTCACCAAGATCTCTATCGACTAACGATGGCTCTGCTCCAATCGAGAGTATGAGTTAAGGGGGCTGGGAAGTGATTCCCAGCCCCCTTTTGTTGTCTTGAGGGACTATTGAATAGTTGTCGGTTGATACTGACTTGCAGGGCGTATCGAGAGCTTCCGTGGCCCTTGAAGAAGTGTGGCAGAGCTGCCGAGCTCATCATCGAGCTTTGCATCAAGCGCGTTGGCATAGCTTTTGACGGTAAGGCTTGGACGATTATTGTCCTGGCTGATGTGCATGGCGATGAGCTGTTCGGTGCGATCGGTAACAAGTTCGCGCGCGGCTTCGGCGGCCTGGCTGTTGGAGAGGTGCCCCTTTGTGGACAGGATGCGCTCCTGAAGAAAGCGGGGGTACGTTCCTTCGCGCAACATAGTCACATCGTGGTTGCTTTCGAGTGCGAGAACTCGACAGTCTTTGAGGATGCCTATGGCCTTGCTCGACAACTCTCCGGTGTCGGTGGCAAATCCAATGGAATCATCGAGAGCATTGAATCGATAGCCGACAGGATTGATGACATCGTGCGATGTTGAGTAGGTTTGTACGTGGATGCCGGCAATGCGGTACGTGTCGCCGGGGTCAAATTCCTCCACGGGCAGATGCGCGAGGTTTTCTTTGCATGAAAGGGTGCCCCTGCTGGCAAAGAGGGGACCATGCCAGTGCTTGCACCATACATCGAGCCCCTTGATATGGTCTCCATGCTCATGAGTGATTACAAGAGCGGCGACGTCGTCTGCCGAGAGGCCAAGCTCCGCCATGCGTTTAAGTGTCTCGCGGCGGGACAGGCCGTTATCGATCATGATGAGCCCCTGAGGCCCCTCGACGAGTGCGCAGTTGCCTTTTGAGCCGCTGCCGAGGATATGAAGGTGCAGGCGAGACATAAGATTCCAAAGGATACAATGGGTGCGGACGAATAGAGGAGGAAGCGAATGCCAACGGTATCTCAGCACTATGGACATCATGCCGCGCCGAGGACGGATAAGAGTGCTCTGGCAACGCGGCAGGCCGCTGCCCCCGTAGTGCTCATGGTATCAGGCGGTGCGGACTCGACGGCACTGCTCCTTATGGCTTGCACATCAAAGCTGGATATCCAGGACGGGCGCGGCGTCGCTCCCATTGCGCGCGAGCGTTTGCACGTGCTGCATGTGAACCATCATCTGCGCGGCGAGGCATCCGATGGCGACGAGGCCTTTGTACGTGACCTGTGCGCGCAATACGGCTTGCCGCTGTGTGTTGAGCATGCCTATTTTGATAACGAATCGGGCAATATCGAGGCTGCGGCACGCGAGGTGCGCTATGCCGCGGCGCGGAGATACGTTCGCGAACTTTGTGCCGAATCGGGCGCACCGCGGACGGCGGCTCGTATCTGCACCGCGCATACCTCGTCGGACCGCGCGGAAACGTTTTTGATGAATGCCATTAAAGGGTCGGGTCCCGCGGGTCTATCGAGCATTCCGCGCCGTCGGAACATTGTGGTGCGCCCCTTGCTCGACCTCACGCATGATGAGCTCGTGAGCTATCTGCAGGTGCACGGGCAGCCATGGCGGGAAGATGAAAGCAACGAGGACGTTTCGTACCTGCGCAACTATGTGCGCCATCGGGTGATGCCGGTGGTGGCACAGCGCAACGCGAACGTCTGCAAGACGATTGGCGCCGCTTGCGAAATTCTGGGCGACGAAGACGCCTTTCTTTCCCAGCTTTCGGCGCAGGCGTTTCGAAGCTGCTTGCGCAAGGAGGCGGCGGGCGCACTGGTGCTCGATGCGCGCCGTCTTGCCGCCGCCGAGGTTGTGATTGCACGGCGTATCGTGCGGTTGGCGATTAAACGCATCGATCCCGACGCGCGACCGGAGATGCGGCACGTGGAGCGCGTGCTCGCCTGCGTCGCTGCGGGCTCGGGCTCGGTTACGCTTCCTGCGGGAATTGATGCCCGTGTGGAGTTTGGCATGCTGGCGCTCAAGGCCCCGGCGGCGCGCGAGGGCTTAGTGGCCGACTGGATCTCCGTTCCCGGTCGTCTGCCGCTGGGGGCGGGGCGTATGCTGACAGCGGAGCCGATGGCCGTTGAGCCGGGATACGATGTCGTGCATCGAGCCCGCGAGCTTGTGGCTGCCGGAGAGGTGGCCGCTATCGTGGATGCGGCGGCCTTGGGCTTTGCCGACCGCGATAGCAATCGGATACTAGCCGGCTCGCGCGGGGAGATTCCCGCTGAGGCACGATCGGCGCGTCTGTGGGTGGATAACCCTGTGCCGGGAGATGTAATGTGTCCGTTAGGGATGAACGGCCGAAGCAAGAAAGTGTCCGACCTGCTGAACGAAGCGCGCATTCCCGTTTCCGAACGCTCTTGCGTACCCGTGGTAAGAACGGCTCCGGGAGGTGCCGTAGTATGGGTCGCGGGCGTTCGCGCGGACGAGCGTTTTAAATGCACGGCCGCAACGCGCGTGGCATATCTGCTTCGCGTGGTCGATGCGGAGTAGCACTTCGCGCCAGCTATTCTGTGCGACGTTGACGGTATTCCCGCGCTGATGGCACACGTGCTGGTAAATATACCCCGTGCGCTGCTAGAATGTGTAGTTCGCGTCCATGCGGCGGTGCGTGGGCGATAAGCACAAGAAAGGGTTGTCATGGCTTCTCAACATCCGGATATCGAGAAGGTTCTGTTTACACAGGAGGATATTGACGGTATCGTCTCTCGCTTGGGCGAGCAGATTACGCGCGACTACGCGGGTAAGGATCTGGTGCTGATCGCGGTCCTGCGCGGTGCCGTGGTCTTTATGGGCGACCTGATGCGCAAGATCGAGCTGCCGACCAACATCGATTTCATGGCTGTTTCGAGCTACGGTGACGGCGTGAAGTCCTCGGGTATCGTGCGTATCATTAAGGACCTGGATATCGATATCCGCGGTCGCGACGTGCTGATCGTTGAGGACATTCTGGACTCGGGGCTGACGCTCAAGTATCTGATGAAGAACCTCAAGAGCCGCAAGCCCGCCTCGCTGGAGGTCGCCGCCTTCCTGTGGAAGGACGTTGAGGACCGCGTCTCGGCCGTCACGCCCAAGTATGTTGGAACCCATTGCCCCGATGCCTTTGTGGTGGGCTACGGCCTCGACTATGCCGAGCGCTATCGTAACCTTCCGTATCTGGGCATTTTGAAACCGGAGGTTTATTCGTAAGATGCCCGACGACCGTAACGACAACAATTCCCAGACTCCCCGGGACCCAAAGATCCCGGGGATGCCCGGAGGCAAGAAGCCCACGCGTACGGGCTGGCTGTATTTTCTTTTGGCTTGCGCGCTCCTGGGTTACGCCTTCTTTAACATGGGCTCCGGCTTTGCCAAATCCAGCAATACCGTTAAGCTCGCGACGAGCGAGATGGTCAGCGCCATCAAGCAGGATCGCGTCGAAGATCTGACCTATACGGTTCAGGACGGAAGCGTGACGGGTCATTACTGGAAGACGAAAAAGGACAAGGGCGATACGAGCGAGCTCAAGAGCTTCTCCTCGACCTATGTTGGCTCCGATTCGCTTGCCGAGCTCATGGCGGAGCACCCCGATACCAAGTACATCGTCAACACCAACGATCCCGATTTTTGGGGCGACTTGGCGATGAGTGTACTTCCGACGATTGCCCTGATCGCCATCATGTTCTACTTTATGCGCCAGATGATGGGCGCCAACAACAGGAACATGCAGTTTGGCAAGACCAACGCCAAGACCAACGAGGCCACGCGCCCCAAGGTCAAGTTTGAGGATGTCGCTGGCGTGGATGAGGCGGTCGAGGAGCTCGAAGAGATTCGTGACTTCTTGAGCGACCCGGACCGCTATCGCAAGCTGGGTGCCAAGATTCCCCGCGGCGTGTTGCTGGTGGGCCCTCCGGGTACCGGTAAGACCCTGCTGGCCAAGGCCGTTGCCGGCGAGGCGGGCGTGCCGTTCTTTAGCATCTCGGGCTCTGACTTTGTTGAGATGTTCGTGGGCGTCGGCGCCAGCCGCGTGCGCGATCTCTCTAAGGAGGCCAAGTCCCAGGCCCCGTCGATCATCTTTATCGACGAGATCGACGCCGTAGGACGTCAGCGCGGTGCCGGCTTGGGCGGCGGCCACGACGAGCGCGAGCAGACGCTTAACCAGCTGTTGGTCGAGATGGACGGTTTTGAGGAGAGCGAGTCGGTCATCCTGATCGCTGCCACCAACCGCCCCGACATTCTGGATCCGGCACTGCTGCGTCCCGGCCGTTTTGACCGTCAGGTCACTGTCGACCGCCCGGACGTAAAGGGCCGCGAGCAGATCTTGCGCGTGCATGCCGAGAACAAGCCGAT
>CAUEQX010000116.1 GCA_959020035.1 uncultured Collinsella sp. | reverse complement strand
ATTTAACGTGCTAAAGGGGGTTGTTTTGGGATGTTGTTCACGTTGGCGCAGGTTATTGGGGTGCTGGCAATAATTGGAAGCGTTCCTGAAGCCCAAATGGAACAGCAAGCTGCACTGGTAATTGCGTTTGACTAACAAACTATGTACAGACAAGGGAAATAAATTGTGCAACTTTTTGTTGGCGTAGGTGGGGTTTGTGGCGCGAGGTATTTTTGCATGAGAAAGGCCTCCGGGATGCCGAAGGCCTTTACATTCACGATGGTGGAGACGAGGGGGATCGAACCCCTGACCTCTTGACTGCCAGTCAAGCGCTCTCCCAGCTGAGCTACGCCCCCGTGACGAGGAGATACTATAGGGGAAGACTTTCTTTGATGCAAGGACTTTTTTGGGTCGAATCTCTTACTTACGGGTTTTCCTGGGACGGGGCAGAAATAATCACTCTTCGAGCGCTTATTTCTATCCACCGTCCCGATAAAACCCTTATGCGATAGACCTTACTTGTAGAGGTAAGATACGGCGGTGCCGGTGTGGACTTGGATCGTGGCTGTTGACCTGACGACGTTGCTGATGCCCGTGTCGGCCAACAGGCCCAGGGGGCTGTGGTTTAGCTCCCACTCTAGGCCGTGTTCGCTTACCTCGGTGTTGGGGGCTATAGCTATGATGGAAAACGTCTTGCCTTCGGCGCCCTCAATGATCCAGGATTCGCCTGCGTGAAGGATGCGAGCGACCACCTTGTCCTCGGCGATCCAGACGGGGGCGTCCGCATAGCCTGCCAGTAGGCCCAGTACAGAAAGGGCCATGTCGGGACGGCCGCCGGTGGCGCAGGTCGCAACCACTTCGGCAACCGGCCAGCGACGGCGGACGGAATCGAGCGCCAGCGCCAGATCGGTATAGTCCTTGTAGGGGTCGTGACGCTCCACCTCAAAGGCCTCGGCGGCATCCACCAACGCGCGACCGGCGTTGCCCACAGTGTCGGCATCTCCCACATACACGTCGCAGCCCAGTCCCGCGCCCAACAATGCGTCGAGCCCGCGGTCCACGGCTACAACGCGGTCGCACTCCCCCGCCAGTTGGCGCAGCAGATCCACGCTCGCCACCACGGGCGAGCCGCAGACCACTAATACCTTGCAAGCCACAGCTCTCGCCTATCCCTCAAACGAAAGCAAGCGGGCCAGATCAAGGTCCTCATAGCTATCGATAAAGATGTCGCAGTTGGCGCGCACCTCGTCGCGCTCCATGCGTCCGTGTGGATCATAAATGCCCACGCGCTTAAAGCCGGCAGTGCCAGAGCTCTTAAGGCCAAAAACGGCGTCCTCAAACACCCATGCACGCTCAAACTTGTGCCCATGGCGCTCCTCCAGACGGCGCAGCGCCAGCTCGTACACATCAGGGAACTGCTTGGAGCGTCCCGCCTCGCCCGTGGTGGTCACAAACTCCATGTAGGCATCGAGCCCGGCGCCCGCAAGCGCAGACGTAACCAGCTCGGCCGGAGTGGACGTGGCCACGCACATGGCAATACCGGCCTCCTGTGCCTGCTTCAAAAATGCAAGCAGGCCCTCGCGTGGCGGCACCTTGGAGTAGCCATCGATCAGGATGTCGCTCAACTCGCGGTAGAGCTCCTCGCCATTTGCGCCAATGCCCCAGGTGTCGTGGTAGGCCTGGCACTCGTCCTCGAGCGACAGGTGCTCAAACTGGGCAAAATCGTCGACCGTCACGTCAATACCGTGGCGGTGCAATAACTCGGGCTGGGCATAGGCCCAAACGGGGGTGCTATTAACCAGTGTGCCATCGCAATCGAAAATAAAAGCAACACTTGGGGCAGCGATGTGGTCCATAAACGAGCCTTTCGATGTCAAATGGTAAAAAACCTGCTAAAAACGTTTTACCAAACGTCAACCTAACTATCTAGAAACCCTAATTGGTAAAACTGTCAAGAGTTTTACCATCCCAATTCTGCCAGTGGTATAAACATGGCGCTTACCGATTAAACGCCATCGCAAAAACAATTTTCGTTCATATAAGTAACGAACAGGTGTTATCGTAGTTTTTGCCGAAAGTTCCACCGAGCACGCGAGGTGGAACGAATCACAGAAACTTCGCCGTCCCTTCGATTCGTGCAGCCTTGGACCTTTCGCATCTAGTCACCAAGGCAACACGCTGCCGCGTCATGATGGGATCAAACGTGAGCGATACAAAGCTAAAGCCAGCAACCAAAAAGCCTGCTACCCGTAAAGCCGCCCCGCACGCGCCGGAGCTCACCAAGGACGATGTCTACCTGTTTGGCATCGGCACATGGGAGCGCAGCTGGGAAAAGATGGGCGCGCACCCCGACACGCAGCAGCGCACGCGCGGCTGGCGCTTTTGCGTTTGGGCGCCCGACGTAAAGAGCGTCCACGTCATTGGCGAATTTAACGACTGGGATGAGCAAGCCAACCCGCTGGTGCCCATGCATACAAGCGCTATTTGGGAAGGCTTTATTCCTGGTGCCGAGCAGGGTCAGCTCTATAAGTACCTTATCGAGACCAACGAGGGCAAAAAGCTCTATAAGGCCGATCCGTACGCCTTTAAGGCCGAGTGCCCTCCGGGTACCGCCAGCGTGCTGTGGACCCTCGATGGCTACCAGTGGAACGACGCCGCGTGGCTTAAGCGCCGTGCGAGCCATAACCACATGTCGCAGCCCCTTAACATCTACGAGGTGCACATTGGCTCGTGGAAGCGCCACGGCGACGCACCGCAGGGCGAGCCGGACGAGTACGGCAACTACCCCGGCCCCATGGATCCCTTCCCCGCGCAGCGCGGCGAGTTTTACACCTACGACGACCTGTCGGTGGAGCTCGTGGACTACGTGCGCGACATGGGCTACACGCATATCGAGGTCATGCCGCTTATGGAGCATCCCTTCGATGGCTCCTGGGGCTACCAGACGACTGGCTACTATGCTGCAACGTCGCGCTATGGCAACCCACAGCAGCTCATGCACTTTATCGATGCGTGCCACGAGGCGGGCATCGGTGTGATCATGGACTGGGTGCCCGGCGGTTTTTGCGCCGACTCCCACGGCCTTGCCACCTTTAACGGCCACATGCTGTTTGAGCACGAGATTCACCCCAACTGGGGCACGCACAAGTTCGACTTCGCCCGCGGCGAGGTCCGCTCCTTCCTGGTCTCTAACGTGCTGTACTGGCTCGAGAACTTCCACGTGGACGGCATTCGCATGGACGGCGTGTCCAGCATGCTGTACCTCAACTTTGGCATCGACGATCCGGGCCAAAAGAAGTTCAACAAGTACGGTACCGAGGAGGACCTGGACGCCAGCGCGTTTATCCGTCAGGTCAACTGCGCTGTGGAGGCGCACTACCCCGACGTGATGATGATGGCCGAGGAGTCCACCGCGTGGCCGCTCGTGACCTATCCGCCGCAGGACGGCGGCCTGGGCTTCCACTATAAGTGGGACATGGGCTGGATGAACGACACCTTGCACTATATGCAGACCGATTTTCCTTGGCGCCCCGGCAACCACGGGCTGCTCACGTTCTCCATCATGTACGCCTTTACCGAGAACTTCATTTGCCCGCTCAGCCACGACGAGGTCGTGCACGGCAAGTGCTCGCTGATCGGCCGCATGCCTGGCGACTGGTGGCGCCAGTTTGCCGGCCTGCGCACGCTGGCCTTCTACCAGATGACGCACCCCGGTGCAAAGCTCAACTTTATGGGCAACGAGATCGGCCAGTTTATTGAGTGGCGCTACTACGAGTCCATCCAGTGGTTCCTGACCGAGGAGTACGAGACCCACCGTCATCATCAGGCGTTTATCAAGGCGCTCAACCACCTGTACACCGCCGAGCCCGCCCTGTACGAGCGCGGCTATACCGACGACGGCTTTACCTGGATTGACGCGGACAACTCCAAGCAGTCTATCGTGAGCTTTGTGCGTCAGGGCGAGGACGTCGATGACGACCTGGTGATCCTGATCAACTTTGACCCGGCGAGCTACGAGAGCTTCCGCGTGGGCGTGCCGCGCGAGGGTGACTGGGAGGTCATCTTTGATTCCGACCGTCCCGAGTTTGGCGGCAGCGGATACGCCGGTGAGGAGCCCTACACCTGCTCGAGCGAGCCCTATCCCTGGAACGGGCAGATGGACTCCATTGAGATCAAGGTGCCCGGCCTGGCTGGCGTGGTGCTTAAGCGCCGCGGTCCCAGCAGCTATAAGCCGCCCGTGGTCGAGGCCCCCAAGAAGGCGACGCGCAAGCGTGCGTCCTCGGTAAAGCCCAAGACCGCGGCTGCCAAGAAGACTTCGGCCAAGGCGAAGGCTGCCAAGCCCGCTGCCAAGGCTTCGACCAAGTCCACCACGGCCAAAAAGGCAGCCACCAAAAAGGCTGCTCCCAAGGCTAAGGCAGCTGCTGTTAAGGCTCCTGCCAAGAAAGCGTAACAAAAGCGTTACCACTGTAATTACCCGCCCCGTGGGGGCGTAGGATACATGTCATAACCGTTCCGGGAGAAACATCCCCGGGGGAAGGAACGTATGAATAAGATCTTCGACAACAAGCAGGAGTTTACCGAGCTCTATCGCGATGCCGTCATGAGCATCAGCGGCAAGAGCGTCGAGGCCGCCAGCGACCTGGACCGCTTTAACGCCCTGGCCAAGCTCGTGGCCGAGAAGGCACGCACCGTTGCCACCAAGAGTGACGCCCGCGTCACCGCCGAGGGCAAGAAGCGAGTGTACTACTTCTCGATCGAGTTTTTGATCGGCCGCCTGCTCGACAACTACCTGCTCAACTTTGGCGTTCGCGACATGGTCGCCGAGGCGCTCGACGACATGGGCTTTGACCTGTCCGTCATCGAGAACCAGGAGCCCGATCCGGCTCTGGGCAACGGCGGCCTGGGCCGTCTTGCCGCATGCTTCCTTGATTCCATGGCAGCCGAGGGCATTGCCGGCTACGGCAACGGCATGCGCTACCGCTACGGCCTGTTTAAGCAGGAGATTGTCAACGGCAGCCAGGTGGAGGCCACCGACGAGTGGCTCACCCACGGCTATCCCTGGGAGGTCCGTCGTCAGGATAAGGCCGTGACCATTAAGTTTGGTGGCCACGTCGAGGGCTTTGAGGAGAATGGCCGCACGTTCTACCGCACGGTGGATACGCAGGACATCCTGGCCGTCCCTTATGACATTCCCGTCGTGGGCTATGCCGGCGAGACCGTCAACAAGCTGCGCGTCTGGGCCGCTGAGCCGGTCGAGGAGCACTTTGACCTTGAGGCCTTCAACCGCGGCGACTACGCCCTGGCAGACGCCGAGCGCGCCGAGGCCGAGGCCATCAGCGCCATCCTCTACCCGAACGACGCCGGCGAGCACGGCCGTCTGCTGCGCCTGAAGCAGGAGTACCTGTTTGTATCGGCCGGCATCTACAGCCTGCTCGACACCTTCGAGAAGGAGCACGGCGCGAACTGGGAGCTGCTGCCGCAGTTTGTGGCCATCCACACCAACGATACCCACCCCGCCATGTGCGGCCCCGAGCTCATGCGCATCCTCATCGACGAGAAGAAGCTCGAGTGGGACGACGCCTGGAACATCGTGACGCAGGTCGTGAGCTACACCAACCACACCATCCTGCCCGAGGCTCTGGAGAAGTGGCCCATCGGCACGTTCTCCAAGCTCCTCCCCCGCGTGTACCAGATCATCGACGAGATCAGCCGTCGTTGGCACGAGTCGTTCGACACCACGCAGGAGGGCTGGCAGGAGCGTCTGCGCCC
>CAUEQX010000115.1 GCA_959020035.1 uncultured Collinsella sp. | reverse complement strand
CATCACGCAGGGCGCTCCCTCGTTCCTGTCCGCCGGCGTCGCCGCCAGTATTGATTGGCGCGCCGTCGCTATGCTCGGCGTCGTCAACACCGGCATTGGTTGCCTGCTCTACTTTAGCGCCGTCGCTAAGCTGCTCGTCCAGACCGTCGCCGTCGTCGGCTACCTCGAGCCGCTTTCGGCCGTCGTGTTCTCGGCCGTCCTTTTGGGCGAAGCCATAACACCGGTCCGCCTGATGGGTGCCGCGCTTATCATCGGCGGCGCGATTTTTTGCGAACTCGCCGGCAAACGCGCAAACGCCAAGGCTGGCATCGCCCAGACAGCACGTGCTTAAAAGCCCCTGCTTTGAAATGCTACCTACGTACATAAATAATCCCCAGCTGGGGATTATTGTCTAAAATAACCTGATGTGCCAAACTGCTCTTGTATGTATAAAGACGGCATAAAGATTATCTGTCCTAGACAGATAACCGGATGTCTAAGGGAGTCCACGTGGCACACAACAAACTGGAGGCAAGCCCCCAAGACCAGCGTGGTCAAGGCGGGCACGGAGCCATCCCCCTCTCCGCTGGCATGCTGCTTGTAACGCTCGGCGTCGTCTATGGCGACATCGGCACGAGCCCCATGTACACCATGAAATCAATCGTCGCCAACAACGGCGGCATCGGTACCGTCAGCGAGGACATGATCCTGGGCGCGCTTTCGCTCGTCATCTGGACCATGACACTCGTGACCACGGTCAAGTACGTGGTAATCGCCATGAAGGCCGACAACCACAACGAAGGCGGCATCTTCGCCCTGTTTAGCCTGGTGCGAAAAGTGGCACCATGGCTGATCCTACCTGCCATGATCGGCGGCGCGGCGCTGCTCGCCGACGGCATCCTCACCCCCGCGGTCACGGTCACCACAGCCATCGAGGGCCTGCGTACCATCGAGTGGGGCCACGCGCTGTTGGGTGACGGGCAAACTAACGTCATCATTATTACCATCATCATTATCTGCGGCCTGTTTGCCATGCAGCGCGCTGGCACCTCGTCAATCGGCAAGCTGTTCGGTCCGCTCATGACGCTGTGGTTCCTGTTCCTGGCAGGCGCCGGTCTGTTCAACATGCTCGGCAACCTGTCCATCTTGCGCGCGCTCAACCCCATCCGCGGCGTCATGTTTCTGTTCTCGCCCATCAACCACTCGGGCATCATGGTGCTCGGCTTCGTCTTCCTGTCGACGACCGGCGCCGAGGCGCTCTATTCAGACATGGGCCACGTAGGCAAGGCCAACATCTACGCATCCTGGCCGTTTGTTAAGGCGGCGCTAATCCTTAACTACCTGGGTCAGGGCGCTTGGCTGCTCGCCAACAATTCCAATCCCCAGATGCTCGCGATGGATATCGTCAACCCGTTCTATATGATGCTTCCCGAGCCCCTGCGCCCCTTTGCCATCGTGCTTTCGGCCGTGGCAGCCATCATTGCCTCGCAGGCGCTCATCACCGGCTCCTTCTCGCTGGTATCCGAGGCAACGCGTCTCAACCTTATGCCGCATCTGCGCATCCACTACCCCAGCGACACCAAGGGTCAGCTCTATATTCCGCTCGTCAACAACATCATGTGGGTCGGCTGCATCTTCATCGTGCTGCTGTTCCAAAACTCCGAGCGCATGGAGAGCGCCTACGGCCTCGCCATTACCGTGACCATGCTCATGACCACGACGCTTTTGACGAGCTATATCGCTGGCATTCTCAAGCACAAGCTGGGCGCCTGCGTCTTCGCCCTGCTCTTCGGTGCCATTGAGCTGTGCTTCTTTGCCTCGTGCCTCACCATGTTCTTTGACGGCGGCTATGTGATGATCTTCCTGGCCGCACTGCTGTTTGGCCTTATGTACGTGTGGCGCCGTGGCACCGCCATCGAGCGCACGCAGACGATTCTGTTGCCCGTCTCCAAGTACATCGATCAGCTCAACCGCCTGCGCAACGACGAGACCTATCCCGTGCTCGCCGACAATCTGGTATTTCTCACCAACAGCCCCGACCCGCTCACGCTCGACCGCGACGTGCTCTATTCCATCCTGGATAAGCATCCCAAGCGCGCCAAGGCATATTGGTTCATTAACGTGCACGTTACCGACGAACCCTATACGCACGAGTATTCCGTCGAGACCTTTGGCACGGACTTCCTCTTCCGCGTTCGCCTGGACCTGGGCTTTAAAGTCAACCAGCGCGTCAACGCTTATCTGCGTCAGATCGTCGGCGACTTGATGGCATCGGGCGAGCTGCCGCCGCAACATCACACCTACTCCATCTACGAGACACGCGGCAACGTGGGTGACTTCCGCTTTTGTATGCTGCGCAAGATGCTTGCCCCCGAAACGGACATCAACCGCAACGACCACCGCGTGATGGCCATCAAGTACGCCGTCCGCCGCGCCTGCGGAAGCCCGGCACGCTGGTACGGTCTTGAGAACTCGGCCATCATCATCGAGTACGTGCCGCTGTTTGCCCGCATGCGCCCGGCCGTTAAGCTCGTGCGCACCCAGGTGCCGCTCGAGGTTCAGATCGAAGAGGCCGAGGAAATGGAAGTCGACATCTTCTCGGACGACTTGGTCAACGGCAACGAAGCCGGTAAGGACATGAACGTCGATCCCACCGAGTTGCTCGAGAGCGTCGCCGATACGCCCGAACAGCAACAGCTCGACGGCCTCGAGAACGAACAACTCAACGATGCCAACTTCTAGCGACGCCACCAGCCATTGACGATAGCGGCCCTGCACCTCGCGAGAGATGCAGGGCCGCTTTGCATTGCAGTAAAGCTATCGGCTACGAACGACGCGGCTCGGGAACCACGAGCTTATCGGGGCTCGCGCCCTCGGCATCCATCAGGCTCACGTAGCGAATCGACGGATCCTCATACATCGCGTAGTAATAATTGCCCGTGCGCGCGCTAAAGCATCCGGTGTAGATAGTCTTCTCGAACTTGCCATCTCCCATCCTGGACGCCCCCTCAATCATCACCACGCCCTCGAGCGAGCGGAACATGCGGACGACGTTTTCGGTCTCGCTCTCCTTTTGCGGGTAATTGGCATTGAGGTACGCCGCCTTTACAAAACGGCTCGGCGAATAGCAATCGCCCGGAATGCCGCGCATGCCGGCACCCGCGCCATAGGGCTTGAGCTCGGCGCCACGCCATGTCGCCGTCTGCGGAAAATCGCTTGTGGCGGTGATATAGGTGCGGAGGTTTTCCATGTGCCACGGGAAGGTCGGCTGGTTGGCAAGGGTGTCGACCGGATCGTCGTATACATGCAGGCCGTCAGCCATCATCTCGACCACGATGCTGCGCTGGCTGTCGCCGATAATCCAATGGAGCAGCGACACGCCCAGCCCCTCTCCGGCAGATTTGGCGACAATCACCGTATCGCGCAGCGCGGCCTCGACCTCATCGACCGTCGAGAACGTCGCTGCCACCCACAGGGGAAACTCATAGGCCGCAATATTGTTCTTGCCGTCGACAGGGCCCTCGGCATACTCGGCATAACCCGGGAAATTGAGACCCGCCACGGCAAGGCCCGCATCGTTGCCGCAGTCGAAGAACATAGGGTAGTTCTTGTAATCGATGCACATACCAATCACCGCGTGCGCCGCTGTCGCGTCGTCGATAAACGAATACGGAATGTGAAACCCGCGCGGCATCACGCGAACCTGTTGGCCGTAGTCAAAGCTCCAGTCGAGATTGCGGCCCAGATACATGTGGCCAGAATTATCGGTAAATCGAATACTCGTACACATAGCGCCTCCTAGCTTTACGTTCTTTCTAATTTCATTGTCTCCAAACAAAAAGGCGCTAAACACAAAAGCCCGGACATGACAACAATGTCACGCCCGGACTATTCAAGCTGGATAAACTCAACCAAGTTAACCCCGCAGGTCGTCTAAGGGGTCAAAGTGCCGCAGATTGCCACGAAAGAGGAGCGCCGCGTACTAACGGTACGCAAGCGACGATTGAGCGGCAAGGTGCGGTGCTTTGATCCCCTTAGACCAACTTTCCTAGACAGTGGTCGATCATATGCTGGACCATTTGTGCCTCAAAGCCCGCGTAGTCGCGGCGGCACTCCTTCATCTTGCCGTCGACGATCTGATCAAAGGCGACCTTGCACTTGATATAGCGCGTGGACTTGGTGACCTCCTCGTGCGTCAGGCAGCTCTCCTCCATCTTGCTGGCGCCCAGGCCAAACACCAGACGGGGGTTGTAGAGTACGTGAGGCTCGCCGGCATCGTCCAGGTAGACGCAAACCTTCTTGGTAACGCCAATCTGGTTAGCGGCAAGGCAGCCGGCATCGTCGAGCGACTTGATGGTATCGATCAGGTCCTGAGCAACCGACTCGTCCTCGACGGTCGCAACCTCGCAACGCTGGGACAGGATAGCCTCGTCGCGGCAGAGCTCTTTAATCATACGTTCCTCCAAAGAGTTCGTTGTAACCGCTTAAGTATACGGTACCCACACATTTTCATGCGAAAAATACCGTCCGTCTGCTACAAAGCGCCGAACATCAACATGCGAGGAACAACAGCGTCGTAAAGGGGCTATAGTAGTTGAGTTCGTGTCAATCGGCCTAAACTCGGGGCCGAACAAGGAAAGGGTATGCATGGACGAACTTTTTCACGTCAGTGAGCGCAAGTCCACAATCGGGACCGAACTTCGCGCTGGACTGACAACATTCCTGGCGATGGCCTACATCATCGCCGTCAACCCTGCGGTGCTCTCGGGCGCCGGCATCGATGCGGGAGCGCTCGCCTGCGCCACCTGCCTGGGCGCCGGCATCATGACCATCTGCATGGGCATCTTCGCCAACCGCCCGCTCGCCTGCGCGTCGGGCTTAGGCGTCAACGCGATGATCGCTGGAATCACCACCACCGTCTGCGGCGGTGACTGGCACGTGGCCATGAGCGTCATCTTCCTTGAGGGCGTCGTCATCTTGCTGCTCGTGCTTTGTGGCCTGCGCGAGGCCATCATGGACGCCATCCCGGTTGTCCTGCGTCACGCCATCTCGGTGGGTCTGGGCCTGTTCATCGCCATGATTGGCCTGTGCGATGCCGGCATTATCACCGCTGGCGCCGGTACACTCGTCGGTCTGGGCGACATCACCTCCCCCACCTTCATCGTCGGCATCATCTCCATCCTTGTGACAGTCGCCCTCGCCTGCCGCAACGTCCCTGGCTCGCTGCTCATCGGCATCGTCGTCGCCGTCATCGCCGGTATCCCCCTAGGTGTGACCCAGGCTCCGACCGGTATCATCGCCCCGCTCGACTTCTCGAGCATCGGTGGCCCCATCGCCGACGCCGGCGGCGTGCCTGCCATCGTCAAGGTCCTTACCGACCCCGCGCTCCTCGTCATCTCGTTCTCGTTGCTCATGAGTGACTTCTTCGACACCATGGGCACCGCGATGGCCGTGGCCAAGCAGAGCGAGTTCCTCACCGACGACGGCAACGTCGAGAATATCAAGGAGATCCTGATCGTCGACTCCGCCGCCGCTGCTGTGGGCGGTTTCATGGGTGTCTCCTCCATCACCACCTTCGTCGAGTCCACTTCCGGCGCCGCCGACGGTGGCCGCACGGGCCTCACCTCCGTCACCACCGGCGTGCTGTTCATTCTCGCCGCGTTCTTCTCCCCCATCGTCACCATCGTTTCCAGCGCCGCCACCTGCGGTGCTCTGGTCTACGTCGGCTACCTCATGATGAGCGAGGCCTCCGAGATCGACTGGTCCGACGTGTCGCAGGGTTTCCCGGCGTTCATGATTGTCGCCGGCGTGCCCTTCACCTACTCCATCTCTGCCGGCATCGGCCTGGGCTTTATC
>CAUEQX010000114.1 GCA_959020035.1 uncultured Collinsella sp. | reverse complement strand
GATCAGTAAGTACTAACAACGAAAGCTCCTTTCTGACAAAAATCAGTGTATCGAGAACTTTTGACAAAAAAAGGGGACGTGGAAACCACGTCCCCTTAGCATAAGCTCGAGAAGATTATCGAGCAACAATCACCACATGGCGATCAGGGTCAGAACCCTCAGAATGAGTATCGACGGCATCATTGCCACGAAGTGCAATGTGAACCAGTCGACGCTCGTAGGCATTCATGGGCGGAAGCGAAACACTCTTATGAGTGCGGATGGCACGCTCGGCAGCAGACTGAGCCATGGAAGCAACCTTGTCCTGACGGCGACTCTTGTATCCCTCTACGTCCACTACAACCGGATACCTAAAGCCAAGTTTGCGGCTCACCAGCAAAGAGAACATAACCTGAAGGGCATCAAGGGTGCGACCATGACGGCCAATGAGAACAGCAAGGTCGGGAGCCGTTACATCCAAAATCAGCTCACCCTCGTCGCCCTCATACTCATCGATAGGAGAGTTGGCGGCATCGAAGTGCGAAAGGATGGAACGCAGGATGGAAATCGCAACATCGGCAATGGTGTCGAGCTCCTCATCGGTCAGCTCTTCACCAGCCTTGTAGCGCTGTGCAATCTCGGGATAATCGCCCGCGACCTGCGGGGCAACCTCCTCAAGCATATCCTCGATGATCTCTTCAGACATAACGTACTCCAAAAGTTAGGTACCTAAATAAGATTGATATCCCGTTACTTCTTCTTGTGCGGGCGCGGCTTCTTCTCTCGACGAATGACCTCAACCTGCAGCGGAGCGTTCTTAAGACGCTCCTCCTCATCGGCCTTCGCCTTGTCGATGACCTTCTGCGTCACAAAAATCTGCTGGATAACCTGCCAAGCAGACGAGACGTCGTAGTACAGCAGAACACCAACGGGAAGGCTCCAGCCCATCCAAAGCATCATGACCGTCATGACAACGGCCATCATACGCATGCTCTGAGCCTGCTGGCCGGTCTGGTTGCGCGACATATAGAGCTGCGGAATCAGGGTCAGGACGGCGAACAGGATCAGGCAAACCAGCGCAGGCAGTGCAACCATAAAGCCATCGGCAAAGGAAGCGCTCGGCGTGGTGGTCAGGTCGGGCAGGATGTTGAAGAACGAGAACGTGCCGTCGTTAAAGTACTGCGGCAGGTTGCGCAGCAATGTAAACAGGGCGAACAGGATAGGCATCTGAATCAGCAGCGGCAGACAGCCAGCCATGGGGTTGAACTTGTTCTCGCTGTAGAACTTCTGCATCTCCTCGGCCTGACGCTGGGGATCGTCGGCATAGCGCTCCTGGATCTCGAGCATCTTGGGCTGCAGCACCTGCATGCGAGCCGTCGACTTGGTCGACTTGAGCATGAGCGGCGTCAGCAGCAGACGGATGATGACCACCAGGATGATGATGGACAGGCCCCAGTCGACCGCAAAGGTCTGGATGAGCTTGAGCAGCTCGAAAAGGATGTTAACGATCCAATCCCACATGTAAGTTTTCCTCCGATAGCGAGTGCCCGCTAGGGCACAGGGTCATAACCGCCGACGTGCAGGAGATTGCAGCGAGCGATGCGCCTCACGGCAAGCCAGCAGCCTCTCAAAACACCGTGCTTCTCAATCGCCTGGATGGCGTATTGCGAGCACGTTGGGTAATAAATGCAGGCGTCAGGCAATAAGGGCGAAATAACCTGTTGATATATGCGAATAGGAGCGATGGCAACACGTCGCAAAACGTGATTGCTCATCGCTCCTCCCCGGCAACGCCGGCACGCTTCATAAGCGAACGCAACGCCTTGTCCATCTCCTGCGGCGAGGAAACCCTCGTCTTGGGAGTTGCAAACAAGATGATGTCATAACCCGCAACGGGAAATCCACAGCTGCGGGCGGCCTCGCGCATCACACGCTTAGAACGGTTGCGCACGACAGCACAACCGAGCCGTTTAGCACCAACGAAGGCGACCCTTCCGGAGTCGCCTTCGCCAACCGATTCACATATGGTCATTCGAATCAGAGGGTGATTGAAACGACGCCCCTGACTGAACACATGCTCGAAATCTTGCCGAGACTTAATAGTCTTCATGCGAGATGTGTGTATCGCTGCTAGACAGTGAGACGCTTGCGGCCCTTGGCGCGACGACGGGCGAGCACGGCACGACCACCCTTAGTGGCCATACGGGCACGGAAGCCATGGGTCTTGGCACGCTTACGCTTATTAGGCTGATACGTACGCTTCATCTTAAGTTCCTCCTGCTGCATTTCGAGTGTCCGCGGGGACGCGGACGCAGATATAGACACGTGAGCTTGAAGATTGTAGGGAAATCAATGTTCAAATGTCAAGAAATCAAAGGTAAAAGGTTGCGCAGTTCACACGGTTCCCCCATAAGCCAAGCTCGATTTAGCGGTGCATGGCAACTTTTCACGATATTTCATCGAGTTTTCAACAGGTCATGTTGGCAATGTTGAGAACTTTTCGTCCGTTTTCCAAAGTTTTCGACAGGTTTTGAAAGTTTGTCGAAAGATGAGAAACATTGCACGGTGAGCTACTATTTGTTCGAAACCTTTTGGAAGATTGCGAGCGGCATGTCTGACGACTTTTACACCATGGTCGATTCCGGAGACCCGGCACCCGACAACGAGCACATCACCGGCGTGCGCGAAGAGCGTGACGAAGGTGAACAGACGACAACGCAGGCGCCAAAAGCCATGTACGCCGCGCGCATCGCCGTCTATGACGACATGCTGTCGACACCGCGTGTGATCGTCATTGATCCGCAAGATGTCCGCACGTATTTGGAAGAGACGACCAACACCGTCTACCAGTGCATGAAAGAACAAGGTGGCCATATCTCGCTCATGGTCATCCGCGAGATTGTCGAAAACTTTATCCACGCACACTTTGCAGAGCCCATCATCTCGATTCTGGACGGCGGAGACACCATCCGCTTTGCTGACCAAGGACCCGGCATCGACGACAAGGAACGCGCTTTCGACTTTGGCGTTACCAGCGCAAACAGCAAGATGAAGCGCTATATCCGTGGAACCGGAGCAGGGTTTCCCATGGTGCAGGAGTATTTGGAAAACGCCGGCGGTGCCGTATCCATCGAGGACAACATGGGCAACGGCACCGTGGTTACGGTAAGCCTGAACCCTAAACGCGTGCAGGAAATCGAGCGTGCCGGCGGACGCGGTGCTGCCGTGCGGCCCGAGACGGAGCAGCCCACATATCCCCTGCCGGGAGCTTTTGCGCAGCAGCCCATGGCAACGCAGCAGATGCAGCCCCCCGTGGGGCAGATGCAGCAGCCCGGAATGCTTCCCACACAAGAGCCCCAGGCGGCATCTATGTCGATGACGCCAAACATGCCAGAGGCCATGCCGCTGGCAGATCAGGATGCAGCAGCAATGCAGCAGGCGACGGGGGCACCGGGTGGCCAGCAAATGGGCTATCAGCCGTACCAACGGGGATATCCATATCAGCAGATGCCGCCACTGGGGTATGGCCAGCAGTTCCCGCAGCAGTACCAGCAGGGATATCAGCAGCCGTACCAGCAGATGCCGCAGCAGCAGTACAACCCCTGGGCCCAACAGATGCCTCTGCAGCCTTACCAACAGTGGCCTCAAAGTTTTCAACAGCAAATGCCGCCGATGCAGAGTTCTCAACAACCAGCAGCTCAAATGATGTATCCTAATGCAGCAAATCAGTATGCGCAGCCACAACCGGACGTGTTCGTAAGCGATCGCGGCAACGCCGCGCTGGGCTATCTGGCGCAAAATCAAGCGTGCGGTGCAACCGATCTGGCGAGGGCGTTTGGAAACTCGGCCCCAACTTGGTCACGCACGCTCAATGACTTGGCGCAGGCCGGCTTGGTCATCAAGCATGGCCAGAAATACCATCTGACCGAACTCGGCGCCGCTCGCGTGCGAGCTCAGAGCTAAAGAACGGGAGAGACAGTGGACGAGGAAGCAAGCATCATCCTGGGGGATGCCATCGCCTTTTGCCAGCGCGACGGCCAAGATGCACGCCTCATCAACATGCTGGGGCAATCGCGGGCCATAAGCCTGACCGAAGATACGCTCACGATCGAGGCCCCCTCGCGCTTTGCCATCGCGCAGCTCAAAAAGCATCAGCCGACTATTGAGGCCTATCTGGAAGAAATCGCCTTTGCACCGATCGCGCTCGACATCGTGGCACCGCAAGGCGCCGCAACGGAATCCGCTGCCGCGACGGCGCCCGCCACGGCTCCCGCCGCTTCCCCGGCGGCACCGACCTCCGCAGGCGACGTGCCGACAATCGAGCACCAGCACAGCGATGTTTCCCGTGAAACCATGGCACCGTTGCCGACCGCGGCGGCGACGTCAACGAACGCACCCGTCACGCACATGCCTATCGCTCACGACGCAGCAGCAGGCGCGGATTCGGGCATTGCAATCAAGAACACGCTCTCGGCCGATGATTTTCGTCGCATGATGAACCAGATGAAGGGCGGAGCGCCGACTAAATCCACGCAAGCTGCGACCCCCGCTTCACCCATACCGGCGCCGACCGTGCCGGCCGAGCAGAATACGGATGGAGCCCCGCTCGCCGCGAACTCAAAATTTACCTTTGAGAACTTTGTCTACGGCCCCGAAAACAGCCATGCCTATCGCTCGGCACTCAAGTTTGCCGCCCTCGCGGACGAGCGCGGCACATGCACATCACTGTTCATCTACGGCAAATCGGGCCTGGGCAAGACGCACCTGCTGCTTGCCATCAAAAACGAGCTCGCCGAGAAGTCGCCCGAGATCAAGGTCAAGTATGCCAACTCCCAGGCATATCTGGACGACCTGATGACCGAGTTCGACCGCCAAAAGAAGAGCAACGCCCCCATCATGCAGGCGTACCACGGCGTGGACGTGCTCATCATCGATGACATCCAAAACATCATCGGCAAGCGCGCGAGCGTGGACTACTTTTTCCAGCTCATGGACGAGTTCATCCGCAACAACAAGAAGGTCGTCATCGCGGCAGACCGCGCCCCCAAGGACCTGAGCATGGACGAGCGCCTGACCAGCCGCTTCAACGCCGGCATGCTCTGCCTGGTCGCAGAGCCCAGCTACGAGATGAAATACAAGATCTTGCAGCGCTATTACGAGAACACCATCGTCGCCGCTCCCGAGGCAGGCGACGACTCGCTGCTGGCGGCCTATGGGGGCGACGGCGGGCACCTGACCGACGAGCACTTTAAACACATGGCCGAGGTCTCAGGCACCAACATCCGCGAACTCGAGAGCTTTTGCGAGCGCTGCGCCGGCGAGGCGGGCGACCGCGAACGCGAGGGCGGGGAGCTCACCTTTGACGATATCGACGCCATCGCCAGCCAGTACTTCGGCACATCGGCCAAAAAGATCAACGTGCAAACGGTTCAGTCCGTCATCGAAGAGCAGTACGGCGTGACGCACGAGGAGCTCATCGGCCCGCGTCGCAACGCCAATATCGCCAAAGCACGCCATATCGCTATCTACCTGGCCATCGAGATGTGCGAGATGACGACCACGGCGGTGGGCGCCGAATTTGGCAACCGCAACCACTCGACCGTCAGCACGAGCTACAAAAAGGTCCAGAAGATGATCCAGGAAGACCGCACCGTCACCGAAGACCTCAAGTCGCTGCGCGATAAAATTACACTGCGCTCGTAGGGAAATAGAGACACCTGTTGAAAACTTGTCGAAACCACGGGCATAAGGTGTCTAAAACCCAACCCGCGGTGATGAAAAGTTTTGCGCAGGTTTTGAACGTGGAAAACCACCCCTGTTGCACACAGGTTGCTGTCGATTCTCTTTTTGGGTCTGACCTGCGTCTTTGGG
>CAUEQX010000113.1 GCA_959020035.1 uncultured Collinsella sp. | reverse complement strand
TTGCCGCGCCCCGCAGTGCCCGCTTCCCCCGAGAACAATTATCAGTGCAGGTAGACGAGTTGTCATTTTGCAGAAAATGAGGCTATGGATGAGGGCTCCGACTTTTGCCCCGTAATCCGACATAGTTTTGAAATGGCATTAAATCGGTAGCAGCTATTTTTCTTTGCCGGGGCGGTCGGTCTTCGGGCAATTACCCCCGCAGGTAGGCGATGGCGATCTGCGTGCGGTTGCGCAGACCCATTTTGGCAAGGATCGAGCTGATGTGGTTGCGCACGGTGCCTTCGCCCATGTAGGCGGTGGCGGCAATCTCCTTGTTGTCGAGGCCGTGGGCGATAAGCTCGGCGACTTCGAACTCGCGGTCGGTCAGGCTGGCAAAGGCCGCGGGCCGGCGAGGCGTGCCCGCCTCGACGCCCGTTCCGTCAAAATCGATGTCCTCGATTGCCTTACCCTCGAGCACGCGTTTACCGTCCATAACCTGCGCCAACGCCGGTGGAATGGCGGCGACATCGGTTTTAATCAGGTAGCCGCGGGCGCCCAGCTTGAGCGCCGACACAATGTACTCGTCATCCGAGAATGTCGTCAGAAACACCACGCGCGCCGCGGGGTCGCGCTCAAGGATCTCGCGTGCCGCCGAAAGGCCGTCGCGCCCCGGCATCTGAATGTCGAGCAGTGCAATATCGGGTGTGTGCTCGGCGTAGAGCGCCACCGCATCGTCGCCATTGGCGCCGGTGCCCGCCACTTCGATTTGCGGCTGGGCGCCCAGGATAATCTTGAGCGAATCGACTACCAAGCGGTCGTCGTCGACAACGATGAGCCTCATTGGTCCTCATCTCCTTGCTGTTTGGGAACGGTGGCAAACACGCGCCAGCCGCCGGCGCCGGCGCGCGGGCCGGCGGTGAAGGTGCCGCCAAGCGCCTCGACGCGCTCGCGCATGGAGCCGAGCCCCATGCCTTCTGCGGCGCCGCGGCCGCTTGCTTGAACCCCGCTCGCGCCATCGTCGCTAACAATGAGCTGGTAAAACGACGGATGCTCCATGCACCGTACGGTGACAGCATGGGCGCAAGCGTGGCGCATGGTGTTGGAGAGCGCCTCGCGCAGGACCGCCGCAAAACAGTTGGCGACGTTTGCGGGTGCATGCTCGGCCAAAACTTCAAGCTCAATCTGCGGGCCGCCGTCCGATCGCGCTCCTTCGACAATGCGTTCGAGCTGCACGGAAAGGTCGACAGCGTTGTCGTTGAGCGCATGGACACTGGTGCGCACAAGCTGGAGCGCCTCGTCAACCGTGCGTTTGACATCGGCGAAATCGGCGGCAACCCTGGGCTCGTCGGCGTGAACCACGCGCAGGGCTTCGGCTTGCAGCGAGGCGCGCGTGAGCTGGTGGCCCACATTGTCGTGGATCTCGCGCGCGATGCGGGCGCGTTCGGCGAGCGTCGCGAGTTCGACTTCGTAGTCCTGGCGATCGGCAAGATCGCGGTTGCGCGCTTCGAGCGCGAGGGCTCGTTCCTGCAGCTCGTCGCGGATATGGCGCATGTGCTGCTGCTCGCGCTCCAGCTGGGCGGTACGTAGCGATAGCAAGGTGGCGGCAACCGAAAGGATGGCGGTCAGCAGGAGCGTTCGGGCGGTGAGCGCGTCGGTGCGAAGGTCCGCGACGAGCGCAAAGGCAAAGACGGAGCCAATGCCTAGCGCGATCCAGGCGTGCTCGCGGCGCACGCGTCGTGCGATGTCATAGAGGGCGAGAGGCGTAAACGGCACAAACGGCGGCACGAAGACAGCCGCGATGATGTAGACGAAGCTCGCGGCCTCGCTTGTGCGGCGCATGCGTTCTTCCTGTGCGACCTCGGCCAGCGAAGTGGCAATAACGCCAAGGCAAAACGCCGCGACCAGGCGAGCGTCCACAGCAAGGCCCACGGCGGCTGCAATGCAGCACGCTAGCACGATCGATTTGTCGAAAAGCCTGTTCATACGGGTATTGTACGCGAAGCTGCGCGTGGTGGAGGGGCCGCCTGCGCAACCGTGACATTCCTCCCGCGCGGCAAAGCGGGGGCGTCGGCAGGCCGCACGACCAAGACCTCCGCACTCGTGACAAAGCTCACTGGTGCGCGCCGGAGGCTCCTGCGATGATGCAATCGTACCGGGCCGCAATCAACGGAAGGGCCGCCTCATGACAGACATCGTCCACGTCGAAAACCTCGTCAAGCGCTACGACGATCTTATTGCGCTCGACCACTTTAACCTGAGCATCGCCCCCGGCGAGATCTTTGGCCTGCTCGGACCCAACGGCTCGGGCAAGACCACGTCCATCAACTGTATTCTGCAGCTGCTCGCTTACGACAAGGGCACCATCGAGCTGTTCGGCGAGCCCATGACACCCGCCCGCTACGACCTCAAGCGCCGCATCGGCGTGGTGCCGCAGCAGGTGGCGGTATTCGACGAGCTCACGGTGCGCGAGAACATCGACTATTTCTGTAGCCTGTACATCAACGACCGCAAGCGCCGTCGCGCGCTCGTGGACGAGGCGATCGACTTTGTCGGGCTGGGCGACTTTACCAAGTTCCGCCCCGGCAAGCTCTCGGGCGGTCTGGCGCGTCGCCTCAACATTGCCTGCGGCATCGCGCACAAGCCCGAGCTCATCTTCTTTGACGAGCCCACGGTGGCGGTCGACCCGCAGAGCCGCAACGCCATCCTGGAGGGCATCTGCCGCCTGCGCGACGAGGGCGCCACGGTGGTGTATACCAGCCATTACATGGAGGAAGTCGAGCAGATCTGCAGTCGCATCATGATCATGGACGGCGGCCGCGTGCTGGCGCAGGGCACCAACGACGAGCTCAAGCGCATGATCCAGATGGGCGAGCGCGTGACCGTCGAGGTCGGCGCCGTCGAGCCCGCCACGGTCGAGCGGCTGCGCGCCCTCGAGCACGTGCTCAGCGTCGAGCTGTCCGGCGGCGAACTCGTCTGCACCTGCGAGGCGAGTCCGCACAACCTGGTCGACATCCTCGACACATTGCGCGCCGCCGACGTGGCGCTCGGCCGCGTGTGGAGCGAGCCGCCGACCCTCAACGACGTGTTCCTCGAGATCACCGGCCGCGAGCTGCGCGACTAGGGGGCGGCCATGTTCAACACCATTATCATTACGGTCAAGACGCTGCTGCGCCGGCCGAGCACGTGGGTTTGGGGCGCGGTCTTTCCCGTCGCGCTTTCCACGATGTTCATGTTTATGTTTGCGAATCTGAGCTCCGACGGTACGGTAGACCCGGTGCCGGTTGCCGTCGTGGCGGACGAAGCCTGGGACGCCTCGACCTTTAAGGACGTGGCGACGTCGCTTGCCAAGGAAGGCGACGACCAGCTGCTCGATGTGAGCGAGTACGAAGACTTGGCTGCCGCGCGCAAAGCGCTCAAGGCCGGCGAAGTCGCGGGCATTTACACGGTGGATACCGCGGGCACGCCCAAACTCACATTGCTTTCGAGCTATGACAGCTCGCGTGCGTCGACGGTGCTCACCGACCGCAGCATTTTGGAGACGGTGGCAAGCTCGTATACACAAAATGCCGAGCTCATGTCCCAGATTGCCCAAGACAACCCGGCGGCGCTCGCCGACCCGGAGGCGGTTGCGCGCGCCCTGTCGCTCGAGGGTGGCACCCGCCGCGTAAGTCTGACACGCACCACGCCCGATGGTACGGTCGTCTACTACTACGCGCTCTTTGGCCTGGTCGCGATGATGTCTGCCGAGTTTGCCGCTTTGAGCGTCGTCGATCTGCAGCCCAATCTGTCGGGCCTTGGTGCGCGTCGCTGCGTGGGCGGTCTTTCCAAGACGGCGTCGCTAGCCGGCATCTTTGTCGGCTCGTGGCTGGTTTCCTTTGCTTCGATGGCGGTCGCGATTAGCTACGTGCGCCTAGTCGTTGGCGTTGACTTTGGCGGGCGCGAGGGGCTGTGCCTGCTGGGCGGTGCTGCATCCGCGCTTGCCGCCACGGGCCTGGGGCTCTTTGTGGGCACGCTTCCCGTTAAGGGCGGCAAGGCGTCCAAGTCGGGCATCCTCACGGGCTTTGCCACCACGTGCGCCCTGTTCGCCGGCCTCTACGGCGAGCCGGCGATGGCGCTTGCCGACGACGTCGCTCGCGCCTGCCCGGCCGAGTGTTGGCTCAACCCCGTCAAGCTTATCTGCGACATGTTCAACCGCCTGTATTTCTTTGAGGACCTGGGTCCCTTTGCCGTTCGCGCGGGCGCGCTGGTCCTCATGGCCCTGGTGTTTGTCGCCGCCGCCACGCTGATCTTTGGAAGGAGCCGCTATGAGCACCTTTAAGACTGCGCTTCGCATGGCGCTGGCGCACCCGTTCTACCTGCTCATCTATACGGTGTTCATCTCGCTCATGGGCGTATTCATCGCGGCCTCGGTGAGCTGGAACTCGTCGCAGCTCACCGAGTACAAGCCCTATGATGCCAATGTGATCGTGGTCGACCGCGACGACAGCGACCTTTCGCGTGCGCTTACCAAGCATCTGGGTTTACGCTTTGAACTGGTCACGGGCGTTGGTGACGACACGTACGACCTTGCGGACGCGCTCTCCAAGAGCAACAGCGCCAAGGGCAGCGCCGACTGCGTGTTCTTTATCCCGGAGGGGTTTGAGGGCGACCTCGTTGCAGCCGCCCGCGCGGGGGAGGCCCTGCCCAAGCTCGACGTGACCTATGGTTCCGGCACCATGGCGGCGGCGCTTTCGTCTGCCGAGGCCTCGCGCTGGATCTCGCTCGCGGGCGCTGCGGCCGCGCTTGAGCCCGCCGCCTCTAACGGTAGCGTCGCCAAGGCTGCCGAGCATGCGGCCGCGAAGCGCGCCAAGGTCGAGATCGAGCAGGTCAAGGTTGACTCGACAGCCGCCGCCACGCTCGAGTCGTATTTCAACTTTGGTGCGTACGCGATCATCTCGTCTGTCATCGTGTCGGTGGGGCTGGTGTTCTCGGGCATGAACGAGCCCGAGCGCGTGCGCCGCATGGAGGCCGGCCCAATCTCCGGGCGCCAGCGTTCGCTTGCCGTGTTTGCGGCTGCCGCGGTGCTCACCGTCTGCATCTGGTTTGTGTCGAGCATGATGGGCGTCGTGGGCTTTGCCGGCGCGGTTGCCGAGGTCGGCGTGGGTCGCGTGTGTCTGGCACTGGCGGCGACGTTTGCCCTGGCGTGCACGCCGCTGGCCGTTGGCTTTGCGCTTTCGAGCCTGGGCGCGCGCGAGGAGCTGCTCAACGGTGTGGGCAACCTGCTCGGCATGCTCATGACGTTTTTGGGCGGAGCCTGGATGCCCCTGTCGCTCATGGGCTCGGCCGTGCAGACGGTGGCGCACTTTGTGCCGACGTTTTGGGTGAACGACGCGATCAGCAAGGCGCTTGCCTCGGATTTGACGTCTGCCGTGCTGGGCGACATCGCCTGCGACCTAGGCGTCACGGCGCTCTTTGCCATGGCCATCGCCGCCGTAGGCCTCGCCCTCGCACGCGCCAAATCCCGCGCCTAGCCACCTAGTCATTTAAGAACGTCCCCAATGACTAGTCTGAAATAAATCCCAACCCTCGCTCCAAAATAGTTCGCCAAGGTTTACTATTACGTTCATAAAGTAGTACGGGGCTAACAATGGGGGACACCGTGGCAACGCAGAAAGCCTACGTCCAGGTTAAGGATCTCAAAAAGCACTATGGCGATGGAGATGCACGCCTGACGGTGCTCGACGGCATCGACACGTCCATCAACCGCGGCGAGATCTGCGTCATGCTGGGGCCCTCGGGCTCGGGCAAGTCGACCTTTCTCAACCTGATCGGCGGCCTGGAGGATGCCGACGCCGGCTCTATTCTGGTGGGCGGCTGCGACCTCACGGTGCTCAAG
>CAUEQX010000112.1 GCA_959020035.1 uncultured Collinsella sp. | reverse complement strand
CGCCTACGGACCTTAAACCGAACCTCATACGAGTCAAGAAACGCGATGACGAACGAGCCCACCGCCGCGAGGGCGGCGAGCGCGTTAAGGAATTTCAGCATATGGTGACCTCCGATCGAGTCGTCGGCCGCCCGCGCACGGAATGCGTCGCAAAGCCATTTTACTGCGGTTGCACGCACCACGCCTGGTAAACGCGATTTTGACAAACATTTGTTCGATAGTTACAAACACGATTCCTCATCCGGCGGAGCCTGGCCGCATTGTCCGGGTTTGCCCGACGTGTTTGCGTTTTCAAAATGTCCCGAATCGGCGGGGCGATTCGAGATACAATAGCTACAGGAAACGACGCACCCCGCGTAAGTACTTTGGAGCGCGGGCGACCAGTTTCCGACGTTGTTAAATGCCCGGGCCTCTAACCCCGGGCATTCTTATTTGCGCTTGTTGCGGCGCAAATGCCTTCTACCGTCCGCACCGCGCGTGCGCCTACGGACCTTAAACCGAACCTCATACGAGTCAAGAAACGCGATGACGAACGTGCTCGCATCGGACGATGGAGGCTGGCTGCGTTATCCCAAAAGAACGGGGCAGACTCCAGTGCGAAGTCTGCCCCGAAAAGAGAATGGCAAAGCAAGAACGTGGATGGACGAGAAAAGTGTCCGCAAGTCTCATGGCCATCACATCCCACCTGCCAAAGGGATGGGTGAGCGAGCGTTACTCCTGCTCGGACTCCTCAGCCTGCTTACGACTGCGGATGAGGTGCGCCACGCCAATGCACAGCACCGCGCCACCAGCGATCCAAGTGAAGGTCACGCCGTTAAGACCGGTGAGCGGGAGGCTGGAGCCCTTCTTGTTCTCGATGGTGACGGGGATCTTGGTCGTGGTCACTTTTTTATCAGTCTTAGGAGTGGCCATGCTGGAATTGGACGTCACCTTGAGCTCTTTAAGCGTGCCGTCTGTATTGTATTCAGGCGCCACCGTGATTTCGAAGTCGGCAATGGTGTTGTAGCCCGCAGGTGTCTTGCTCTCAGAAATCAGATATGTGCCTGCAACAAGTCCGGGAATAGAGACCTTGTTGCCAGTCTCCGTAGTTTCAAACGTGTAAGCGTCATTTACGTCATTACTGAAGCTGCCGTCTCGCTTCAACCATTTTTCAACGCTTTTATCGGACCCTTCCTTAATCATTTTGACCGTAAAGCCAGCATCGAGTTTCGCAGACGAGTTATCCGGGTCGATCTTAGTGACATCGAAGCCGAAGACGTAATCAGCGACCTTCTTCGATTCGGAAGTGCCGGTGCCACTAGACATGGGATCGTTGGAGTAGACAAGCTTGACCTCGTTGGTGTTACCGGCGGCCGTGTACTCGGCCTCGCTGGTGAGTGTAGCCTGATAGGTCACAACGACATTTTCAATGTCACCGGCTGCAATGCTAGCGTCGTTGGTATCTTCGATGGCCTTAAGGTCAGCAAAAGAGACCTTGAGCAGTTCTGTCTTGGAATTCTTGTCCTTGGTCGCAGTTGCCGTATAGCCCTTGCTAGCATCATACTTGACCTCAGCATGAGTGCCGTCTTTTTTAACGATATAAACCTTAAGATTCAACGGGTTGTCATTGGCATCCTTCACAACATCCAGACCTTTGCTCAGCGTATCTTGGAATTCGTACTGATATCTATCATACGATGCAATATTGTCCGCAACGGTACCAGTCAACTTGTAGTCGATTACCTGCCCAATCCAGGCATCGCCCATGTTCTTCCAGTCATCCGTTGAAGCGCTATCGGCCGTCTTGTCCTTAGTGTCATCGAGGATCTGCTTGCTGACGGTAGGAATGCTGGTCTTCTCGGCAACGACCACGGGATCACCGCCAACAACAGCAAAAATCGGAGAAGTACCAGTGTTCTTCTTGTTCTCGGTCAACTGGCCAATGCCGGTGTCATCGGTCAGGAAGAGGTAATAGCCCGTGTTGGGAGTATTGTCAGCATTCATAGGCTTAAAAGCAGTGCCCGCGCTAAACGAATTGCCCGTCGGCCTGACCTTGTCCTTAACAACCTTGGCAATTTTATTGAGAACGCTGTCCTTGTCGACACGTGTCGTCTTGGTGGTACCCTGCACATTCTTGGTCAACCAGTTGGCGACATCCTCCGGACTGGCACCATCCTGCAACGCAGTGTCATTAATGGCTTCGATAATGGCCTTCTGGGCGTCAGGGCCTACGCCGTCGGCCCACTTGACGTTGGAGACGATCTTATCAGTCGCCTCCGCCTCAGTAGGATCCACAACATCGGCTTTAAAGATCTGGTATGCCTTGAAAGTGGTGGCCGCGTTGTCCTTATTCTGCGTGATGGTAATGCTGTTGTCCGAAGTCGAGCCGCCCTCAGCTGCAAACGCCATGGTCACCGGCGCCATAACCCCGCCGAAGCTCAGCGCTGCTGTGAGGCCGGCGGTTACTGCCAGGCGTGCGATGTTCTTGCTCATACTCATCTTCTTTTCCTCTGCTTTCTGCTTGAAGTCCATTTGATCTAAAACCATCTGTCTGTATCTAAGCATCTACTTCGCTACGTCTCGCCCCGCTCTCTGTGGGGCTGCCAGCTACTCTTTATGGCTGCCACCTCCCCGCTTGACCAGGAGCGCGACCACGATGAGCGCGGCTCCGGCGACCGCTGCGGCGGCCGCGGCGTACATTGCCATATCGCCAGTCGAGGGCATAAAGCCTCCGGTGGTAATGCTAGGGGGTGTGCCGGTGGGTGTGTTGATGAGCGACGCCTCCAGGCTGCCCGTCGACCCGTCCGCGCTGTCGGCGCGCAGGGGCGACTCGGCCGTGATGGTGAGCTTGGGCTTGGCGGCGGCCACCTGGTCGACGTCCAGACCCTCGGCCTTGACCGTCACGGAGCGCGTACCCTCAAAGGCCGTGTAGCCCTTGGGCGCCTTGAGCTCGCGGACCTCCAGCTTGCCCGAGTCCACGCCCGAGACGGTCACGCGGCCGTCCTCGCCCGTGGTGACGGTGGCCTTGCCCTCCGCATCCCACGTGCCGTCGGCCGTCAGCGTGCGACCGCGGTCGTCGGCGATGCTCAGGACCGCCCCGGCAAGCGGCTTGTCGCCGTCGCTGCCGCGCTTGGTGAGCGCGAGATCCCAGGTGTAGGCGCACGCATCGTCGCTCGGCGTGTGGGTGAAGCCGGCATCGCCGGACTGATCGGCAAAGGGAGAGCGCGGGTAACGCAGGTACACCTCGTTGGGGTTGCCCTTCGCGATGCCGTGGTTGCACGCGCCGTTGAGCGGCGCGTTGTACACGGCGACCACGCGGGCGCCCGCGGTGAAGGCGTCGGCCCCGCCGAGCGCGGCGATCAGGTCGCCGGTGCGCACGGTGAAGGTCTTGCCGTCGGCCGCTACCTTGGTGGCGCACTGAGCCGTGATGTCGGTCCAGCCCTTCGCGGGCTCGGTGCTGGCGCGGCCGTCCTTGCTGGCCGAGACGGCGTCGAAGCCGCCGTCCGCGCCCACAGCCACGTAAACATGCATGCTCGCGGCCACCTTGGAGGGGTCGAGCCCCGCGCTCATGGTGTCGACGAACCGCACCGTATAGGTGTCGTGGGCCGTGAGGCCCGCCGGGACCGTGGCAGAGAGGCGCCAGTACAGGTCGTCGGCGACCGTGGCGTCGGCGGCCTTCTGCCAGGCGGCGGCGCTGTCCTCCAGCACGTGCTTGGACACCTTGGGGGTCGCCGCCTTGGGCTTGACGGTGACGGCGCTGCCGCCCACCAGGGCCATGATCGGCGCGGTGCCGGCCTCGCCTTGGGCGATGGCGTCGTCGTCGGCGACGATGAGCCAGTAGCCACAGGACAGCTCGGTCGCCGCGCCCGCGTTAAGGGCCACAGACTTGGCGCCAGAGCTCTGGAGGGAACGAGCGAGCTGTGCGCTCAGCGCGCTCGTAAGGTGGGAATCGGTGTTGAGCCACTCGGCAGCTTCCCGCGCGGTGGTCTGGGAATTGGGCATGCCGGCGCTGTGCAGCACAGGCAGCGCGGCGTCGCGCACGGCGTCGCTTGCCCAGGTGAGATCGGTGGCGGTCTTGGCGTCGCTGTCGCCGTCGACGACGTTGGCGCTAAAGATCTGGTAGGCGTCGTAGCTGCGCGCCACGGTGCCGCTCACCGTGATGGAACCGGTCGAGGTCGGCGCGGCCTGCGCGGAAGCGGGGAACACGACCGCGCAGGTGCCGATTATGAGGGCGAGCAGCGCAAACAAGATCGGGAAGGAGCTAAACTTCTTATTCACGACGCCCACCTCCCTTCGCATTCGCCTTGCGACGAATGTGCATCCAGGCCGCAGCAGCGCAAAGCACCGCCGCGCCGGCAAGGTACGTCAGAGTGACGCCCGACATACCAGAAAGGGGCAAAGAAGTTGAGTAGGTGTTGGTGAAGGTGGGAAGGCTTTGGCCAGCGCCGGTGTCCTCGCCGTACTGCTTCGGTATCCGCTTATTCTCAGGAATTTCATTGCCTTCGGCATCGACAATCTGGGTGTAGGTCACATTGGTTGTGATTCCAGCATCGTCATCCTTTGCGACAACCGTAAGCTCATAGACCGACTGATCAAACTTGTAATGCGGATAGGTCGATCTTTCGTTCTTCTCGCGCACGTAGTACTTGAAGGTCTTGGAAGGGCCGCCCGTGGAGTCGCCCGGGTCGGGACTATTCCTGATATCTGACAGCGAGTACGTGAGTTCAATCTCATTACCATTGCCATCCAAGAATGAATGCGTCTGCTTATTTTCATTACCAGAGGTCACGGCAGTACCGATGATGTCTCCAAATTTGCTGTCTTTCGCAAGCTGAAGTGTAAACTCCTTCATCTCGCCACCCTCAACGACCTTAGTCGCCTTAGGAGTCCAGGAAACACTAGGGGTGTACTTGTTGGTGAATGTACTTCCCCCACCGGAGTCGGCAATCGAATAATAGCCATCATCATCTAGTCGCACATAGTCCTGAGAGTTAGCTGAACCCCCAGGATTCTTAGTCACGGACACATTATCAATCGTGTAGTTATAGACGTTAAGATCTTTAGTCGAATTCGAATTATTCTTTATCGGAACAGACATAAGTAAAGTCTTGTTGTATTCGACTGTCACGTTAATCTCGTATACAGCATGATCGTAATCAACACCAGGAATATTGCCCGCATCTTCGACCAAGTAGTATGAGTATCTAATTTTGCCAGTATCACTCGCTAAGGGCTGCTTGCTAAGTTCATTGCTAAGGTCATTGCTAAGGTCAAAGGTGATGTTGCCGTCAGCGTTATTCGGGGCAGATTTAACCTGCCTGCAGCCACCACTGTTGAATGTTTCGCCATCCCAAGAGGGCGTCGACGCGCCATCCGAATCCTTACGGTAGACGGAGAAGGAGAAGGGGAACTGGTTTGTGTCGAGCGTCATGTTTTCGTTGGTCTTCTTATTTTTCAGCGCCTTGGTTGCCTTCAACTTAAGGCTCGGATAGACGTACGCATCCGCAGGCACGCCTAGGTACAAGTCGCCATTCGACATGATGCCGCCACCATGGTCCCAGGAATAGTTGCCCGTGATGAAAGTTGTCGCTTCATTCTGCGCTTGATTCCGCGCATTAATCGCCGCCTCATCCTTGGCGATAACACCCGACATAACACCCGAGGTCAGGCCGATGCTATTTTTTACCCCAACAACACCGTTGGCGGGGATGTTGATAGCTTTTTCAAGTTCGATGCTTCCCGAGTACCGGGCGTCTCCACCACCAAGCATCTCACCAGTCACAACTGCGATCGGCGTTTTGTGATCATGCGCTGCGAAGAAGAAATCGGCATGACCATTGTCACGAAAAACATCTTTCAAATAGGCGGCTTTGTCTTGATCCTTACCGTCGTTGCCGGCAGAAAGATGGGGCGCTTTGTCATTGCCGGAATTGCCCTCTTGCTTGTAAGCAGGATTAGGATGA
>CAUEQX010000111.1 GCA_959020035.1 uncultured Collinsella sp. | reverse complement strand
GTTCCAAGCTGTGCGCGTCGCCGTCTGCGGCAACATGGTGAGCCCCCCGCTGGGCGAGACCATGGCGCTCGTCGGCCGTGACGACTGCCTGGCGCGCATCGGCCGCGCCCGCACGATGGCGCTGTAGCAGCTGCGTAAACGCATGTATCCGAGCCCCGTTCACCCGAGCGGGGCTCTTGTTTCTGTAGACGTATGGGATAGGAGGTGCTGGGGCCATGGCCGAGCAACTGTCGCTGTTTGGTTCGCCGGAACCGGAGGAGATTCCGGCGACGCCGGCATCCGCTGCTGCCCCGGTCAAGCCCGAGCCTGCGCCAGAGCCCGTTGCCGCCTATGCGAGCGTTGTCCTCGACATCCCGACCCGTGCGCTGTCCGAGCCGTTTGCCTACGGCATTCCTCAGTCATTCGCCAACGATGCCCAGGTCGGATCGACGGTCCTGGTCCACTTTGGCAACCGTGCGGCCGCGGGCTACATCGTCGACATCGCGGCCGAGCTGGCCGACCTGCAAGGCAACGAGGCTCTCGATCCCGCGCGCATCAAGCCTATCGAGGCTATCCTCAGCAAGCCGCTCTTTACCGCCGAGGCCGCCCGTATCGCACGCTGGATGAGCCGCGAGTACGTCGCAACGCTTTCCGAGTGCCTACGCCTGTTCTTGCCGCCGGGTGGAAGCCCGCGCGTGGTCAAGGGCAACGACGGCGTGTGGACCGTTGAGCGCCCCGCCGTCAAACCCATCCAAAACCGCTGGGTCATGCTCACGCCCGAGGGTTTCGACTACACGCCGCCCAAGACGGCGGTCCGTCAGCGTCAGCTCATCGAGGCACTTCAATGCGGCCCGGTCACGACGCGCGACCTCAACCTGCTCTACAACAGCATGTCGGCGACTATTAAAGCGCTCGAAAAACGCGGTGTCGTGGTGGTGGAAGAGCGCCGCGCCTGGCGTGGCTGCAGCGAGCAGACCACGCTGTCCTCGGCGAGCGGCAAGGCCCCGGTGGCACTCACCAACGGCCAGCAGCAGGCGCTCGCGCAGATTGAGCGCGCTCGCCTGGATGCTCACGGCGACGTGGTGCTCGTGGACGGCGTCACTGGTTCCGGCAAAACCGAGGTCTACCTCTCTGCCATCGAGCGCGTGCTCGCGGCCGGCCGCTCAGCGTGCGTGCTTGTGCCCGAAATCTCGCTGACGGCCCAGACCGTCGGCCGCTTCCGCCCGCGCTTTAGCGAGACGGTCGCTGTGTTCCATTCGCGCCTTTCGGCCGGCGAGCGCCTGGACCAGTGGGATATGGTCGCCAGCGGTGCGGCCCGCGTGGTCGTTGGCGCCCGCTCGGCGCTTTTTTGCCCGCTCAGTGACCTTGGTCTCATCATCATCGACGAGGAGCACGAGACCAGCTACAAGCAGGGTTCCAGCCCGCGTTACCATGCGCGCGAGGTGGCTGCCGAGATGGCGCGCCGCTATCGGTGTCCGCTCGTACTGGGCTCCGCCACGCCCTCGGCCGAGGCCCTCGACCGCTTCCGCCGCGGCACGTACGGTGGCGCCACCTGGACGCGCGTCGAGATGCCCGAGCGCCCTGGACACGCCTTGTTGCCTACGGTTCGCATTGCCGACCTGCGCCGCGAGTTCGCGCACGGTAGCCGCTCCATGTTCTCAAAACCGCTGATGGAAGGCCTGGAGCGCGTAGTCGAGCGCCGCGAAAAGGCCGTGTTGCTGCACAACCGTCGCGGCTTTGCGCCGTTTCTTATGTGCCGTGAATGCGGCTGCGTGCCAACCTGCAACCACTGCTCCACCGCGCTCACGTACCACGAGCGCACGCACACGCTGCAGTGCCACACCTGCGGATCGTCCTGGCGCGTGCAGCCCTATCCGGCGCCCACGAGTCGCTGTCCCAAGTGCGGCAGCCGCTACCTGGCAAAAATGGGCCTGGGTACGCAGCAGATTGAGGACGCACTGCACCAGATGCTGCCCGACGACGTCGCCATCATTCGCATGGACGCCGATTCCACGCGCGGCAAGGACGCACACAAAAAGCTGCTCGAGCAGTTCGATGCCGCCGATTGCGCCGTGTTGCTGGGCACCCAGATGATCGCCAAGGGCCTTGATTTTCCCGAGGTCACGCTCGTGGGCGTGGTTAATGCCGACTTTGCGCTGAAGCTGCCCGATTTTAGAGCAGGGGAGCGCGCCTATGATCTGCTGGAGCAGGTTGCGGGCCGCGCTGGCCGCGGCGATCGCCCCGGCGAGGTTATCATCCAGACCTATCTGCCCGAGGACCCGGTCATTCGCGCCGTCGCCGAGCACGACCGCTCGATCTTTACCGACTACGACCTGGACCAGCGCCGCGACGCCCTGTATCCGCCGTTTGTGCGCTTGGCAAACATCTTGGTATGGTCGACGAACGCGGATGACGCGCGGGACTACATCGGTCGCATCGCGAAGCTCCTCAAGCGTCGCTGGCATGCCGCCGCGCCCGACTTTTTGCGGGCGGGCAGCGCCGTGCCCCAGGTGCTTGGTCCGGCTTCATGTGTAATCGAGAGAGCCAAGGACCGTTACCGCTTCCATCTGCTTGTAAAGTCGCCGGTAGGGTACCATGTCTCTGATGATATCGACGCCTGCCTCAAAGAGGTGGGCTCCGTGCGCGGCGTGAGCGTGAGTGTTGACGTCGACGCTTATGATTTGATGTAACAACCCGAAAGGATGGCCATGGAAGCCAACGGAATCGTACTGTCGCCCGACCCTCGTCTGCGCCAGGAGTGCGCCGTCATCGAGGAGATCACCCCGGCGATCGAGGCGCTTGCCGAGAAGATGAAGAAGATGATGTTCGACAACGGCGGTTGCGGCCTGGCTGCCCCGCAGATCGGTGAGCTCATTCAGCTCGTTACCATCGACTGCGACTACAGCGACAAGAACGACTATGACCCGTACGTGCTCATCAACCCTGTCATTGTTGAGCAGAGCGACCATCTGGTGCCGTTTAGCGAGGGCTGCCTTTCCATCCCTGGCATTAGCTGCGAGATCGAGCGTCCCGATCACGTTGTCGTCGAGGCGTATGACCTGGACGCCAACCTGATTCGCTATGAGGCCACGGGCGACCTGTTCTGCGTGTGTCTGCAGCACGAGATTGATCACCTGCACGGCAATACCATGTTCGAGCGACTTAAGCCGATGCAGAGGATCAAGGCGGTCAAGGAGTACCAGGACGCCCTGGCCCGCGGCGCTCGTCCGGGCGAGACGGAGTAGGTCCCACCGTCCCGGTGCTGAGCGCCCACATATCATCCCGTGCTCAAACATTCTCGCTGCGCTGCGAAACTGCGCGCGGGACGATATGTGGGCGCTCAGCACCGGGGACTGCGTTGTTCTGGCTCGGTTCGCCCGGGTGCCGTCGGGCCAGGGAGGGGCGTCTTCGCTGATAGGTGCTTTACTGAAAGAGCTGCTTTTATTGCGGCTCTTTCTTTGGTTTTGGGTATATTTGTTCTTGTTGAATTGTTATTGCGGATGGGCTTGGTACTTGGCTTTCCGCTGTTATTTGTAGCCGTCTCGGCTTTGGTTGAGGGGAGACGTTCTTTATGCGTATTGTGTTTATGGGTACGCCTGATTTTGCTGTGCCTTCGTTGACTTCGCTTGTTGCGGCTGGGAATGAGATTGCGCTTGTTGTTACTCGTCCCGATGCTGTTCGTGGGCGTGGTAAGAAGCTTGAGCCGTCTCCTGTTAAGGCTAAGGCGCTTGAGCTGGGGTTGCCGGTCGTTGAGGCTAATCGTATGACGCCTGAGGTTGTTGAGACGCTCCAAGCTGCCCAGGCTGATATTTTCTGTGTGGCTGCCTATGGCTGCATTTTGCCTGATGAGGTGCTGCATATGGCGCCGCTTGGTATTGTGAATGTTAATGCTTCGCTGCTGCCTCGTTGGCGTGGCGCTGCTCCTATTCAGCGTGCCATTCTTGCTGGTGACGAGGTTGCCGGTGTTTCCATTATGCGCATTGGGCATGGCGTGGATACGGGCGCTTATTGCGCGCAGGCCTCGACGTCGGTTTCCGGTAAGCATGCCGAGGCGCTCACGATGGAGCTTGGCGAGCTGGGCGGCAAACTGCTTGCCGATACGCTTCCCTCGCTTGCCGATGGCTCGGCTGTTTGGACTGAGCAGGATGAGTCGCTCGTCACTCATGCTGCCAAGATTTCCAAGCAGGAGATGCGTCTGGATCCGCAGATGGCGGCTCTCGATTGCGTGCGTCATGTGCTCGCTTCGTCCGACACCGCGCCCGCTCGTTGTGTGATCGCTGGCAAGACGGTTCGCGTGCTCGATGCCGCGCCGGCTGATGTGTCGCTTGGCGAGGGTACTGTTGCCGTCAAGAGCAAGCGTGTTTACCTGGGCCTTTCCGATGGCGCGGTTGAACTGCTTGAGGTTAAGCCCGATGGCAAGCGTGCCATGACTGCTTCTGCCTGGGCTGCCGGCCTGCAGGGTGCCGATCTGACGTGGGGTGTTTTGTCATGAGCAAGCTTTCTCCCGCGCGCAAGCTTGCGCTCGATGTGTTGATGGAGGCCGATCGCCGCGGTATGTATGCGCGCGACGTGTTGTCTTCCCGTGCTTCCGCCAAGGCCATTGACCAGCGCGATTCCGCTTTTGCCGCACGTTTAGCGCTCGGTGTTGCCGCCACGCAGGGCATTTTGGATGAGTTGCTTGATCAGTTTTTGGATAAGCCCAAAAAGGTTGCGCCGCGCGTGCGCATGGCGCTTCGCATCTCGGCCTTCGAGATGCTCTATCTGCATACGCCGGGCCGCGTTGCCGTGAGTCAGGGTGTTGAGTTGGTTCGTAGCGGTGCTAAGTCTGCCGCGGGCCTGGCTAACGCGGTGCTGCACAAGGTTGCGGACAACGTTGAGGACTTTGCCACGGCATCCGACGTGGATGAGTCCGAGCGCCGCCTGGTTCGCCTTTCGCGTTTGATGGGTCTTCCTCGCTGGCTGTGCGCTCGTATTATGGCCTCGTTCGATACGCCCGAGGGCGCGCTCAACTTTGCCGGTAACCTGGCGCCTGCGCCGCTTGCACTGCACGAGAATGCGTTTGCGACCAAGGCCGACCCGTATATCTCGCAGCTCGTTGCGCCTGTCTTCCCGGGTTGCCATGCTCCGGTCGATGCGCAGGTCACGGTTGCATCGGGCGTGTTTGAGCGTGCTGCCGCGGTTGCCTCGGACCTCAACGCTCAGCTTATCGCTACTGCCGCGACACGTCCCGGTCGTTGCCTGGAGATTGGCGCCGGTCGCGGCACCAAGACCTATGTGATGATGTGCCAGGCCAAGCGCGCCGGGTACGAGCGTCAGCATACCGCGCTCGATTTGCACGATCGTAAGTGCGATCAGAATCTCGCGCGCCTGCATAAGGCGGGCATCTCGGGCGTTCGTACGGTGTCGGGCGATGCCTGCGAGCTCAATGAAGTGCTCACGTCGTTTGATGCCATGCTCGGCGAGCCTGCCCTGTTCGACACGGTGTTTATCGATGCGCCGTGCTCTGGCACCGGCACCATGCGTCGCCACCCCGAGATTCCGTGGCGCCTGACCGAGAATGACGTTACGACTGAGCTGCCCAAGCTGCAGCTGACGATGCTCAAGGAAGCAGCCGCGCGCGTGGCTGCCGGCGGTGAGCTCATCTACGCCACCTGCTCGGTTTTTAACGAAGAGAACGCGCAGGTCGTGGATGCCTTCCTGGCCTCTCCCGAGGGCGCCGGCTTTACCGTGGCGCCGCTCTCCGAAGCCCAGATTCTGCAGCTTCCCGAGTTTGCCCAGGCCAAGAAGCTCGTTTCCGTACGCCAAAACGACCGCGGCCTCTTCCAAAGCGTCCCCATAAACGCCGACTCCTACGACGGCCACTTCTGCGCCCGCCTGGTCCGCAACTAATACGGTACCCGAGGGTTGATTCGCTTGCCATGAAATGGGCCTATCTACTACGTTTGGCCGGTTACCCTCAACCATGCCGTTTTTCACGAAATCAAAACCGACGCTCCTATAAGTTGTCAAGAGGCAGTTTGCGGGAGCGCTCCCTTC
>CAUEQX010000110.1 GCA_959020035.1 uncultured Collinsella sp. | reverse complement strand
GCCTACGTAGCCGCCCTCGGCTGCCTTGGGGCTGTCAGCATGGCAGAGAACCCACTTGTCGGCCTTCCAGTAGCAGTAGCCGTCACCGGCGGCAGGCATGTCGGCTGCAGCCTCGGGGCGCGGGCCGTTGGTGCCGGCGGGCAGCGCCACCATCACCTGGAAGCCGCCGTCGTCGACCATGCACGGCGTGTAGTGGAGCGTGGTGTTGAAGACCTCAACAAGCGTACCGGCCGGTACACGGAACGCCTTGACGCACGCGGTGTCGAGCTTGCCGTCCTCGATCTCCCAGCGATGCGCCACGAGCAGGATAAAGTCGCGAGCGCCCAGGTTGAATTCGCTCGCGCGGTGATACTCCAGGCAGTTGAGCTGCGTGTTGTGGCCGTTGCACCAGCCGAGCTGGAAGGGACGGCCGCCAAACATGAGAAAGCCCAGTTTATCGGCATCTTTGACGCCCTCGAGCTCCGGCGCGCTTGCTACGTACTTGCTGCCCTCGGGAATGGGCGTGGCTGAGAGCGCCTCGAGCACGGGCGACGTGAGCTCGGACGGAACGTCATCCCAAACGTTGCCATAGGATTTGAACTCGGGATCGTTGACAGAGTAGATATGCATGTTCACTCCTGTTCGTAAATGTGACTATACGAACATTCTAGAACAAACATGAGCGATTTTGAACGCTCGTCCCGACCAATCAACAAAAAGGCGCCCCCGCATAAGCGAAGGCGCCCAATGCACGCGTTTTGGGCGATAAAACCCTTACGCCTGCTGATAGTGCAGATGCTTCTCGTCGATATCGGCCAGGTCGCGGTCGAGGTAGCGACGCGCAAGCCAGTTGGCCATGGGGAGGTTCTGGTCCAGGTAGTTGCCGCATTCCTCGGGAGCGGCACCGGGAACATCGCCCTCAAAACCGGCGACAAACTCGACCAGCTCACGCACGAGCGGCAGAATCTCCTCGCTCGTCACTCCGCCAAATACGACGAGGTAAAAGCCCGTGCGGCAGCCCATGGGGCCAAAGTAGACAATGCGGCCCGACCACTCGGCATGATTGCGAAGGAACGTCGCACCCAAGTGCTCGATGGTGTGGCACTCGGCCGTGTTCATGACCGGCTCCTTGTTGGGCGTGGTCAGGCGCAGGTCAAAGGTGGTGACAGCAGCACCGGTCGCCGGATCGCGGTCGATGCGGCTCACATACACGCCGGGCTCAAGCAACAGATGATCAACGGAAAAGCTGGCGATGCGCTCCATGGCAGATCCTCTCGATAGTCAAATTGGGACGGGGCTCTTTTAGTCAAATTGGGACGGGGCTCTTTTAGCTGGTTCGATTGGTCGCACCAATCATACCAGTCAAAAAGCCCCGTCCCAAAAAGACAACTTAGCCCAAGACGCGGGCCATGCGTGCCTTGAACTCGGAAAGGAAGCGCGGAGCATCCACGGTCAGTGCCACAAGCGCGCTCTTGTCCGGATTGGACAGGCGGCGCTCATCGCAGATGGTGCGGCCGCGATACTCGCCCAGCAAGTCAACACGCAAGTTGCAGGCGAGCGCACCTACGAGCGTGGGGTCGATCGCCACGGCAACCGCCAGCGGATCGTGCAGCGCGCAGCCGCCCAGGTAGGGCGCGTTCATCTCGTACGAACCAATGTAGTGCTCGACCATGCTCGCAAATGCGCAGCCAGCCATAGTGCCCGAGCCCGTCCAGCCGGCAACGTCGCGGCGTGTGAGCACCACGCGATGCGTCACGTCCAGACCCACCATGGTGAGCTTGCGACCTGAACGCAGCACCGCGTCGGCTGCCTCGGGGTCGCTCGCCATGTTGGCCTCAGCGCCCGCGCTCACGTTGCCGGGCACGGTAAGGGCGCCGCCCATCACGACCACGCGGCCGATGGACATCATCGCCGCCGCATCGCGCTCCAGGGCGAGCGCCAGGTTGGAGAGCGGGCCAGTCACTACGTAGACCAGATCGGGACCATAGGTGCGCGCGGCATCGATCAGATAATCGACCGCAGCGTTGCCGTCGGCCGAGGTCGCCCCCACCGGCTCGTAGGGCGACGCGGGCACGCTCGCGCCGCCGATGCCGTTCTTGCCGTGAATGAGCGCGGTGGACGCCGGCGGCGCATAGGGCTCAGTCGCCTGCAGAGGACGGTCGGCACCCAGGTACACCGGCACCTCGGGACGACCCAACAGGTCGAGCACCGCCAAGCAGTTGTGCGCCGACTGCTCGACGCGTACGTTGCCAAAGCACGTGGTGATGCCCACGAGCTCCACCTCGGGACTCGCGATGGCATAGGCCAGCGCCATCGCATCGTCCACACCCATATCCAGATCAAGGATCAGCTTCTTGATTGCCATTGTTCTACTCCGCTTCTCCGTCTTTATCGTTTAACCAAACCAATGTTCAACTTCGGCGCGCGTGGGAATCGATTGCTGAGCGCCCAGGCGCGACACCGTCACTGCCGAGGCGCGAGCACCCGCGGCCATGCACTCAAAGAGCGGCAAGCCCTCTAGGCGAGCCGCCGCCAACGCGCCGATAAACGTATCGCCGGCGGCCGTGGTATCGACTACCGTGCTCGAAAGTGCCGGCATGCGCAGCAGCTCACCGTCATCGCCGAGCGTAACCGAGCCGGCACCGCCCAACGTGATGACCGCAGCTCCGGCACCCCTAGCGAGCAGGGCGTTGAGCGCCACGACGCAGCTTGCATCGTCCGCGGGCAAGATTCCCGTCAGAACCTGGCACTCGGTCTCGTTGGGACAGACCAGGTCGACCGCAGGCCAGACCTCCGCAGGCAGCTCGCAGGCAGGCGCCGGATTAAAGACCGTATAGAACCCCAGCTCGTGAGCGCAAACAAGCGCATCGGCCGTCGCTGCAAGGTCACATTCACCCTGGGCGATAAAGACGCTTCCGGCAGCCGGGGCAATCTCGCTGGCGTCGCCGTCGAGCTCATGGGCCGCCAGACGCCTCAACGCGCAGGCAACGTCCGCGCCCGCAAGCGCATGGTTGGCGCCCGGTGACAGTATGATGCGGTTGTCGCCCTCGCAGCGAATGATGGTTGCCGTTCCCGTCTCCACGTCATCGCGATGCACTACAAAGTCACAGTCCACACCGGCGTCTTGGAGCCCCACCACGAGCGACGCGCCGAACGCGTCGCGACCGACAGCGCCGATCATGCACGTGCGCGCACCCATGCGCGCGGCGGCGACGGCCTGGTTAGCGCCCTTGCCACCGGCGTTGGTGATAAAACCGCTACCACCGACTGTCTCGCCCGCGCGCGGCATGCGCTCGCACGCCACCGAAAGGTCCATGTTCATGCTGCCGAACACCGCAACGATGCCGCGATCTGCCATGGAAACCTCCTCATCTGCGGGCTTTGCACCCACCGTCGACCGTCGATTGCGCGCCTTCGCACCTCTATAACTTTAGTTCACTTTGATGTGAACGCACCCTTGAGGTTGCGCCAGCAGCAAGCATTCACAGGAGCAGGCAGCTACAATGAATACGTGCTGATTATTCTCGTCATTGGATGATGTTTTATGGAACAATTCTCGCAATCGGGCTCGCGCGGTCGACGCCGCACGGGCAACGAGCCGGCGCCGCACGAACGCGTGAAGAGCGAACGCCGTGCCAACGAGCCGCGACGCACCGCGAGCCCCCATCGCGCTTCTGCCAACAACGCGGGCCGCGCCAACACTCCCGCCGCGGAGCAGACGCCTGCTCGCCCCAAGTCCCGCTACATCCCTGCCCTTGACGGCCTGCGCACGCTTGCCGTCGTCGCGGTGGTGCTCTATCACCTCAACCTCACGTGGGCGCAGGGCGGTCTGCTCGGCGTCACGATCTTCTTTGTGCTTTCGGGCTATCTGATCACACGCCTGCTACTCAACGAAGTCGCTAAGACCGGCCACATCGACCTCAAGAGCTTCTGGATTCGCCGCATCCGTCGCCTGGTCCCCGCCGTGGTAACGGTAGTGTTTGTAACCTGCGCGCTGTGCACTATCTTTAACCACGTGATGCTCACCAAGATGCGTCCCGACATCCTGCCGTCGCTGCTGTTCTTCAACAACTGGTGGCAGATTGCCCAAAACGTCTCGTACTTCAATGCCCTGGGCGACCCCTCGCCGCTCACGCACTTTTGGTCGCTTGCCATCGAGGAACAGTTCTACCTGATTTGGCCGCCACTGCTGTTTGCCATGGTATCCATGCATGTGAGCAAGCCCAACACGCGCCGCGTGGTTCTGGGCTTGGCTGCTGTCTCCGCCATCGCCATGATGGTGCTCTATAACCCTGCCGCCGACCCCAGCCGCGTGTACTACGGCACCGACACCCGTGTGTTCTCGCTGCTGCTGGGTGCCTGGATGGCCTTTATCCCCGATCGCGACCTGGCGCCGGTGCGTCTCGCTCGTCGTTTGGGGCTCAATCGCCTAGCTGGCGCCGCCAAGCACGGCAAGAACGCCGAGGGCAAGCCTGGCGAGAAGGCCGACGAAGCAGCCGAGACCGCCCCGGCACAGCCAAGCGCCCTCGTGCGTTTTTGGTCCTCGCCCGCATCCATCGATGTGTTGGGCGTCGTGGGTCTGGTTGGCCTTGCCGCCATGGTCGCGCTCACCAACGGCTACACCGCCTTCCAGTATCGCGGAGGCACGCTGCTGTGCTCGATCCTCACGCTCATGGTCATCGCGGCCTGCGTGCAGCCCCAGGGAATGGTTGCCCGCGCGCTGTCCGCCGAGCCGCTCGTGTGGGTTGGCAAGCGCTCGTACAGCATCTACCTGTGGCACTATCCGCTGCTGTTGCTCATGAACCCGGTCGCCAACATCAACGATACACCGTGGTGGCAGTATATCTTGCAGGTACTTGTGGTGGTCACCGTGGCAGAGTGCTGCTATCGCTTTATCGAGACTCCGTTTAGGAAGGGCGCCTTTGAGCGCACCGTGTCCGAGTTCCGCGACGGCACCACCACGCCCGCTAACTGGGTACGCGCGCACGTCCCTGTCTGCGCAGCCTGCGCTGTCGTGTTGGTCGTTGCACTGGGCGGCCTGATCTTTGTGCCCGAGACGTCTGCGCTGAGCGGCGAGGGCGCCGAAGTTCTGAACAAGGAAGCCAAGAACACCGCGCCCACCGACCAGCAGGCGGCCGACGACACCGACAAGGACAACGACGGCTTCCCCGATGGCTCCTACGATCTGCTTATGATCGGCGACTCCGTGTCGCTGCGTGCCGTAGACACCTTTGACGGCGTGTTCCCGCACAGCCATATCGATGCCGAAAAGGGCCGCCAGTTTGATGCGGGGCGCGCGACATTTGAGGGCTATATCCAGCAGAACCTTGCCGGCAAGATCGTGGTCTTTGCCCTGGGCACCAACGGCTTGGTAACCGACGACCAGATCGACGCCATCATGGCCGATGCGGGAGATAGGCGTATTGTGGTGTTTGTGAACACGCGCAGCCCGCAGCCGTGGGTTGGCTCTACCAACCAGGCCATCGCCAACGCCGCTACGCGCTACAAGAACGTGCGCGTTATCGATTGGTACGGATACAGTGCTAACCGCAACGACCTGTTCGATGGCGATGGCACGCACCTATCGACCACTGGCGTGACTGAGTACCTCAACTTGATCCACGATGCTGTCAAGAAGGACCTGCCCGTACACCCCGAGGATCACGTCAACGATCCGCAGCCGGCAGCCGTCAAGTCTGCCACCGACGCGCTCGTCAATGCGCTCGCTCTCAAGCCGCACAAGCTGGGCACCGACAAGTAACCTGCAGCGCAAACTTCCCACATCCGGAGGGGGCGTCTGCCACGGCAGACGCCCCCTCCGGCAGTTAGGGACGTTCCTTATGTGCCGGTACCTAGGGACACTCCTGGCGCAGCCAATGAAGACCTCTACGGATGAATTCCAGGCCGCTCCGTCGCTCCAGACATCGTTTCCGCGCCTCGTGCCTGCCCCAAACAATCAAAACAAGCCCTTTTCGCCGCACCCTCAAAGGTCTGTGGGCAAAAAAGGGCAAATATGAGTACTGTTACCATTTTAGTAGCAGGCAAAACCACCCAAAATGACGTCCGAGCGAACCCTACAACCCCCTAAGACAGCCAACCTGACTGGTTTAAGGCGTATTGGAGCCAATTTTAATGAACATACTATAGG
>CAUEQX010000109.1 GCA_959020035.1 uncultured Collinsella sp. | reverse complement strand
TGGGCGGCGGTGCTGATTCGCAATATAGGTGGTGTCGAAAGGGCCTAGGACTCACATGGGAACCAAGGGTTTTATCGCTGCGTTCGTATCCGCATTCTTGACCGTTAATATCTATAAGGTGTGCATTAGCCATAATGTGACGATCAAGCTCCCCAAAGAGGTCCCTGGCTCTATTGCGCAGAGTTTTCGCGATATCTTTGCGTTTGGGTTTTCGATCCTTGCGTGCGCTTTTATCGATCTTGCGAGCCGTAAGCTGCTTGCTGTGCCGTTCGCCAATTTGGTATCCGCTCTTATCTCGCCGCTGTTCTCCGCGGTCGACACCTATCCTGGCATGGCGCTTATCGAGGGCGCGGTCGCACTTTTCCAATTTATGGGCATTCACGGTGCCTCGGTTGTCATGACTCCGATCAATGCTGCGCTCTACGACAATACCGTTACCAATCTTGCGGTTTACCAAGCAGGTGGACACCCGTCAATTGCTCTCGCGCTGGACTTTACAAACTTCATCGGCGGTCTGGGCGGTTCTGGCTGCACGTTCATCGTTCCTATTATCCTGATCATGTTTATGCGTTCCAAGCAGCTTAAAGCCATGGGCAAGGCATCGATTATCCCGGTGATTTTTGGAGTTAACGAGCCCGTTCTCTTCGGTATGCCGATTGTTCTCAATCCCTATATGTTCGTGCCCTTCCTAGCGGCTCCTATGGTCAACGCTATAATCGGTAAGTTTTTCATTGACGTAATTGGAATGAACGCCCCCATGTATACCATGCCGTGGGCGCTTCCCGGCCCAATCGGTGCATTCCTCACCACAGGTCTTGATGTACGTTCTCTTGTATTGATTGCGGTGCTGTTGGTCGTTGACTTTGTGATTTACTATCCGTTCTGCAAGGCGTATGACCATCAGCTTTGTTTGGAAGAGTCTGCAAAGGAGACTGCAGGAACCTCGGATGCAGATGCTATTGCCGCACAGGAAAATGTCGCAAAAGCTCTCGAGGCGGTAAAGGACAAGGCGGAGCAGATCCGCGTGCTTGTGCTTTGCCAGGGTGCCGGCACTTCGACTCTCTTGGCAAATGCTCTTCGCGAAGGCGCCGCTGCTAAGGGTATTGATCTGGTTTCTCAGTCCGGTGCGTACGGAAGCCACTATGATACGATGGATCAGTACAACGTGATTGTTCTGGCGCCCCAGGCACGCATGTACTATGACGCTATGAAGGCCGATACCGATCGCCTTGGAATTAAACTGCTCACCACAAGGGGCAAGGAGTATATCGACCTTACCAACGATCCCGAAGGTGCAATTGACTGGATCGTTCAGGAGCTGGCCAAATAGTGGATGCACTCCGTCGTTGATTCGTCGGTGTATAGTACGGCCCCGCAGCTTATTGAGCTGCGGGGCCGTATTTCGTTGAGTAGCTAATTGAGACAATGAGCGCAGCCGTCGTGAGATCGCATTGGCGCTCTCCGAGTCACCGACAAGCTGACTTCCATCTATGTGACCAATTCGCTTTCGGCCTTTAGCCTGCTCGAGGCGCGCGAGGATTGCGAGCTGTGCCTGGTGGGCGGCATGTACCGCCGCCGCACCGCCGCCTTTGTGGGGCCCACGGCCGAGGATACCCTGCGCGCACTAGGGATTGACACGGCGTTTATCGGTGCCAACGGCATCCTGGACGGCGACGTGTCCACGTCCAACATGGACGAGGGCCGCATCCAGCAGCTCGTCTTTAGCAAGGCCGATACGCGCTGCCTCATCGCCGACTCCAGCAAGATCGGCAGGCACGGCTTCTACACCTTCTGCCGCCTGGACAGTTTGGACGCCGTGGTGTGCGAGCCGGGTATTGCCGCCATGGATCGTGTCGCCATCGAGGAGCACACGCAGGTCATCTGCTAGCTAACGCTGCAGGAGGACTTTTGCCCTTTCCAGCGCGGGGTTACCGCTTCACAATGACGCGCAAAATGACACGTAAATGTAAAAACACCATTTGTGCGTCAAATTTGATGACGCGTAAAAATTTGCGCGTCATTTTACGCGTCAACGTGACGCGATATGACGCGCAAATGTGCTCGGGCCAAGTAATCAGCTTGTGAGCTAGACCAGGCGGGCGTAGTCCTGTGACTGATGAAAGATGTGGGCGATATAGATTGTTTCGTGCTCAAGCTTGTAAAGGCACACGTAGTTGTTGACGGGAAACGATCGGTAATTACGTGCCGCCAGCTCTTGCATGTGCGAGAGGGGACGTAGGAGCGGCTGCTCGCGAAGCAGATCAAGCTGATATTCAAACTCAGCGACAAAATTGCCTGCTGCACGCGGATTCTTAAGGATTTGAGCAAGGTATCCGACAATACTCTCGTACTCATATCGCGCGCTTTTGAGGATTACGACGTTATAGGTCATATTTGTCTCGTATCGAAGCCGCGAAGGATTCGTAGTCGCTGTAGTCGCCTTGCGATATTTCGTCTTCTGCCAACATCATACGAGACAGCAGTTTTGCCTTGGCGATTTCTTCTTGCATGAGGCGATACTGGTCGCTGCTGATGCAGTGCATGGCCTCGTAGCCGTTCTTAGTTACGGTGACGTCGCGCTCAGACTCAACAAGCGTGGTGAATGCAGCAGTGTCCTTCATATCTCGGACGGGCACACAAGCTGACATGGGTACCTCCTTTGCGTTGGGACACAATTGTACCACGGTGTGTCCATGCGGACGATACCGTCGAATCGTCTCAATCTGTAACAGTTAGACGGCTAAAAGCGAGTTAGATGTTACAGATCTAGATATTTCGAACCGGATGCCCCCGTTCATCTCAATCTGTAACAATTGGAGCCGAAAATCCTTGCTAGATGTTACAAATCGAGATAAACGGCCTGCACGGGCTCACCAAAAACAAAAAGGCCGCATACGAACCGGTTTGGGATTCGTATGCGGCCGACGGGTGGCATGCGGCGGAAACTAGGCCATAAGCAGGCCGGTCTCCGCGACGTTCTTGTACCAGTACGCGCTCGCCTTGGGATAGCGCTTCTGGGTCTCAAAGTCGATGTAGAACAGGCCATAGCGCTTGTTATAGCCGTTGGTCCAGGAGAACTGGTCCTGCAGCGACCACACAAAGTAACCGTCGACGTTCACGCCGCCGTCGATTGCCTTGAGGATCCACGCGAGATGCTGGCGCATATAGTCGATGCGAGGGGCGTCGTCGATAAAGCCGTCCTCAAAGTCGTCCTTATAGCCCATGCCGTTCTCGGTGATGTAGATCTTCTTGTAGTTGGGGTAATCGTTTTTAATGCGGAGCAGCAGGTCGTAGAGGCCCTCGGGATAGATAATCCAGTCCCAATCGGTGGTGGGTACGCCTTCGCGCACGCATGACTCGCCCACGCCCTTGAGGAACCAGCGCGAGGAGCCCTTGTCGCCGGTGCCATTGTGGTTGATGTCGTTTTCGCCCTCGGCGGCACGCAGGAACTGGCACTTGTAGGTGTTGACGCCCAGGCAATCGTTGTAGGGGAGCGCGGCGGTCAGCGCGGCGATGTCCTCGTCGCGGACGTCGAGCTCGCCGCCGGCGATATGGGCCAGCTTGGTCGCAGCCTCCATGGTGTCGGCTGCATAGTGGCCGCGGAAGGTGGCGTCGAGTACCCAGCGGTTGTTGATGACGTCGGCCATGCGGGCTGCCTCGCAGTCGGCGGCGTTGTTGGGGTCGAGGGGATACTTGGGCTCCAGGTTCTGGACAATGCCGATCTCGCCCTCAAAGCCGCCCTCATGGAAGGCGACGACAGCCTTGGCGTGGGCCACCATCATGTTGTGCATGAGTTGGAAGGCCTTGTCCAGGCGGTACTTCTCGCCGTGCGGCCAGTTGCCAACGATAAAGCTGCCCTCGGCGGTCGCGGGAATCTCGTTAAAGGTAAACCAGTGCTTGACCTCGGTGAACTCGGCAAAGCAGAACTTGGCGTACTCGACAAAGGCGTCGATTGTCGTGCGCGTCAGGAATCCCTCGCCACCGTCCTGGTAGAAGGCCTCGGGCGTATCGAAGTGATCGAGCGTGACATAGGGGATAACGCCGGCTTTATTGCAGGTGGCAAAGAGCTCGTGATAGAAGGCAACGCCCTCGGGGTTAATCTCACCAGTGCCGTTGGGGAAGATACGGCTCCAAGCGATGGAGACACGGATACCGTTGATGCCAAAACGCTGGCACAGGTCGATATCGACCGGGTACTTGTTGTAGAAATCGCTTGCGGGGTCGGGGGAGAAGCGACCCTGGGCAGCCAGGAAATCGTCCCAGGGCACTTTGCCCTTGCCGTGCGTACGGGTCTCGCCCTCAACCTGGTAAGCAGCGGTGGCGCCGCCAAACACAAAGCCGTCGGGGAACTGCATGGGGTTGGTCATGAGTCATCCTTTCTGTGGGATACGAATAGGGAGAGGTGCCCGAACCGGGAATCCGGGCACCAACAGAGGGAGGAACTAGTCGAGGTTCTCGCGGAGCCACTTGATGGCGCCAGCGGGGTCGCGAGTAAGGTCGATATATTCCTTACCGCGGGGAGCGAGCAGCTTAATGCCCAGGCGATCGGTGTCGGCCTTCATGTCGTTGTAGTAGCTACGAACCTGCGGGGCGAGCACGATGACGTCGTACTGATCCATGATGGCAGTGTGCTGACCATAGGCGCCTGCGGAGGAAGCGATGTTCTCTCCGGTCTGCGCAGCACCTTCCTTGATGGCGTTGGCAAGCATGGCAGAGGTGCCGGCGCCGGCGCACAGGACGAGGACCTTCAGACCGTCGACATCCTTCTTAGCGGATGCGTCGGAGGCGGGCTCGGGCTGATCGGCGACAGGCTTGCTGTCGGCGGCAGCGGCGGTCGGCTCGACGGCAGCGGCGGTCTGCTCGATGGCGGGCGCAGAGGTGCTGGCGGCGATGGTGGCAGCACCATCGGACTCGAGACCCAGCTCGGCGGCGCGCTCGGCCTCCTGGTCGCAGAGCAGCTTATCGTATGCCTTCAAGAACGGCAGGTAAATGATGGCGTCCAGCAAGATGATGATTGCGACAAACACCAGGGCGATAAGCTGGAAGTTCGTGGTGATGAAGATACCGATGGGGGCAGGGGTAGCCCAAGGCACCACGAAGGAGAAGCCGTTCATGCCCACATTGTCGATAAAGAACTTGGCAACACTCACGTTGACGCAGCCGGCGGCAACAAAGGGGATGAGCATGTAGGGGTTAAGAATCATCGGCGCGCCAAAGAGCAGCGGTTCGTTGACGGCGAAGGCAACAGGAACAATCGAGGCCTTACCGACGGCTTTGAGCTGCTTGGACTTCATAAAGAGAATCAGCAGAAGCGGTACGATGAACGTGGCGCCGGTGCCGCCGAACTCACCCACGAGCGACATGTTGAAGGTGAGGGAATGGGCGGGGTGACCACCGGCCAGCAGAACCTGCAGGTTCTCAGCCTGGTTGGCAAGACGGATGGGGTCGATGCCCGGCTGGACAATCGAAGGACCATGGACACCGATGAACCAGAAGAACGCAGTGGCTGCCTGGATAAGGATAAGGCCAGGATAGGTTTCTGCAGCGGTAAAGAGCGGGGAGAGCAGTTTGATAAGCAGCTCGGAGAACGGAACGCCCATGAGGTTGCGCACGACGACATCGATGATGCCGCAGATGATGACGGCGCCGCCAAAGGGGATGATGTCGCGGAAGTTCTGAGCGATGGCGCCCGGAACCTCCTTGGGCAGCTTAATGGTCAGATCGCGCGAGACGCAGAACTTATAAACCCACACGGTAATGAACGCGGCGATATAGGCCGAGAACAGACCGCGCGTACCCATGCTGGTGCAATCGAAGACCGAAAGCTCGGAGCCGTTGAACTTGGTGGTGAACTGCGTAACGGCGAGCAAAAGCATACTGCACTGGGCGGCCACCATGGTGGAGCCGTCGTTGAGCACCTTGCCGGCGGGCATGCGACGGTTCATGGAAGCCGTAAAGTTCTTGGCGGTGGTGCCGGCGACCATGATGCCCATGACGCCCATGGTGAAGTTGTACAGCTTGTTGCACCAGTCGATGAGCGGCTGGGGCAGCGTGATACCGACTACGCCGGGAAGGGTGGCGATCAGCAGGAAGATTGAAGAGGTAAGGACGATGGGCATGCACCCAAGGAATCCGTCCT
>CAUEQX010000108.1 GCA_959020035.1 uncultured Collinsella sp. | reverse complement strand
CTGCTGAACAGGAACGATCTTATCCAGTTCCGGTTCGATGCGCCTCTTTTCCGCCTCGAGGTCAAACGCTATCTGGGCGCGCAGCCAATAACCATCCGTTAGGCCAAAGTAGCGGCAAAGGCGAAGATCGGTGTCAGCCGTAACACGACGCCTTCCCAAAATAATCTGCCCAATACGCTGTGCCGGAATCCCGGTCTCCTTAGCAAGACGATATTGAGAAATGCCCATAGGAACAAGAAATTCCTCTTTGAGAAGTTCACCAGGAGTCACCGGTGACAGCAAATCGGGCGCGGTCTCATCACTTGTGATAATCGACGATTTCGACATTCCAAGCCATCTCCTGTCTCCACTCAAAACAGACCCGATAGCGCTCGTTAACACGGATGCTATATTGACCGGCACGATCGCCCTTCAAAGCTTCCAGGCGGTTGCCCGGTGGAACGCGAAGATCATCAAGCGAAGCACAAACCTGCAGTTGGCGAATCTTCCTCAACGCAACACGCTCAAAGGGCACGAACCTCCTGACCCGCACACCCATGGCAAAGCGTTCGGTATCCTCATCTTTATACGATGCAATCATAGTATCGCCTTACGTTATTAACGTCAAACGTTTCTATAGACTTACATCTCTATTATATCGTACGTTTGTTCGTGTTTTCTAGAACAAATAGTCCTTCACGCCTTAGTCAAGCGAAAGTAATCGTTTGTAGACATCGAGGCCTTTGAGTAGGATTTCCTCGTCGAAGAGCATGCTATCGGTATGCAGAGCGCTTGTTGCATAGGCGGGGCAGCCATCCGAATCACTCGGGTTGTCTTGGTCCTCTGGCACGCCCGTGCCTAGCAAGAAGAACACGCCCGGCAGATGGCGCTGATAGAACGCGAAATCCTCGGCGATTAGCAGCGGCTCGTCCACGAGCTGCAATTCGGGCAGAGCGGGCGCGATTCGGGCAAACAACTCAGGATCGTTATCGACCGGTGGATAGCCCTCGGCAAAGTCGAGATCATACGTGCAGCCCGTTGCGGCACAGGCATCGTCCAGCACGCGGCGCACGCCTTCGCGCGCCCGGTCGAACATGTCGTCCGTAAACACACGCAGGCTTCCGGCCACATGGGCCTCCCCCGCCACCGCGTTGCAAACGGTGCCAGCCTGCAGCAGGCCAAACTTGCCGATACAGGGTTCGTCGGTGCCCAGCTCGTCCATCAGTTCGCGCTCGGCAACCAAGAACTTGGCAGCCGCCAGCGCCGCATCGTGCGATTCCTCGACCGGAACGCCATAGGTCTTAGCGATATGGATGCTCGTCCCGTGAATATGAATGTGTGTCTCACTCGAGCGCGCCAGCAGCGGGCCGGAACAGCTCGCCAATGTGTTCGCAGTCAGATCGGGCCACACGTGAAAGCCAAAAATGCGGTCGACCCCGTAGCGCTCGAACACACCGCTCTCGCAAACTGTCTTGGCGCCACCAGTCGTCTCCTCGGCAGGCTGGAACACAAAGAGCACGTTGCGCATGATGGCACCTGGCTGCTCACGAATCGTGCGATCGACAAAGGTTGCCGCCGCAAGGGCCATGGCCATGTGTCCATCGTGTCCGCAAGCGTGCATCTTTCCGGGATGCTTCGAGGAAAAGGCCGCACCCGTCGCCTCCGCGATGGGCAGTGCGTCCATATCGGCGCGAATCGCCGTGGCATGCGCGGCGCCCGTGCCAGCGTCGAAGAAAGCACAAACACAGCTGGGGCAGGGATGGGTCACTTCACAGGCAAGCGAAGCGAGCACGCCCTCGATATAGGCTATGGTTTGAGGAAGATCGAAATCGAGCTCCGGAATGCGATGCAGGTCGCGACGATAGCGACGAAGTTCTTGGAGCTCGGTCATAAAGGATCCTTTCATGGGGCATATCCATTCACACAATATTGTGATACAGGATTGTGGCACACATGTTTCCAGCATATTGCTGCATTTTTTAAACGTTATATACGAATACTCTTGTTTGGTAAAGTGCAACGTGGTAGGGTCTTTACCACTTGATAGAGGCGCGGGCACGAAGAGCCGCGGGCGAGCCGGCAGGCTTTGACCCCGCGGGGAGGCGAAACCCGCCGAACTGGGCTTTTCGGGCACGAACAACCTGGTGGGCCTGTGGGAAATACCCACAGGACTGTCTGCAGCAATGCGGGAGCGCTATCCGGACATTGGGTCCACGCTATGCGGATTCGATGCGCAGATGGCGCCGTCTGGATAGCGAGGTTTACGGGACATGGCATTGACCCCCAACGAGGCATATGCGGCCAAGCAGCCGTTTGTGGACAAGGAGACACTCGAGCATATCGTCGAGCAGTTCCCCACGCCGTTTCATCTATACGACGAGGCGGGCATCCGCCGCAACATGCAAGAAGTACGCGACGCCTTTGCATGGAACCCGGGCTTTAAGGAATACTTTGCCGTCAAGGCCAATCCCAACCCGGCGCTCATCTCCATTCTCAACGAATACGGCTGCGGCTGCGATTGCTCGAGCTATACCGAGCTCATGATCGCCCGCTCGCTGGGTATCACGGGACACGACATCATGTTCTCGTCCAACGACACGCCGGCGGCCGACTTTGAGCTCGCCGACAAGTTGGGTGCCATCGTCAACTTTGACGACATCAGCCACATAGAGTTCTTTGAGCGTGTTGCGGGGCCCATCCCCAAAACGGTCAGCTGCCGCTTTAATCCAGGCGGCCTGTTCCAGCTCTCCAACGGCATCATGGACAACCCGGGCGACTCCAAGTACGGCATGACCACCGAGCAGCTCTTCGAGGCCTTTCGTATGCTCAAGGCCAAGGGCGCCGAGAACTTTGGCATCCACGCATTCCTTGCCAGCAACACCGTCACCAACGACTACTACCCCAAACTCGCGCGCATCCTCTTTGAGCTTGCCGTACGCTTGGAGCGCGAGACCGGCGCACATGTCGCCTTCATCAATCTGTCCGGCGGCGTCGGCATCCCCTATCTGCCCGAGCAGCAGGCCAACGACATTCACGCCATCGGCGAGGGGGTGCACGCGGCATACGACGAGATCCTGGTTCCTGCCGGCATGGGCGATGTGGCCATCTGCACCGAGATGGGCCGCTTTATGATGGGCCCCTACGGCTGCCTGGTCACCAAGGCCATCCACGAGAAGCAGATCTACAAGAACTATATCGGCGTGGACGCCAGTGCCGTCGACCTCATTCGTCCCGCCATGTATGTCGCTTACCACCACATCACGGTGATGGGTCAGCCGGACGGTCCTGATAAAACCGCAGCCCCCGTCACAAACACGTACGACATCACGGGCAATCTGTGCGAGAACAATGACAAGTTCGCCATCGACCGCGAGCTGCCGCATATCGACATGGGTGATGTGCTCGTGATTCACGACACCGGCGCGCATGGCTACTCCATGGGCTACAACTACAACGGCCGCCTGCGCTCCGCCGAGGTCCTGCTGCGCCCCGATGGCTCGGCCGACCTCATCCGACGCCCCGAGCGCCCGGGCGATTACTTTGCCACGCTCGACGTGCTGCCGTGCGGCCGCGAGCTGCTGGCCAAATCGCGCGCCGAAAGCGCCCGCCGTCGCGCTCAGGACGAGCGCCTGGCCGTCGCCGCCCAATGGAACAAACGCATCCAGATCGCGGAAGCGAAGGAGAAGAACATGGACATCCGTAACCTCGAGGGCTCGATCGTCGCCCTCGTCACGCCGTTTAAAAAGGACGGCAGCGTCGACTTTGACGCGCTCGAGCGCCTTATCGATTTCCACTTGCAAAATGGCACCGACGCCATCCTCACCCTGGGCACCACCGGTGAGAGTGCCACGATGACCGATGACGAGGACAACTCCGTCGTCGCCGCCGTGGTCAAGCATGTTGCAGGACGCGTCCCCGTCATCGCCGGCTCGGGCTCCAACTCCACGCAGACCATGCTCACCAAGTCGCTCACCTATCAGGGCCTGGGCGCCGACGGTCTGCTGCTCATCACCCCCTACTACAACAAGTCCAATGAAGAGGGTATCTATCAGCACTTTAAGACCGTCGCCGATGCCGTGGACATCCCCTGCATCCTGTACAACATCCCCGGCCGCTGTGGCTGCGGCATCAGCGAGCGCAACGTAGAACGCCTGGCCGCGCACCCCAACATCATGGGTATTAAGGAGGCCTCGGGCAACGTCGCCTACGCGGCCAAGATCGCCCACCTGCTGTCAGACGACTTCCGCATGTACTCGGGCGAGGACGCGCTTACCGTACCGCTCATGAGCCTGGGCGCCTCGGGCACCATCAGCGTGTGGGCCGATGTTCAGCCGCAGCTCGTGCACGACATGTGCCGCGCCTATCTGGACGGTGACGTGGCACGCGCCCGCGATATCCAGATTGCCGGCCAGCCGCTCATCAATGCCCTCTTTAGCGAGGTCAACCCCATCCCCGTCAAGGAAGCGCTCGCCCAGATGGGCATGATCGAGGCAAACTACCGTATGCCGCTGTGCCCCATGGCAGACGACACGCGAGCCGCACTTACCGATGCTCTGAAGGGAGCTGGTCTGCTTGATTAAGACCGTCATTATGGGAACGGGCCGCATGGGCTCGCTCATCCGCACCACCGCCGAGGGCGTTGTCGACGCCGCCGGTCAACCCGTTTTTGATATCGTGACCCAGATTGGCTTCGATTTGAGCAAGCTCGAGAACGCACCGGCTGCCGATGTGATTATCGACTTCTCGAACGTCGCGACCTTCGACGCCGTCGTCGCCTATGTCGAGCGCACGGGCGCGGCATTGGTCTCAGGCACCACAGGCTACACCCCCGAGCAGATGGACCGCCTGCGTGAGCTGGGCCAGAACACCCGCGTTATGCACTCGGGCAATTACTCCATCGGTATCGCAGCCCTGCGCCATCTGGTAGCGCAGGCTACACGCGAGCTGCCCGGCTTTGACTGCGAAATCGTCGAGACGCACCACAACCAAAAGGTCGATGCCCCCAGCGGAACTGCCAAGCTACTGCTCGATGCCGTCGTCGAAGCTGAGCCCGAGGCAGGCTACCACCCCGTCTATGGCCGCGAGGGCATGTGCGGCGCGCGTGACCCCAAGGAGATCGGTATGCACTCGCTGCGCGGCGGCACCGTCGCCGGCGTGCACGAGGTAAGCTTTTTCGGCCAGGACGAGGAGGTCACGCTCACCCACCGCGCCACGAGTCGTCAGATCTTTGTCAACGGCGCCTTGGCAGCCGCGCAGAAGCTCGTCACCCGCGAACCCGGCTTCTATACGTTCGACCAGGTCATGTTTGTCTAACCAGGTGTCAACCGAATCCGCCCAAAGGAGAGATAGCAAATGAGTAACGCAGCCGAGATGGATGCACAGAAGATTATCAACTACATCGCCACCGCGCCCAAAAAGACGCCCGTCAAGTTGTACGTGCGCGAGAAGCCGGGCATGAAGGTTGCTTGGGGCGACGCACATGTCTACGGCGGTCGTCGCGGCAAGACCGTCTTTGGCGACTGGGATGAGCTTAAGGCCATCCTGGACGCCAACGCCGATTCCATCGATTACTACGACGTGGAGAACGATTGCCGCAACTCCGCCGTGCCCATGCTCGACCTTAAGGGCATCAACGCCCGCATCGAGCCGGGCGCGATCATCCGCGACCGCGTCGAGATTGGCGACCGTGCCGTCATCATGATGGGCGCCATCATCAACATCGGCTCCGTTATCGGCGAGGGTTCCATGATCGATATGGGCGCCGTGCTAGGCGGCCGCGCCACCGTGGGCAAGAACTGCCACATCGGCGCTGGAACCGTGTTGGCAGGCGTCGTTGAGCCCGCAAGCGCCACGCCCGTCATCATCGAAGACGACGTCATGATCGGCGCCAACGCCGTGGTCCTGGAGGGCGTACGCGTGGGCAAGGGCGCTGTTGTTGCCGCCGGCGCCGTGTGCGTCGAGGATGTCCCCGCCGGTGCCGTCGTGGCCGGTGTCCCCGCCCGCGTCATCAAGATGCGCGACGAGAAGACCGACAGCAAGACCGGCCTGGAAGAGGGCCTGCGCCAGCTTTAATAGTTACGGCGTTTTACCAAACGCCGTAACGACCCGACGCTGCAAACGCCCCTAAGCGGCAATCTGACGTTCAATCGTCGGTCGCGTAC
>CAUEQX010000107.1 GCA_959020035.1 uncultured Collinsella sp. | reverse complement strand
GCTGGGCAGCGATCAGGGCAGCGGAAATCTGGCGCTCCTGAGCGGAGAAGTCAGGGGCGGGAGCAGCCACGGGGGCGGCAGGAACGGCCTGGTCGGCGGTATCCTGAGCCTGGGCAAGCTGAGCCTGCGCATCGGCAAGCTGCTGCTCGGTAGCAGTCAGACGACCCTTAAGGTCGACGATCTTAGCGAGCATAGCGTCAACCTCGGAGGACAGCGTCTCCAAGAAGACGTCGACCTCGGCAGGATCGTAGCCACGCTTGGCCTCAGAGAAAGTCTGAGCCTGGATGTCTGCAGGGGTAATAGCCATAACAAGTCTCCTTTTTCATCGCCTCGGCGCTACACGCCCGACGTAAGTTACTAAGACAGTTCTACACGAGTATACCTATAAGAAGCTGCAGAACCAGCCTCTGCACCAACTGCAACGCAATAATCGCAACGACCGGCGAAAAATCGATACCGCCCATCGGCGGGATGAAACGACGGAACAGGTTGAGCCACGGACCGCACACGCTATCAAGCACCGCAGCAATATCCTGAAGCAAACCACCCTGCTTCATGGGAATCCACGTCATAAAGCAGTAGACGACAATGAGCGTGGAATAGAAGTTGAACAGCGTGTTGACCAGCTGGACGATAGTGTAGATGTTGATGGGAATCTCCTCGTCTTGTCTTTACTTAAGGTAGCCGTCGGCACGAAGCTTCTTGAGATCGGAATCTTTGACCTCGCAACCGGCGGGCAGCACCATGAACACGCGGTCGCCCACCTCCTTGACCGTGGCACCCAGACCGCAGGCAAAGCCGTAAGAGAAGTCCAAGACGCGCTTGGCAACTTCGGTGCGTACGCCCACAAAAATCAGTGCGACAGGCTGCTTGGTGCGAACGCGGCGCACCACAGTCTCCACGTCGTCATAGCTCTCGGGGCGCAGGACATAGGCCGGCAGCTGCGGCGTGGCGTTGATGATATTGCTCGCATAGGCCGAGGCATCGCTCGGTGCAGGCGCGGGTGCAGCGGCGGCACGGGCGCGGGTATTCTCGGCGTAGCTCGACGGCGTGTCATAGGCACCGGGACGATAACCGCTCGCAACACTGTCCTGCGAGCGCGAAGGCGGGTTATACGTCGTGGCATGGCGGGAGTCATCGCCGACCAGCTGACCGGAGCGCGTATACACGGCAACCGACTCAGCTTCACCGCGGCGCGTCTGACCAAGCAGGCCGTTGCTCGGCTCGTCTTGGGTGTAGAAGCCCTCGCCCGAAGCACCGCTGTAGCCGTTGCCCTGATAACTATCGTCATAGCCGTCATCGTAGCCGTAGTCGTCGTCCTGGCCATAACCCTGGTCGTAACCCTGCTGGCCGCCCAGGTGCATCTTATTTTTAATCTCGTCAAGGAAGCCCATGGTTGTGTCCTCTCGCGGTTTAGTGCAGGCGCCCCGATAATCAGTGCGCACTTCAGAGCCTTATTTTACTGCAAACTCCGGGCTAAATACTACCCTGCCCAGGCGAACGAGCGTAGAGCCCTCCTCAAGGGCAGGCTCAAAGTCCTCGCTCATGCCGCAGGAAAGCTCAGGCAGGTTCAAATCGGGATGCGCCGCCTCCAGCTCATCCCTCAGCTCACGAAGCCCCGCAAAGGTGCGGCGTGCCACATCCTTATTCCCCCGGGGCGCCATAGTCATAAGCCCCTGTACGCAAATTCCCTCAAGTTCCGCAAGCTCGCCCGCGTCGGCACGAATCTCATCGGGCGAAAAGCCTCCCTTCGACTCCTCACCACTCACATTGACCTCAATGAGCACACGCTGGGGGCCGGCGAGCTCGCCTGCCTCAATCTTGCGGACAGCACGGCTCGAGATCGCCTGCGCCAGATGCAGCGAACCCACCGAGTGAATCAGCTCGGCTGAGCCCAGCACCGCATTGATCTTATTGGTCTGCAGGTTGCCGATCATATCGAAGCGCACCTCGGGCAGCTCCGGATGCTCCGCCAGACCCGTGAGCTTGCGAACCAGCTCCTGCGGGCGATTCTCGGCAAAATGGCGATACCCCGCCTGGATGGCGGCAACGGTCTCATCGACACCAACGGTCTTGGACACGGCAATGAGGCGCGCGGCGTCGTGGGGACGGCCCGCGCGATCGAGCGCCGCATAAAAACGTTCCAGAATCTGCTCGCGGCGAGCGCGCATCAAGTCCAAATAGTTATCCATTGCCAATCGCCTCCGCTGACAGCCAAACAAGTAGTCCCATGCTATCGCAAGAGCGCGGCCCCGCATGTGCAAGGCCGCGCTCACTTAGGTATTTACAATCTTTCGACGAACGGAATTACTTACTCCTCGTCGTCCTCGCCATCGTCCTCGTCCTCAAGATGATCGAGCAGGTAGCGAAGACCCTCGCTGACCTCGTTAGTGGGCACCTTGGCAACGTAGCGAGCGTCGACGGCGGGCCTCATGATAACACCCTCGCCCGAAGGCACGCGCATGCTCTCGAGCTCATCCTCATCAGTGCAGGCGATATCACCGGCAGTCATACGCTGTCCGGTCAACAGGAAGGTCAGACGGCAGGCGGCATCGATGGAAATCGAGGCGATGCGATCGAGATAGCGCGATACCATGATGGCGCGGCGCAGGTCGTCATAGTTGCTGTCGTCGTCCATAAAATCGCCCGTGTCCATGCGGTTAAAGGTGCGGAAGAACTTCTCGTAGGCGGCGTGCACTGGCTCGTCCTCGACGGCCAAGTTGCAGATGATGGACATGTCGTTGGTGACGAGCGCAGAAAGCGAAGAGCCCAGCACCTGGTAGACGGCCTCAGCCTCGGCCTCGACCGTGCCGACAAGCTCCTTGGGCAGCGAGATGTCGGCCTTGATCATATGACGCGTGGCGCGGCAAATCTGGCGAACCTTATCGGTCATGCGCTGCAGGTTAAAGTCGACGTAGATGATCGTCTGCAGCAAGCGGAAGTCGGAGGCGACCGGTGACTGCGTGGCAATCAGGTTGTAGCAGACGGCCTCCAGGTTGGCGCAGCGTGCGTCAATCGAAAGCGTGCGCTTCTTGGTCTTGGTGGCGAGCTTGCGGTCGTCGGTCACATAGGCCTTCACGGCATCGTGGAGGGCCAGATCGACGGCCTCGTAGATGCTCAGCATCTCGTGACGGGCCTCGATGAGCTGACGGGAAAACAGTTTGCGCATGGTTCACTCCAATCAGTTGGGTGCGGTCATGCCGCCCGCACAGTGAATACGCACCGGACCAGATCCGATCGGCTTGGGACTAGTCGCACCGATCAGCCAAAGCGGCCGGTGATATAGTCTTCCGTCCGCGAGTCCACCGGGCTGGTGAAGATCGCGTCGGTTTGACCATACTCGATGAGCGTAGCGGGCTCGCCGGCAACTTCCTGCAAGAAGAATGCGGTGTAGTCGCTAATGCGAGCTGCCTGCTGCATTGAATGCGTGACGATGATGATCGTCATCTCGGGCGCCAGCTCGGCCATCAGATCCTCGACCTTAGAGACGGACGTGGGGTCGATGGCGGAGCAGGGCTCGTCCATCAGAAGGACATCGGGTTGCACCGCAAGCACGCGCGCGATGCACAGACGCTGCTGCTGACCGCCCGAGAGCGCCAAACCATCCTTGTTGAGCTGATTGGATACCTCTTTCCAGAGGTTGGCGCGCTTGAGCGATTCTTCCACGATGTCATCGAGGTCACTTTTGCTAGTCACGCCCTGCAGACGAGGGCCAAAGGCGACATTCTCGTAGATGGATTTAGGAAATGGGTTGGGCTGCTGAAAGATCATGCCCACGCGACGACGGAGATCGACCGGGTCGACACCCTCGGCATAGATATCGTTGCCGTCGAGCGTCATGGTGCCCTCGACGCGCGTGCCCTCGATCAGGTCATTCATGCGGTTGATGCAGCGCAAAAACGTCGACTTGCCGCAGCCCGAAGGGCCAATGAAGGAGGTGATGGCGTTTTTGGCGATGTTGAGGTCAAGCCCCGTCAGCGCATGAAAGTCACCGTACCAAAAGTTGAAATCCTTGGCCGTAATGGCCGCTTGCTCCAACGTGGGAGCGGACTGATAAACGGACATGGGACTCCTTAACTAGCGACGCGTGCGCGACAGGAAGCGCGCAAACAGGTTGAAGGCCAAAATGATCACCATCAGCAAGAGCGCGGTGCCGTAGGCTGCGTTCATGTTGATGCCGTCGTTGGCAAGCAGGTACAGGTGAACCGTCATGGGGCGGCCGGAATCGAGCGGCGAAATAGGCAGGTTGATGGCCTGGCCCATGGTGTAGAGCACCACCGCGGTCTCGCCAATGGCACGGCCGATGGCGAGGACGATGCCCGTGGCAATACGGCCAAAGGCAGAAGGAAGCACGATCTTGGAGACAACCTGCCACTTGGTGGCGCCCAGGCCGTACGCGCCCCAACGGATATAGCGCGGAACGGCGCGAATGGCCTCTTCGGTGGTGCGCATGACGATGGGGAGCATCAAGAGCGCAAGTGCCAGAGCGGCAGAGACCATCGAAAGGCCCAGGCCCATAGCCTCGACAAACAAGGCGTAGCCAAACAGGCCCATAACGATGGAGGGCACCGAGGCCAAAGCGTCAGCAGCGTAGCGAATGAGCTCGACGACCTTGCCCTGCTTGGCGTACTCGGCCAGATAGACGGCTGCCAGCACAGCGATCGGCGTGCAGATAAGCATGGCGAGCGCCGTCACGTAGACGGTCGAGACGATCGTGGGCCAAATTCCGCCCTCGGCGTTGACGCCCTGGGGCCAACCGAAGATAAAGTCGAGCGAGATATGCGGTAAGCCGTTAACAACCACGTAGGCGATGATAGCGACCAGCACCAGCGTGGTGATGTATGCCGCGGCACGGAACACGCCAAGCATGATCTTGTTGGACAGGTCCTTGTTGATGCGGCCCTTCTTGCCGTGGGAAAGGGCACGCTTGATGCGCTCGCGCGACGAGGTCGCATCGACCGTCGCGTCAACGGAATCGGACATAGCCTACCCCCTCTTCTTCTTGGAAATCAGACGGACGATGCCCACCAGCATGGCGGAGATGATAAACAGGACCACGCCCATGCCGAACAGAGCCGAGCGGTGCAGGCCCGAGGAATAGCTCATGTCGAGCGCGATCTGGCTCGTGAGCGTCGAGATGGGGCTCGCAATGCTGTCGGGAATAACCGGAGCGTTACCCACGACCATGAGCACGGCCATGGTCTCACCGATGGCACGGCCCATACCCAGCACGATGGCATCAACGATACCCAGTTTGGCGGCAGGTAGCACGACCTTATAGATGGTCTGCCACTTAGTAGCACCCATGGCATACGATGCCTCGCGAATGCCCATGGGAATGGAATTGAGGGCATCGATGGTAAGCGTCGTGATGGTAGGGACGATCATGATGGCGAGCACGAACCACGCCGTCAGCGCACCAAAACCAAGACCACCGGTCAGTTGTGCGATAAACGGGCGGATGATGATCATGCCAAAGAAGCCGTAGATGATGGAGGGTATGCCCGCCAGCAGGTCAACGGCGGGGCTGATGAGCTTGCGCACGCGCTTGCTGGCAATCTCGACCAGGTAAACGGCCGTACCCACGCCCAGCGGCACGCCCATGGCGAGCGCACCGACGGTCACCAGACCCGAGCCGGCAAGCAGCGACAAGATGCCGTAGTGGCCCTCGGAAGGCGCCCACGTAAAGCTAAAGAAGTCCGCCAGACCGATGTCAGTAAAGACGGGCAGCGCCGAGTACGTGGTAAAGACAAAAATCAGGATGACGGTAACGACCGCCAAGAACGCGCAGGCAAAGAAGATCCACTGCAGCGCCTTCTCCTTGATATAGGTACTGCGCGATACGAGCGCCAGCTCGCGCTTCTTGGGCGTCTGAACATTCTGCTCAGTCTGGGAGTTTTCCTGTGCTTCCATGCTACTCACTCCCCTTCTCGTCGTTGGTGACGGGAATAAAGCCCGCCTCGCGAATCTGCTTGTCCATCTTTTCGGACGTCACGTAGTCGATGTAATCCTGCGCCTGCTGCGAAGGCGCACCCTTCACAAAGAAGTAAAGGTCGCGCGAGATGGGATAGCCGCCACTCGCGACCGTCTTCTCGGACGCCTCAACATGATTGACCGAGACAGCCTTGACCGAGGTCTTGGCGTTGAGGCTATCGACGAAGCCCAGCGAAATGTAGCCGATGGCCCCACGCGAACGAGATACCACGTCGCGCACCTGGCCCGTGCCCGAAAGAACGGCCGAGCGGCGATCGAACGGCGTGCCATCCATCACGATGGTACGGAAGGCCTCG
>CAUEQX010000106.1 GCA_959020035.1 uncultured Collinsella sp. | reverse complement strand
TCATCAAAGTCCGCCACAAGCACGTCAGTGGACTCGGCTTTCTCGGCCTTGGTAAGTTCGGAAGAGATGAACTCCGCAATCTGCTGAGACAGGTCCACGAACTCACGCTCACCAAAGAAATAGCCCTTGAGCTCGCCGCCGAATGCGGAGTTCTCGGCAAACGTGGCGCGTTTATTGTCGGCCGAGGTGCGTGCGCGGCGCAGATGCGTGGTCACGAAGTTGCGCACGGTACGGCTCTCGATATCCAACTCGCGCTGGCTCATAACGTTGACGGCAGAGTCAAAGTCCAGGATATGCAGAATCGCGTGATTGATTTTCATATACGGTATTCCGTTCTAGATCGATTTCGGCACGAACCAGTATAGCGGTCGAGCCCGCCTCAGACGCATCAAAGACAGGTTGCTTTGCACCAATGGCTAGCGCAAGAGCTCGGACTGCCAAGCCTCGAGCTGTTCTGCCAAATTCTTGCCGGCAGCGGGCATGTCGATCTGGGATCGTTTGGGCAGCAGTGCGCATTTAAGGATTGCCACGATAGTCTGCGAGAGCAAGCGTCGCGTATCCTTGTCAAAGCCTTGCGCAGCCTGGAGCATCACGGGCAGGCTCCCGCGCAGATTCCCAGCGATATCCGCAAACCGCTCAGCACCCGTAGCCTCAAACACGGAGAACAACGCATCTACAAAACGCTCGCGCTCGCTAGGAGACACTGCAAGCAGCATCTCGCGAATAGAGCCATCAACGTATCGAGCACCGGCGGACAGGCGCTCGCAGTACACGAAGTCGCGACCATCAACCACCCAGCTAAAGGGATTGTGTTGCAGCAGGCTGAACTCGGTGCTCTCAACGATGGCATAGTCCTCCTGTGTCTCGAACATCATGCCAAAGATCGACGACCGAGGTAGCGTCTTGTCGATTCGACCGGAAAGATCGGCGAAGGCGTCGCCGTTCAGGAACTCCTCGACGAAGCCCGGACCATCATGGGAATATGCCCGTTCGATTCGCTCACGGGCGACATCGGAGCACATTGCCGCACCGTACACCGCAAGGTTTCCACCCTTGGAATGACCTCCGCACAAAAGCGGCCCGTCAATCGCATCCGCCGCCTCGTCCACATAACGTGCCGCGGATTCCTGGGCCGGCACAGGACACCGGAAAGCCATGTTAAAGTCCTCTTTCCAGCCCACGATCGTGCTGTCGGTCCCCCGGAAGGCAAGATAGGAAAAACCTGCCGGGAATCGGAACGTCATGGCCGCAAACTGCTCCGTCGTTGCCACGTCGCTCACGGCACGGTATCCGCACACGCGCACGCCGCGGTAGCGCGGACTTGCCGCAACAGCCTCCAACAAGGCGCGGCTCTCCTCCGGATCCCACAGGTCGCCAATCATGTCCCGGTAGCACTCGGCGCGCAGTAGCTCACGCACGTCCAGTCCCTGCCAGCCGGCAAGCTCCGGCATATCCCCCGGCAAGCGCAAATACGACAGCCATGCAAACACCAGGCTGTCCACCGCGCAAAACGGCCGCTCCTCAAACGAATCGAACGCCGTCTGGGCATAACTCAAAAAGTTAGGCGAATCCGACATGCCTCTCCCATCAACAATGGTGCATTGGGGTCAGGTTTGTTTGCACCAATCGCGCCCCATTTGGTGCAAACAAACCTGACCCCCTTGCACCAAAAAGGCGCCCGGGCCGTGGGGCCTGGACGCCTTCATTGTAGCTTTTCGCTCTAGCGAGCTTGATTTAGCAGGAGAAGTCGACGCTGTCGATGATGTCCTTGAGGGCCTTGGCAGAAGCGGTGAGCTCGCTCTGCTCGGACTCGTTCAGCGGCACAGGGACGCGGCAGACGACGCCGTCGCGACCGACGACGGTCGGCATGGAGATGGCCAGATCGGACAGGCCATACTCGCCCACCATGAGCGAGGAAACGGGCAGAACGGTCTGCTCGTCACGCATGACGGCGGTGCAGATACGCTTAACGGCCATGGCAACGCCATAGTAGGTTGCGTGCTTCTTCTCGATGATGGTGTAAGCGGAGTTCTTGACGTCCTCGGCGATACGCTTCTCGGCAGCCTCATGCTCCAGATGGCCGTGAAGCTCGCAGAAGGTGCTCAGCGGCACGCCGGCAACCTGAGCGCTGGACCAGGCGACGAACTCGGAGTCGCCGTGCTCGCCCATGACGTAGGCCTGGACATCGCGCGGATCGACCTCGACGTGGGCGCCGAGCATCTGCTGCAGACGACCGGTGTCGAGCACGGTGCCGGAGCCGATGACATGGCCCTCGGGCAGGCCGGACATCTTGATGGCGGCATAGGTCAGAACGTCAACCGGGTTAGAGACGATCAGCAGGATGCCGTCAAAGCCGGACTTCTTAATCTCGGGAATAATGGACTTAAAGATGCTGACGTTCTTGTTGACCAGGTCCAGGCGGGTCTCGCCGGGCTTCTGGGCAGCGCCAGCGGTGACGACGATCATAGCGGCGTCGGCGACATCAGAGTAATCGCCAGCGTAGATCTTCATCGGCTCGGCAAACGTCATGCCGTGCGCGATGTCCAGGGCCTCGCCCTCGGCGCGATTCTTGTCCACGTCGATGAGGACCATCTCGGAGAACAGGCCGCTCTGCATCAGTGCGAACGCCGAAGACGAACCGACGAAACCGCAGCCGACAATAGCGACCTTCTTCTCGTTAACCATTACAAACTCCCATCTCTCTCCACAAACAAACCGCCCAGGGCGACCCGAGCGGCTTGCCGTAATCCCAATACATCCAATCGGGACTTTGATTATGCTCCTATTGCAGCCAAATATCGACCGTTTACCGAAATTGTTTGCAGAATTCGTATAATAACTGCACGAAATCGGTTTCGAGCTATTGACTCACGGAAACGAATCCCTAATACAGACCCGCTTCGCGAATAGCCTCGACAGCCAAAGCAATCTGATCGGGCGGCAGCACCAGCGCCATGCGCACGTGTCCCTCACCCGAAGGACCAAAGCTCGCACCCGGCGTCACGACGACACCGGCCTTTTCCATGAGCTCCTCGCAAAACGCCATCGAGTCGGTGCGACCCCCGGGGAGCTTAGCCCACACAAACATGGAGCCATGCGCGTTGGGGCGCTCCCAGCCCAGGCCCTCAAGGCCGTCACACAGGGCATCGCGACGCTCCTGGTACTTCAGGCGCTGCGCCTCGACCTCATCGCGCGGACCGTTGAGGCAGGCGATGGCCGCCTTCTGGATCGGGAAGAACATGCCAAAGTCGATCTGGCTGCGCAGCTTGGCAAAGGCCGAGACCACATCCTCGCGACCGACCAAAAAGCCGATACGCGCGCCGGTGACGTTAAACGACTTGGAGAGCGAGAAGAACTCCACGCCCACCTCGAGCGCACCGGGATACTGGAGGAAGCTGCCGCCCGGCTCGCCGTCGAACACGATGTCCGAGTAGGCGTTGTCGTGGACGATCAACAGGTCGTGCTCGCGGGCGAAGGCGATGATCTCCTCGTAGACCTCGGGCGTACCCACCGAGCCCACCGGGTTGGCAGGCAGCGACACGATCATGTACTTGGCGCGATCGGCGACCTCGGGGTCGATGCCCGCCACGTAGGGCAGGTAGTTGTGCTCGGCGACCAGCGGGTAGTACTCGAGCTTGGCATCGGCGATCTTGGCACCCGCCTCAAAGACCGGGTAGCACGGATCGGGCACCAGGATGGTGTCGCCCGGGTCGAGCAGCGCCAGGCCCAAATGGCCGACGCCCTCCTGCGTGCCGTTGCACGACTGCACCATGGACGGCGTAATGCCACAGACACCAAAGCGGCGCTCGTAGTAATCGCACACGGCCTGCTTGAGCTCGGGTAGATCGCGCAGGGCATACTTCCACATCTCTGGGTCCTGCGCGGCCTGGGTCAGCGCCTCGACCACGTGGTCGTACGGCTTAAAGTCGGGCGTGCCCACGCTCATGTTGTAAATGGTCTTGCCCTGGGCCTTAAGCGCAAGAAGCTTGTTGTTGAGCGAGGCAAAAACCTCCGCGCCAAAGCGGTCGAGACGCTGCGATGCCTGCATGGTGCCACCTTTCGATACAAAAAACGCGGCGCTCCGACAAGAGCGCCGCGCGATACGGGCCATCAGATTGCAAAAGTGTAACGCTTGCAACCCCCGTATTGGTTCAATTTAGCCAACCTTAGTCAACTGGATTGAGCGCGTCGACCTGCGCAAGCCACAGACGCGAGCTGGCGTCACTCGGCATACGCCAATCGCCGCGTGGACTGAGCGTCACCGAGCCCACCTTGGGACCATCGGGCAGGCAGCTGCGCTTAAACTGCTGGGCAAATAAGCGACGGTAGAACGTACGTAGCCACGTGTGGACGGTCTTGGCGTCGTAGACGCCCTCGAAGCTCTTGAGCGCCATGCGGTAGATCTTGCCCGGCTCAAAGCCAAAACGCAGCAGGTAGTAGAGGAAGTAGTCGTGCAGCTCGTACGGGCCCACCAAATCCTCGGTCTTCTGCGCAATCTCGCCGTCGCCCGTGGGCGGCAGAAGCTCGGGAGATACCGGCGTATCGAGGATGTCGAGCAAGACCTCGGCAATACGCCCGCCAAAGACATCAGCCGCATAGCGCACCAAGTGACGCACGAGCGTCTTGGGCACGCTCGCGTTGACGGCGTACATGCTCATGTGATCGCCGTTATAGGTAGCCCAGCCGAGCGCCAGCTCCGACAGGTCGCCCGTGCCGATGACAAAACCGCCAGCCTGGTTGGCCAGATCCATCAGAATCTGCGTACGCTCGCGGGCCTGGCTGTTCTCGTAGGTCACGTCCTGCACGGCCGGATCGTGCTCAATGTCCTTGAAGTGCTGCTCCACAGCCGCGTGGATCGAAACCTCGCGGAAACTCACACCCAGGTCGCGAGCAAGCGACTCGGCATTCGACTTGGTGCGATGCGTCGTGCCAAAGCCGGGCATGGAAACCGCCGTGATACCCGTACGCGGCAGCCCCAGTGTATCGAAGGCACGCACGGTTACAAGCAGTGCCAGCGTGGAGTCCAGGCCGCCCGAAAGACCGATGACTGCAGCCTTGGTGCCCGTGTGGGCAAGGCGGGTCTTGAGGCCAGCAGTCTGCAGGTCGAGGATGGTCTCGCAACGCTCGGCCAGGTCGCCATGGTCGGCCGGCACAAAGGGCGCACGGGGAAAGACGCGGTCGATATCGCAGGCGTTGCGCAGGACGGGAGCCTCGGAGAGCGTGCCCTCAAAAGAGAACTCAACGGTCGTGGCCTCCGGCGCATCGTCCGCGCGCGTCCACGTCGTCGAGCGGCGGCGCTCGGCAACCAGGCGGTCAAGGTCAACGTCGGCGACGGCCATATCGCAGGTAAGCAGTTTGGTCGCAGCGAGCTTGGAGCCGTTTTCGTAGACGAGGTTCTCCCCCGCAAAGACCATGTCGGTCGTGGACTCGCCCTCGCTCGCGTCCGCGTAGGCATAGGCGCAGTACAGGCGCGCGCTCTGATTGGAGATAAGGCTGCGGCGGTAATCTGCCTTACCGATAATCTCGTCCGAGGCCGACGGGTTGAGAATCACCGTCGCACCGGCAAGCGCCATCTCGGTCGAAGGGGGCGCCGGCACCCACAGGTCCTCGCAAACCTCAACGCCCAACACCAGGTCCTCGACGCCCTCATCACAGCAACGGTAGACAAGCCCCGAACCCAGCGGAACCGGACCCTGACCGGCAAATTCAACCCACACGGGATCCGCAGGCGACGGAGCAAACCAGCGACGCTCATAGAACTCGCCATAGTTGGGCAGATACTTCTTGGCCGTGAGGCCCAAAAGCTCGCCCGCGCAGCACACGGCGGCACAGTTGTAGATATTCTCGGCAACCGCAACGGGAAGACCGATGGTAAAGACGATCGGCAGCTCACGGGTTTCATCGAGGATATGCACCAGAGCAGCCTCGCAGGCATGCAGCAGTGTGCGGTTATGGAACAGATCGGCCGCGGTATAGCCAGTCAGATTAAGCTCGGGCAACACCAACGCGCGAACGCCACGCCCGGCAGCATCGCGAACAGCCGCCAGCGCAACCTCGGCATTGCCCTCGACATCGGCCACGCGAATCTGCGGCGACGCCGCCGCCACACGCAAAAAGCCATCGTTCTTATTAGCCGAAACGCAGCATTGCCTTGTTGATCTGGACACTGGAGGCCCCTTCTACCCTGAGATTCAGTCTAACGGACGTTCACATATCTCTAACTAGCCAAAGCAACCTCCCAGTTTACTGAGAGGCCAACCTGTGCTAAGAGCATGTAGTTCAAAAATATCTTTA
>CAUEQX010000105.1 GCA_959020035.1 uncultured Collinsella sp. | reverse complement strand
TTTTTAAGGGTGGTTCTGATTTTGAGGGGAGGTGCTGATATGGATGAGAACAAGATGGGATGGCGCGAGTATGCGCGCTATGCCGAGATGTCGGTCGAGGAGTTGGCGCGCGATTGCGAGGTGCAGGTGTTTCGCGCGACGGGTCCGGGCGGACAGGGCGTGAACACGACGGACTCGGCGGTGCGCATGAAACATATCCCTTCGGGGATTGTCGTGACGGCGCGTGAGAGCCGCAGCCAGTTTCAGAATCGCGCGAGCTGTCTGCGTAAGCTGCGCGCTGAGCTTGAGCGTCGCGGGCGTCCACCGCGCCGACGCGTAAAGACCAAGGTGCCTCAGCGCTCTCGCCAGCGCAGACTCAACGACAAGCACTTCAATGCGATTAAAAAGGCCAACCGTCGCAAACCGGGCAGCGACGAATGATCTCCTGATAAGTTGCGGTGAAATAGGGACTGTTTTGCGGCTTTAGATGCATAAACAGTCCCTATTTCACCGCAACTTAGGTGGGGTTAGCGGGTGGGGTGCCAGACGTGGAGGGCGCCGGCGAGGATGTCGACATCGATGCGCGAGGCGACAACGGGCTCGCCGTCGGCCTGGATGGGATGGTCGGGCTCCTCAAAAGTGAGCTCGACATGGCGGCAGCGGCGCATGCGAACCGGCGGCAACTTGGTATGGTGGCCGTCCTTGGCCGAAAGAAACATAGGCAGGGCAACCGCGCGCGGAACGGGGCCGCAGGCGTAGCAGACGGCGAGTACGCCGGCGCGGGGGTCGGCATCGGGGCAGATGCGATAGCCCGAGCCATAGGTAGGACCCAGCTGAATTGCCATGATGATCGCCCGCACGCGCTCGGTGGGTGCCCCGTCAAAGCTGACCGTCATGGGGTAGTTGCGATAGCGCAGGCCAAACTGCTCAAGTCCCGAGAGGGTGTAGAGCGGCGCGCCCGTCAAGCCGGTCTTTTTGCGCAGCTCGGTGGTGCCCAGACCGATGGCGGCATCGATGCCGACCGAAAGCGTTTGGTCGTAGTACTCAACGGTAGCCTCGCCGCTGCCGCTTGCGGGGTTCCATGAGCGAATGCGCCCGATGTCCTGACGCTGCAGCTCGCAGGTGAGCAGCGCGCCAAAATCCTTGCCGGAGAAATCGTCGATGCCGAGCGTTTGGGCAAAATCGTTGCCGGAGCCCACGGGCAGGACGGCAAGAGCGGGGCGGGCGTCCTCCTCTTGCGTCATAAGCCCGTTGACGACCTCGTGAATCACGCCGTCGCCGCCAAGGGCGATAACGGTGCGATAGCCCTGAGCCTGTGCGGCCAGCTCCTTGGCGTGTCCCATGCGCTCGGTCAGCACCAGATCAAACTGGGATGCGCGCGCGGTCATATCCAAAAAGCGTTGCAGGCGCTCGGCAACTTCGCGCGCCGCACCCGACTGGGCGGCTGGGTTGGCGATGATGAGCGTGCGGCCAAAATCAGTTGCGTGCATGGGGCGACTCCCGGCGTATGACGTGACGGTGCGGTCGCGCTCAGGTCGAATTGCCCCCGATTGTGGCTGCACGTCGAATACTTACGTCTACTCTATCAGGTCGTTGTGGCGCTCGATAGCATCCGCTACCGTACCGCCCTCATCCACAATAAGCGAACGGCGCTTGGGCGAGATGATGCGCTGGGCGGGGTACACGCCGCGGTGTCCGGCGGTTAGGTAGCTGATAAAGGCCACGATGACAAAGAACCCGGCTGCCGTGCCGTGGAACAGGTCGATGGCCATCATACAGGTGGTGATAGGCACGTTAAGGCCGGCGCAGAACACGCCGAGCATGCCCAGCGCTGCCAGAAAGCTGGGATCGATTCCGACGAGGCAACCGATCCAGCCGCCGAGCGCCGCACCGATACCAAACAGGGGCGTGACCTCGCCGCCTTGGAAGCCGGCGCCCAGGGTGAGCGCTGTGACGACCAACTTGATGACTGCGTCCGCCAGGGTGGTGTTGCCGGCAAATCCGGCGCCGGAAAGCCACGTGGAAAGGCCGGCGTAGTCCCAGGCGTCGAGGAGGGCATAGGCGGCCAAAACCACGAGTGCACCTATGAGTGCGCGAACAAGGTAATTGGTGATAAAGCGACCGTACAGGCTCTTGACGGTTCGAACTGACCAGGCAAAGAGGCGTGCCGTCAGACCGAAGATAATGGCGCTGATAACAACGATGACAACCGTCCGTGGTGTCATGTTTGGAACGCTGGCGATAACATTCGCCTCGTACTCGGTACCCAGGGCGAGTGATGTAAAGTAGCCGGTAAACGAGGCGACCAGGCAGTAGATGCCCGCAGTGTAGTCGATTTTGCCGATAAAGCACATCTCCATGCCAAAGAAAGCCCCGGCAAGGGGTGAGCCGAATACGGCGCCAAAGGCCGACGAGATGCCGGCGAGCATGAGGTCGTGGTGGTCATGCTTTTTGAGGTGGGCGAGGCTCGAGATGTTGCTGGCGATGGTGCCGCCAATCTGCACCGCAGCTCCCTCGCGACCGGCCGATCCGCCCGTTAGGTGCGTGAGCGTGGAGCAGACGAAAGTGAGGACGGCCATGCGCATATGGATGAGGCGTGTGCCCAGAGCGGAGTCGATGACCAGGTTGTTACCGCGTTTGGCGGCAAGACCGTGGTTTTTGTACACCCATGCGGTGGCAACGCCCACAACGGGAAGCAGTGCGTAAATCCACGCATGGTGCTCGCGATAGTCGGTCGCGATATTCAGCGAGGCCAAAAACGCCCAAGCGGCAACGCCCATGGCGAGCGAGACAATGACGACGAGCGCGAGCAACTTGGCGCTCGCGAGTAGGTTGCGGGCGTTGCGGCGCGTGTCGGCAGCCAAGAGATGCTCGGAGCGGGTAAGTTGATGCCTGCCTGCCGTGATGACGTCGTTAAGGGAGAAAAAGCCGCCGTCGTCGAGCGGCTGGGAATGATCCTGCGCTTCGTTTGCGCTTTCGGGTTTGTCGGTAAAAGCCATACGTTCCTCTTTTGGGTTGCAACACGAGCATTATAGAACGTGCCAAACGAGACAAACCGGCAGGTTGGTTTCGGCTCTGTTTCGCCGTCCGTTACCGACAGGTGTATTCGCGGTCGCAGGCCAGGTCTTGAGCAGGCGGCGAGGGATTATACTGAGATAAACATAAAGAATCGGCGCCCGTGATGTGCGCCGCTGCATGCTAGAGGTGTATATGGCAGAGATACTCATTCCGTTGGAGGACGCACAGGCGATCGTCTTGTCGCACGTGAATCGCACCGAAGTTGTCGAGATTCCCGCGTGGCAGGCTGCCGGTCTTCCCTTGGCAGAGGACGCGGTGGCCGATATCGACATCTCGCCGTTTGCCAACAGCGCTATGGACGGATATGCCGTGCGCTCGGCGGACTTGACGCAGGCGTCTGACGAGGCGCCGGTGACGCTTGACGTTATCGGACACGAGGCCGCGGGCCATGTGTTTGAGGGCGCAATCGGCGCGGGCGAGACGGTCCGCATCATGACGGGCGCGCCGGTACCCGAAGGTGCCGATGCCGTGGTGAAGTATGAGATCGTCGATGTGCTCGACGGTGACGGCAACGAGGGCTCGCGAGCGAGGTTCTCGGCGCCGGCCAAGGTAGGGGAGAACGTTCGCTCTGCTGCCGAGGAGGCCCATGCCGGCGATGTTGTGATGCACGCCGGCGAGGTCGTGGCTCCGGCGGGCGCGGGTCTGCTGGCGAGCGCCGGATACGCGAGCGTGAAGGTGCACGCTGCCCCGCGTGTGGGCATCATCTCGCTGGGCACGGAACTGGTCGCACCGAGTAAGGTACCGGCGCGTGGTCAGATTCGCGATTCCAACTCCTCGGCGCTGATGGCCGAGGCACTCGATGCCGGCGCCGAGCCCGTGTTCTACGGCATCGCGCCCGATGATGAGCAGGCGATTGCCGAGCTGGTACATCGCGCCACGCGAGAGTGCGATTTTGTCATTACGAGCGGTGGCGCCTCGGCGGGCGATTACGACTATGTGACGGCGCTCGTCCGGCGCGAGGGCGAGGTGCTGTTTGACCGCATCTCGATGCGTCCGGGCAAGGCCATCACGTTTGGCTTGCTCGGGGGTAAGCCCTACCTAGGGCTTTCAGGCAATCCGGCCGCGGCGTATGTAGGCTTTGAGATGCTTGCCCGTCCGGCGATCCGCAAGATGCGCGGCTTTGCCGAGGGCGTGCGTCCCGTGCAGCAGGCGACGCTCACACATGGCGTGAAAAAGCGACAGCATCGCCGCTTCTTCGATCGCGCCACGGTTTTGCGCGACCCCGAGACCGGTGAGCTGTTGGTGACCGAGGCCAAGACGCAGAATTCGGCGCTGCTCGGCACGATGCAGCGGGCCAATTGCCTGTTGCGTATTGACGAAGGACCGTGCGACCTTGCGGCGGGCGACGTCGTGGATGTCGTGCGTGTCGACCTGCCTGAGGGAACGGTGCTATAGGAGGATCGCTATGGAGTTGAAGATTTCGATCGTGACGTGCTCGGATACGCGCGACCTTGCCCAGGACGAGGCTGGGGCCGCACTCGAGGAGCTTATCGAGGCACAGGGCTGGACGGTCGCCTCACATGTGGTCGTGCGCGACGACGTCAGCGAGATTGGTGATGCCATCGTGGAGGCCGCCGATGAGTGTCACGCCAATGTCGTGCTCACCTGCGGCGGCACGGGGCTTTCGATGCGCGATGTGACGCCCGAGGCGACGCGTGCCGTCTGCGACCGCGATGTGCCGGGTATTGCCGAGGCGATCCGTGCGTACTCCATGACCAAGACGCGCCGCGCCATGCTCTCGCGCGCTATTTGCATGCAACGAGGTCATACACTTGTCGTAAACTTTCCCGGTTCTACGAAGGCCGCCCGCGAAAGCTGGGAGGCCATAGCAGATCAGCTGGAGCACGCAGCTCAGATGACAGCGGGCGGTGGGCACGCCAAATAAGCGCACTACCTGCGGCGGAGCGACCTTACGGGCTGCTCCGCCCTTTTTATGCAGCGACAGTGCGGCCGTCTCGGGGTTATCGGTAAGAGAAATTTATTAGGCGAGAAATCATTATCACAAACATTATTCGCGCGGAAGTATAATCTAGTTACAGAATAAAGCTCGCGGTGGGGTACCCGGGCAAAACGTCCGAAAGGGTTGAATATGTTCGATATGGTTTCTCGCCGCGGTTTTGTCTCGCTTTCTGCTGTCGCCGCTGCCGGCCTTGGTCTTGCCGGCTGCTCGGGCAGCAAGACGTCCGAGCCGGCCGGATCCGATGCCGGTTCTGCTAAGACATCTTCCAAGAAAGCTGTCGAGCTGCAAGTCTTTGCCGCCAACTCGCTCGAGAAGGCTCTGCCCGAGGTTCAGGAGCTCTACACCGACCAGACCGGCACCACCTTTGCCGACACGCAGTTTAAGGCCTCCGGCGACCTCGTCGAGCAGATGAAGGCCGGCGCCACGGTCGACGTGCTCATCACCGCTTCCAAGGGCACCATGGATGACGCTGAGACCGCCGAGCTCGTCGACACCGACACCCGCGAGGACATGTTCGTCAACGATCTCGTGATCATTCGCGCCGAGGGCTCCGATACTAAGGTCGGGGCCATCGCCGACGTCGCGAATCTGGACGGTAATATGGCACGCGGCGACGCCAAGACCGTCCCCGCCGGCAAGTACGCCGACCAGGCGCTGGCTTCCGTGGGCCTCTATACCGGTACCGAGGGCGACGACGGCGAGTACGCGCCCGAGCTCGCCGACAAGGTAGCCCTGGCCGACAAGGTCGGCACCGCTGCGTCTTACGTCTCTACAGGCGACTGCGTGGCGGGTTTTGTCTACAGCTCCGATATCTTCCGCTACGACGGCATCGAGGAGGCCTTCGTGTGCCCCGAGGACTCGCACAAGCCCATCGTGTATCCCGGCGCTGTCGCCGATAGCTCCGAGCATGCCGACGAGGCCAAGGCGTTCATCGACTTCTGCCTGACCAACAAGAAAGCCCAGAAGATTTGGGCCAAGTACGGCTTTGAGCTTTCCGAGTAGTGCGAAAGGGCACTGTATAACGATATTCTTGAGGGCGGGCGTTCTTGCGATCGCCTGTCCTTTTTGATTGAACCGGCGTGCCTGCGCGCCGTTGCCCTGTGTTTGAGGAGTCGCCCGTGTCAAGGAAAACGATTCGCCTGCTCGCCGCGCTGGCAGCGGTTCTCTTTGCGTTTACCTCGCTGCCTGGGGCTGCCTGTGCCGAGGCTCTCTTTACCACCGCCGATGGGTGCCAGGCGACCGAGGACTCCGCGCTTATCGATGGCGTCGAGTTTGGCCTCAACGCGTTTGAGCGCAATGCCAAGGGCACGGCACGCTCGTTTGCAGGTCAGCCCGAGGGCTATCGATTTCCCATCTACAAAAAGACGACGCTTGTGACGGTGACGACGCCTTCGAACATCGTGGTGTGGGTTGATGCACACGCCGCTAAGGA
>CAUEQX010000104.1 GCA_959020035.1 uncultured Collinsella sp. | reverse complement strand
AAGGAGATCCTGGCGGCGCTGACTGCTCAGGTTGCTGACTTCTCGTAAGCGGTACTGGGGGACGCGGTTTGGGGCATTGCTCGCTACTGCGGACAGTCCTGCTCGCACGAAGGCCACATTAAGTGGCCTTCGGCTCGTGCGGAACTTGTATCGAGCAAAGCCCCAAACCGCTCCCACAGCGGTTACGGGGGCGTCCGCTGCCTGCCCGGTAGGGCCACTGGGTTGTGGCCTTGATCTCGCTGCAAAGCGGTGTTTGGCTGATATTTTGAATGGGAGGGGCTCGTTGTTGATTACGGGCCTCTTTTTATGTTGAGGGGACTTTGGTTATGGCGAAGCGTTCTGGGTTATATTCGGTGCCGTTTGAGGTTCCGGAGCTTTCTTTTGATGAGGCTGTTGCGCTTGCGGCCGATACGGGCAAAATTGCACGTTATTCCACGCCGTTGCTCGAGACTGTTGTCGAGATGCTCGATGAGCTTGGTCGTCCTGACGAGTTTTATGATTGCGTCCAGATCGCTGGAACCAATGGAAAGACCTCGACGACGCGGTTCTCGGCTGCCATTTTGCGTGGTGAGGGCGTTAAGACGGCGCTCTTTACGTCGCCTCATCTGGTGCGCTATCCCGAGCGCATGGAGATTGACGGCAAGGTCGTCTCTGACGAGGTCTTTGCCCATGGCGTCTCCGCGGCGTATGAGGCGGGTCGTCGTCTCAACGCACGTCGTGAGGCGGCGGGCGAGGAGCTCCGTTCTATTACGCCCTTCGATCTTTTGTCCGTGGCTGGTTTGACTATGTTTGCTGAGGCTTGTGTGGACGTGGCCGTGCTTGAGGTTGGCATGGGCGGACGCTGGGATGCTACGAGTGCGACCGATCCCGTGGCCGTCGCCATTACGGGCATTGGACTCGACCATACGAAGGTCCTTGGCGATACGCTCGAGGCCATTGCGGGCGAGAAGGCGGCGGTTATTAAACCTGGGCGCTTGGTTGTTTTGGGCGAGGGCACGCACGAGGCGAGTGTTCAGCGTGTGATGGACGCACGTTGCCGTGAGTGCGGCGTTGTTCCGCTCGTGGTGAGCCATACTACGACCAAACTTCCGGCGCACGTGGGCGATACGGTGGAGTTCAGCTGCACCACGCCGCGTGCGATCTATACGTCGAGCATGGTCAAGCCGGCCTATCAGCCGCAGAATGCCGCGTGCGCGATTATGCTTTGCGAGGGGTATCTGGGTCGCGAGCTCGACCACGATGCGCTGGATGCATCGCTTATGGGTTGCCCCACACCGGGTCGTTTTGACGTGCTGGGGACCGATCCGCTTAAGCTGATTGACGCCTGTCATAACCCCCAGAGCTGCGAGAACTTTGTGAGCGCGCTGGACGAGATTGATCCGTGCGTGGAGAATCGCCCCACGCTGCTGTGCGCCGCGCTGGCCGACAAGGACGTGGCGGGCATCGTCGACGTGCTGATCCCGGCTTTCCCGCGCGTGGTCGTGACCCAGACCGATTCCGATCGCGCCCTGCCGGCGGAGGAGCTCGCCGCACTTGTGGACGCTGACAAGCTTGTTGGCGTGTACCCCAGCGTGTCCGAGGCCCTCGCGGCCTTCGATGCCGCAGACGAGCCTTTCGTAGCTGCCGGCACCATCACCCTAGCCGGCGAAGTAGCCGGTCTGCTCCGCTAACCCATCCCCTCATCAGTTGCGGTGAAATACGGACTGTTTTACAAGCCAGAGGCCTCAAACAGTCCGTATATCACCGCAACTCAAAAGCAGCCAATTTGGGACGGGGCTTTTTTAGCTGCCCTGTGCCCCGAGTTGACTCGCTTGCCACGAAATTGGCCTATCTACTACGTTTGACCGGTTACCCTCGACCACACGGAACATTGCGAAATTAAAACCGCAGGTAGATGGCTTGCGGATTTTGCGAAAAGTCGGTTATGGTCGACCCGTGCGGGTTAAACGTAGTAGATAGGCCGTTTTTGTGGCGAAGCCTTGGCAGGATGTGGCAAAGGGGTTGTCCCTTTGCCACATTGCCTAGTCTAGGCGGAGCGGATCGTGGGGGTAGGCGTTGAGAATCTCGGCGCCGTTCTCGGTCACCAGGGCCAGGTCCTCGATGCGGACACCGGTGCGGCCGGGGAGGTAGATGCCCGGTTCGATGGAGAACGTCATGCCCGGCTCCACGACCTGCTCGTTGACGAGTGAAACGTCGCCCGGCTCGTGGTCCTGCAGGCCGATCGAGTGACCCAGGCGATGCGTAAAGTACCGCCCATAGCCCGCGTCTTCAATCACATCGCGCGCGGCGCGGTCCAGGTCGCACATGCGCACACCCGGTGCGATGAGTGCCTCGGCGGCCTCGTTGGCGCGGCGCACGATGTCGTAGATGCGCGCCGTCTCCTCGTCCGGATCGCCCCAAAAGAACGTGCGCGTCATGTCCGAGCAGTAGTTGCGATGACGCCCGCCAATGTCGAACAGCACTACGTCGCCGCGCTTGAGCACGGTGTCGTCGGGCTCGTGGTGCGGGTCGCCGGCGTTAGCACCAAAGCTCACGATGGGCGGAAAGCTAAAGCCCTCGCAGCCGTGCTTGCGATACAGGCCGAGCATCTGGTCGGCAATCTCGCGCTCCGTCACGCCTTCGTGGACGAGCTTGATGGCGTCGGCCATCACGGCGTCGTTAGCGGCCGAGGACGCGCGCATGAGCTCCTGTTCGGCGTCATCCTTGTGGGTGCGCGCGGCGGTGACGGCAAAGTCGCCCAGGAAAAACTCGCTGGCTGCGTGGCGCTCCATGAGTGGCATCAAAAAGCCGGAACGCATGACGGTGTCGATGCCGAGCGGTTTGTTCGGATCGACCTCGCGAGCGATGGCGTCGGCCACGACGTCAGTATCGGTGTGATAGGCGACGCGGGCATTGTCGTACTCTGGCAGCTGGTGCAGGGCGTTGACTAGGATCACCGGCTCGGCACCGCGCGCGAGCAGCACGCCGCAAAAACGCTCGAACATATCGGCATAAAAGCCGGTCAGGTAATAGATCGACCACGGGTCGTTTACGAGTAGCTGCGCGCCGGGGTGCTGAGCCTCGAGTGCATCGAGCACGCGCGCCACACGCTGATCATCGACATGTGCCATACATCGTCCTTTCGCTAGGGTGCCACCATGGTATCCCAAGCCCGGCACATAGGGACGTTCCTTTTATGCCGGCACCTTGGGACGCTCCTTAGCATGGGCTGTCTAGCGAACGTTCGGGCAAAAGTAGCTAAAAGAGGCCCGTCCCAAATGGGCTGGTTTCAAAAGTATGGCGGATTACGGGGCTGGACCTGTATTACTTGACCATGGCAAAAATCGCGAAATTAAAACCGCATGTAGATGGCTTGTCAAAAATTGAAAATGGCCGGTATGGATGGGGGTCTCCGAATCAGCCCCGTAATCCGGCATAGTATTGAAATGACACTAAAGTAGGCACAAGCTAAATACCGATTCCAAGGATAGTTGCGGTGGAATAGTTCCTAGATGCCGGGGTTTTGGCGGAAATCAGGAACTATTTCACCGCAATTGAGGAGGGGCGGGGTGGATGGCGGGGTAGCTAAAAGAGCCCCGTCCTAAATTAGCTGCTTAGGCTGGGTCGATGTCCATGCTGGCGATGAGGTCGATGCCCGTGTTGAGGAGGTTGGGGAGCACAACTTCGCCCATGCGGATGGGGGCGTCGACGACCACGCCGCGGATGAGGTCCATGGCTTGGGCGTGGAGTGCCAGTGGGATGGCTTCGGCCGTGCGCACGGGCAGCAGTGCCTCGTCGCCGCCGGATACGGCCACGGTGGTGGTGAGCACGCGCATGGGGCAGGTGAGTTCCTGGTGTGCGAACTTGTCGCCACGCGGGCAGCGGTTGCCAGTCACGGAGTGAATCGCTGCCACGGAACCGTTGACATCGCGTTCCACCTCAACGGTCAGGAGGCACTCGGATGGGCAGGTGGTGCAGTTGAACTGCAGCGTTTCGATCGCGTTTGTGCTCATGGCCTTACGCCTCCTCAACGGGATCGACGGAAAGGACGATCTTGCTAACACCCAGGTCGAGTGCGCGCTGAATTACCTTTGCCGGTAGTGGGAAGCTTTCCATGACGCTCGGTTTAAACGGGCGGACCTTGCCGGCGAACAGCTCCTCACCGCCAGCGAGAATGCGCACGCGAGCGGCGTCGACCGGTTGGCGCACGCGGAAGTTGAGCTTGGTGAGCGTCACAGCCGTTATGCGTCCCGGCAGCGCGTATCCCGCGATACCGGCGGGGGAGACCGTGAGCTCGCAGGCCGTGTCCGCAGCGCTCGCTCCGGCGTCGCCGCCCAACGCCCATGCCGCCGCAGCCGCACCGGCGCGCTTGGACTCGGTCGTCACGTTGTCGGCCAGGTCGTGCACGTGCAGCACGTTGCCACAGGCAAAGATGCCCGGCACGCCCGTCTGCAGACTCTGGTCAACTACGGCGCCGCGCGTGCGCGGGTCAAGCTCCACGCCTGCGGCAACCGAAAGCTCGTTTTCGGGAATCAAGCCCACCGAAAGCAGCAGCGTGTTACACGGAACGATGCGCTCCGTCCCGGCAATGGGCGCCAGGCGTTCGTCGACCTGGCTTACCTCGACGGCTTCCACGCGGTCGTGCCCGATCACGCGTGTGACGGTGGTGGACAGGTGCAGCGGAATGCCAAAGTCGTCCAGGCAATTCTTGACGTTGCGGCGTAGACCGTTGGCGTACGGCATGAGCTCGTACACGCCCTCGACCGAAATCCCCTCGAGCGTGCAGCGGCGCGCCATGATCAGCCCGATGTCGCCCGAGCCCAAAATGACGGCGCACGAGCCGGGCTTGAGGTTCTCGATATTGATGTATCGCTGCGCCAGGCCGGCCGTAAACACGCCGGCGGGTCGGCTGCCGGGAATCTTAATCTCGCTGCGGGTGCGCTCGCGGCAGCCCATGGCAAGGACGACCGCCCGTCCGGTGAGCTGCAACATGCCAGTGGGGCTCATGAGTGTGACGGTGTGGGCCGCGGCGTCTTCCGTGGACTCGCCCGAATCAATCCCAAGCACCATGCTGTCCAAGAACAGCGCAATGTCGGTTGCGCGAACCTGGTCGATAAAGCGCTGTGCGTACTCGGGACCGGTGAGCTCCTGCTTAAAGTGCGATAGGCCAAAGCCGGGGTGGATGCACTGGCGCAGGATGCCTCCCAGATGCTGCTCGCGCTCCACGATGGCCACGCGCGCGCCGGCCTTGTGCGCGGCAAGCGCGGCCGCCATGCCGGCAGGTCCGCCTCCTATGACGACCACGTCGAAGGCCTGCTTAGGTACTGCCTCAACGGCATCGCTATCAATTGCGCTCGATTTGAATTCCGCCATCCTAGCGCACCCCCTTCAAAGGTCCCTCAACGAGCCACGAGCCAGTGTCCTCCAACAGCACCTCGCTGGGGTCGCAGCCCAGCTCGCGCGCTAGGATTGCCACCACGCGGCTCTGGCAAAAACCACTTTGGCACCGACCCATGCCGGCGCGGCAGCGGCGCTTGACGCCCTCGACGGAAACCGCGCCCGGGCGGCGTCGGATCGCGGCCACAATCTCGGCCTCGGGCACCGTCTCGCAGCGGCAGACGATCTGCCCCCATGCAGGGTCGGACTCGATTAGCTCCTCCTTGCGCGCAAGCGGCGCACGGTCGAAGTCGTCCGGCGTGCGGCGAATCGGATCCCAATCGGCCCGCTCGCGCAAAGCAACGCCCGCCTCGCGCATCACGTGCTCCATGCGCTCGGCAATGGCCGGCGCGCTCGCCACGCCTGGCGACTGAATGCCCGCCGCCTGAAACAGCCCCGGAACCACGGCCGACTGCCCAATAAAGAAGTCGTTCGTTCCCTTAATGACCGGACGCCCGCCGGCAAACGCGCGCACCACGCGGCGCGTGTCCAGATCGGGCACCAGCTTTCGCGCGCCCGTCAGCAGCGCGTTGACATCGCTCGCATAGGCCTGTGTGTCGCCCGGCTCGCGCACGGCGGCGGTTGCGGTGATCACGGTGTTGCCGTGGACCGTGCCCGTGACGATAACGCCCTTGGACACTGGCGTGGGCACGGGGTAGAGCGGCATCAGCGTGCGCGGCTCCTTGTCCAGTACCACGATGTTTCCCTGGCGCCAGACCATTTGGAACTCCTCGGCGCCGGACATGCGCGAGATGTTGGCGGCCCCGTTGCCCGCGGCGTTGATCAGATAGCGGCAGCGTACATCGCCGGCAGGCGTCGCCAGCGTAAAGCGCGCAGCTCCGTCGGTAGCCTCGCTGCCAGCAACTTCAATCGCCTCCACCGGGGCGGAGCGCATAAACGTCACCCCGTTGGCGACGGCGTTCTCCAGCGCGGCAATGGCGACCTCAAACGGATCGACAAAACCGGTCGAGGGGCACCACAGCGCGCACGTAGCCTCGACACTCGCGCGTGGTTCCAGCTCGCGGATGCGCTCGGGGCCGATAATCGAC
>CAUEQX010000103.1 GCA_959020035.1 uncultured Collinsella sp. | reverse complement strand
ACCAGGAGCAGGTTATGCTCATCTCCGTCGAGATGTGCGGCTTCTCCAAGGGCGAATCGGACTCGCGTATCCGTAAACCCGTGGCTAAGAAAAAGATCAAGCTGCTCACGTCGACGGTGCTCCACTGGGAGGATGGCTCGGACGAGACCACCTACGACCACTGGATGAACGGCGCCATCAAGAACAACTACACGCGCGAGGTCGCCCAGAAGATTTGGGACGATGTTCTCGAGTTCGCATCTTACGCCTTCAACAAGTCGCACTCCGCCGGCTACGCCATCTTGGTTATGCAGACAGCGTGGCTCAAGGCGCACTATCCGCACGAGTACATGGCGGCCGTTCTGACGTCCTACACGGGCAAGACCGACAAGATCGTTCACTACGTCTCGGCATGCCGTCACGACGGCATCCCCGTGCTGTCGCCAGATGTCAACGAGTCCGGTACCGAGTTCACGGCTACCAAGGAGGGCGTACGCTTTGGCCTGGCAGGCATCCGCGGCGTGGGCACCGGCGTGGCGCAGGCGATTATCGCTGAGCGCGAGGCGGGTGGTCCGTTTAAGACGCTGCACGACTTTGTCGAGCGCGTGGACTCGAGCCAGGCCAACCGTCGCGTGATCGAATCGCTCATCAAGGCAGGTGCTTTCGACTCCACGGGGTATCCGCGTCGCCAGATGATGCACTTCGTGGACAAGAACAACCCCGAGAACATCATCGATGCAGCGGTAAAGCGCCAGAAAGATCGCGCGAGCGGCCAGACGTCGTTCTTCGATATGTTTGGCGACGTTGAGGGCTCGGGCTTTGAGGTGAGCGTGCCCGATCCGGATGGCCAGGAGTGGGACCGCCACCTTAAGTTGAGCCAGGAGAAGGAGGTTCTGGGCATCTATGTCTCGGACCACCCGCTGCGCCCGTTTGAGTATGCACTAGCCAAGGCACGCGACTTCTCGTTCTCGCAGATCGATACCGGCTACGAGGTGCAAAACCCCACGGGCGGTACCATCAACCAGGAGATTCCCGAGGGCAAGGCGCTGTGGTGGGCCGGCATGGTCTCGAGCGTGTCCAAGCGCGTGACCAAAAACGGCGACCCCATGGGTATTGTGCAGCTCGAGGACATGGAAGGCGAGGCCACGGTCGTGGTGTTCCCCAAGACCTACAAAGAGGCCGAGGGATACCTGTACGGCGAGGTCGATCCCGAGACCGGTGCGCAGCTGTCTGATGCGTTTGTTCGCATTAAGGGCAAGCTCGAGCGTTCGGACCGCGGCGACCAGATCATCGCGCAGGAGATCGTGCCGCTTGAGCTTAACGAGGAGAACAACAAGCCCAAGGTGTTTGAGGTCATGGTGCCCAACAGCCGCTTTAGCCAGGGCAATATGGCGCGTCTTGCCACGGTGCTTACCGCAAACCCGGGCGGCGACCGCGTGGAGATCTTTATCGAGCAGGTGGACGGGCGCGTACTGCGTGCCGAGGTGCCGGCCAAGGTCAACGCACGCTCGATTCCGCTGCTGGCAGAGGCAAAGGCGATTGTGGGTAACCAAGGCAGAGTGACGGTAATTTAAGGACGGCGTTGGCGGGGTAGCTAATTTGGGACGGGGCTATTTTAGCTACCCTTTGACTGACGGCGAATGAGTCGGGGTCGGAATGCATCTCAACCGACATATGGGGGTAGCTAAAATAGCCCCGTCCCAAATTAGCTACCCCGGGTGAGATTGGAGGAAGTGATGGCGCAGGGGACGTTTGTGCAGGCGCTTCGCAAAGAGGCGGCGTTGAGCGGCACCTTTATGAAGGGGCGTTCGCTCATGCTCAACGGCGCCGTGCTGTCGATCGAGGACAGCGGCTCGCGCTTCTCCAAAAACGTGACGGTTGAGGGCTCGGTGCGCGGTTCGCGCGGCGACCTGTACAAGACGCACGTGGCGCTCGACATGGACGAGCACGAGGTGATCGACTACGACTGCGATTGCCCCGCCGCCTATCGTTACCCCGGTATGTGCAAGCACGCTATTGCCACGGCTCTGGCGTATTTGGATGCCAGCGGCGCCGAGCCCGTCGAAGGTTTGCGCACGCCGGTCCGCACGTTTACGGCGCAGCCGAAACAGCCCGCGCGCACCGCGCTCAAAGCGCCGGCCGTCAATCCCAACTTTCCCTTTCCGGTGCCCGTCCCCACGAGTCCCAGCCTCATGGCGGCGCTCTCCGATCTTTCGGACGCACGCATGGATGAGCTGGCGAGCATGCGCCGCAAGCTCGCTGGCAGTGTGGATCCCGATGCCCCCAAGGCGGTGTTGGAGCCCTCGTTGGTGCCGTACTACAATCCACTGTTTGCCGACCGCTTTAGCTGGGCGCTCGAGCTTCGAATTCGTTGTGGATCGGTCTCCTACGTGGTCAAGGATATCGACGGCATGGCCGACGCCTATGTCCGAGGCGGCACCTTCTCGTACGGCAAGAAGCTCACGTTTGTCCATACGCCCGAAGCCTTCGAGGACGTGTCGACAAAGCTGCTCAACCTTGTTGTGACGACAGTTGCCTATCTCGATGACATCACAAGCTCGCGTTCGGCGTCGTACGACTTTGCCCGCAGCGGTTTTGTCGCCGAGCGTCAGTTGCCGCTGTCCGAGCATAGCATCGTATATGTGCTGGACCTGCTGCGCGGCCAGACCATCTCCTTTGAGCCCGCTTGGTCGCGGGGGACGACGACGCATCGCACCTATGACGTGGCGGTTGAGATGCCTCCGGAAGGGGAGGACGAGGCGCTGTCTAAGCGCCCACCGCTCCTTGCCGCCAAAATTGCGCCGGCGGCTGGTGGTAGCTACGATCTACGCCTGCCGGCCGATGCATACTGCTTTGCTTCGGGCGACGTTGCCTATCTGGTCGACACCCGCCGTGCGCGCCGCGCCGATGTAGCGTTTGCCCAGCATGCGGCGCCGTTCCTATCGCGCTTACTGCCCTGTCGCACGCCGATCCATATCGCTGTCGACCAGGTGGGGGAGTTCTGTCGTATGGCGCTGCCCATTTTGCGCGACTACACCGACCTTACCGCGCCCGCCGCGCTCGATAACGTGGCGCCCGAGCCGAGCTTTGCTATGGCGATCGGCGTCGACGATGGGCTTGTGACCTGCAAAATTACGGTTACCTACGGCGACTGGTCGGCAGACCTCTTTAGTCTGGGCGCTCCGGGCAGCCCCTTCGAAGAGCGGCGCCCGGGCGTGCCGCCCCGCGACGAGGTGGCGGAGTTTCGCGTTATGGACACGGCGGCCCTGTACTTCGATTTCTACGAGGGCGGTCTGGCGTTTGAGGAGCGCGATGACGAGAGCTTGTTCTGCCTGCTGACCGAGGGCCTATCCGTCCTGTCCAAGCTTGGTGAGGTCATGCTCAGCGACCGTCTGCGCCAGATTTCGGTCCGCCCCGCGCCCAAGCTTTCGGTGCGTGCGACCGTCAAGAGTAACCTGCTCGACGTCGAACTGAGCGCGAGCGGGCTTTCGGCGGCAGACCTTGCCATCTATCTGGACTCCTACAAGCGTCACCAGACGTTTGCGCGTCTCACGTCGGGCGACATCATTCGCCTGGACGAGGGGGCGCGCGCCGCGTTTGGCCTTGCCGAGGATCTGGGGGTCGATGCTGTCGACCTGCTCGACGGCGTGTCGCTTCCCTCGTCGAGTACCCTGTTCGTCGATAGCATGCTCGCGCGCACGCCCGCGCTCGAGGCCGATCGTGACGCCGCGTTCCGCCGCACCGTCGAGCGCTTGGATACGCTCGGCAAGATGGACTTTACGGTGCCGGTCTCGCTCAAGGCCACACTGCGCGGCTACCAGGTCGACGGATACCAGTGGCTCGGCTCGCTCGAACACCTGAGCCTTGGCGGCATCTTGGCCGACGACATGGGCCTGGGCAAAACGCTCCAGATGATCGCGCACATTCTGGCGCGCGTGGAAGCGGGGGACACTAAGCCCACGCTTGTGGTGTGCCCTGCGTCGCTTGTGTACAACTGGACCGCCGAGCTGGAGCGCTTTGCCCCGTCGCTAGATGTGTGCGCCATCGTGGGCGCCAAGGCGCAGCGTCGCGTGCAAATCGCCGGCGTGGTCGAGCATAACGTGGTCGTGACGTCGTATGACCTCATGCGCCGCGATATCGACGAGTATGCCGAGCGGGACTTTGCCCGCGTGGTGCTCGATGAGGCCCAGTACATTAAAAACCCGCTCACCCAGGTGGCGCGCGCCGCAAAGCGCCTGCCTGCCGGCGTGCGCTTTGCCCTGACGGGCACGCCCATCGAAAACCGCCTATCCGAGCTCTGGAGCATCTTCGACTTTTTAATGCCGGGCCTGCTCGGCACGCGCGAGTCGTTTGCCAAGCGCTTCGAAAGCCCGGTCGAGCATGCCGAGGGCGACAGTGCCGCTCGCCTGCAAGCGCTCGTGTCGCCGTTTGTGTTGCGCCGTGTCAAGGAAGACGTGGTGGCCGACCTGCCCGAGAAGATCGAGGATACGGTCATGGCGCAGCTCACCGGCGAGCAGCGCAAACTCTACCTGGCCAACCAGGACCGCATCGCCCAACAGGTGCAGCATCGCGAGGCATCCGAGTTTAAGAAGGACAAGCTCAAGGTGCTCGCCGAGCTCACCAAGCTGCGCCAGATCTGCTGCGACCCGCGTCTGCACTACGAGGATTACAAGGCGGGGAGCGCCAAACTCGATACGTGCATGGAGCTCGTGCACGGCGCACTCGACGGCGGACATCGCATCCTGTTGTTCAGCCAGTTTACGGGTATGCTCGATATTATCGGTAAGCGCCTGGCCAAGGAGGACATCGCCTTCCTTAAGCTCACGGGCGCTTCGTCTAAGGAGAGCCGCGCCAAGATGGTCGCGCAGTTCCAAGCGGGCGAGGTTCCGGTCTTTTTGATTTCGCTCAAGGCGGGCGGCGTGGGCCTTAACTTGACGGCTGCCGACGTGGTCATCCACTACGACCCGTGGTGGAACGTGGCGGCGCAGGACCAAGCAACTGATCGTGCACACCGTATTGGCCAGCAGCATACCGTGACCGTGTACAAGCTCATCGCCAAGGACACGATCGAGGAACGCATTATGCAGATGCAGGAGTCCAAGCGCGACCTGGTCAACAGCGTACTTGGCGGCGACGGCATCTCGTCGGCACTGTTCACGCGCGAGGATGTTCTGGCGCTTCTCGGCGGCGACGGGCGCTAGCCGCGCGCGGGGTGGGACTGCTGGAGTGGGCAGGACGGTCGACGCATTTTGGCCCGACCGCTTGCCTGATCCGTTATGTGTTCATTTGCAATGCCGTGGATGGTTTGTCTGCCTTTGGGCATAAGAACCATCAAGAACATTGGCACATCAGCAAAGGAGAACATCATGGCGAAATTCTTTAAGGACCCCGACGGTAAGCTCATCGCTGCCCTTGGCGACGACGTTGCGACCCCTGCCGGTTGCACGGAACTGACCGCAAACACTGAGGACGCGGCGCACGAGAAGCACGTGCCTGTTGTCGAGACCGAGCGCGACGGTCACGTGATTCGTGCACGCGTTGGCTCGGTCGAGCACCCCAGCCTGCCCGAACACTACATTGAGTGGATTGCGCTTGAGGCCGAGGGCCGCTTAGAGGTTCATTACCTTGAGCCCGGCATGAAACCCGCGACGTTTTTCGCGGGCGGCTCCAAGGCCGGTACCGTCTATGCTTACTGCAACCTGCACGGGCTGTGGTCCGCGACATTCTAGGAGCGCGCCCCCGCTCGGGGTATCATAGCTAGCATATGCACATGCAAGCGCCGGCTGCATTATGCGGCCGGCGCTTTTACTACGATTTCGATGGTTTACGACGGAAAGGGCTGGGCCATGAAGCTCGCGCTTGCACAGATCGATATGCGCCTGGGTGATATTGAGGGCATTTGCGGCCGCATCGAGGACCAGGCTCGTCTGGCCCACGAGCGCGGGGCGCGCGTGCTGTGCGTTCCGGCTCCGCTCTTTATGGGCGCCATGCCCGGTGGCCTGGTGGGCGCTGCCGACTTTGAGCACGACGTGCTTGCCGGTTTGACTGGTGTCGCCGAGCGTATCCAGGAGCTTGACATGATCTGCATCGTGCCCGCGGCGGTTTCGTTTGAGGGCCAGCCGCTGCTCGACTACATGATGCTCAAGGACGGTCATGTGGTGCCGGCGCGTTCGAGCATTGCCCTGCAGCGTGGCGAGAACAACGACACACGTTGGGCGCCGCCGGTGTTCGACGTGGACGGCGTGCGCATCGCCGTGATTTTTGACTTGGACCGCGAACTCGAGATGCTGCCGACCGGTGTTGACCTCATTGCGTATTTCCAATTCAACGCGTTTGACATGACCGACCGCGAGACTGCCGCCATTGCTGCCGTTCGCAGCGGCGCCTACCGCAAGATCGCATCCAAGCGCAGCGTGTGGTTTGCCTGCATGGCGCCGGTCGGTGCCTATGACGAGTCGGTGTATACCGGCGGTTCGTTTGTGCTCGACGACTGCGGTCGCGTGGTGGCCCAGGCGCCGTGCTTTGAGGAGAGCCTGCTGGTTCAGGAGATTCAGCGCGGCGTGATGCTCGATGCCCTGGAGGATCACGAACTGCCCGAGTTCCGTTCCGAGGAGTGGCTGTGGCAGGCGCTGGTGCTCGCCGTGCGCGACAACGCCCGAGCCCACGGTGCGTCGCGTGCTGTGGT
>CAUEQX010000102.1 GCA_959020035.1 uncultured Collinsella sp. | reverse complement strand
GGCCCGTGGGTTATACCCTAAGAGCAAACCACCCTTTTTAAGGGTGGTTCTGATTATGCCGAGGGGCTTCCTAGCGCGGCAGGCGAATCGTAAAGCGGCTGCCGACGCCCTCGACTGAGGTCACGCCAATGACGCCGCCATGGCTATCGACGATCCACTTGGCAATGGCAAGCCCCAGACCCGAGCCCTGTGCGCCGGCATCGCGTGCATTGTCGGCGCGGTAGAACCGTTCAAACGCGTGAGCTGCGGATTCCTGGTTCATGCCGATGCCCTCGTCCTCAACACTTATGTCGATCGTGCCCGCGCCCGCATCCGGCGTTATGCCAAATGTGACGGTCGTTCCCGCATCCGAGTACTTGGCGGCGTTTTGCACGATCACGCGCAGAGCCTGCTTCACGAGCGCCACGTCGACGGGCGCGTCGCAGCGCGGGTCGCTGGCAAGCGCAGCGTCAGAAGCCAGCCGATACGTGTGCTCGGTATCGATCATCTGCGATTCTTCGCATACCTCGCTGACCAGTGCAGCCAAGTTGGTATGCGCGCGCCGCAGGACCGTGCGCCCGGCATCGCCGCGCGCCAAAAACAGCAGCTGCTCCACAAGCTCTTGCATGTGCTCGCTTTCGGCTTTAAGGGACGCGATGGACTCCGCCAGCACGTCCGGGTCGTCCTTACCCCAGCGGTCGAGCATGTTCACGTAGCCCTGAATCACCGCGATGGGCGTGCGCAGCTCGTGGCTCGCGTCGTTGACAAAGCGCATCTGCTGCAGCTTGGCCTCTTGCATCTGGCGCAGCAGGCGGTTGAGTGCGACCTCGATGCTTGCCAGGTCGGCGTCGCCGGTGGTGACGCTCGGCGAGTCGACGCTTGCGCGCTCGATGGCCTGCTCCAGTGTTTCCATTTTGCCGCCGGCGAGTTGCATGCGGCCGAGTTCGTCCACGCGCAGGGCCAGATCGTTGAGCGGCGCCATGGTGCGGCGCACGCGGCGGGCGCCGCCGAGCATATCGAGCATGCTGATGACCTGCCAACCTACAACAACGATATAGAGGGGCCAAAGTGCGATGAGGTCCTGCGCGAGGGGGAAGGTCTTGGTGGTACGCGCAAGCTCGACGGTATAGGTGAGCGTTGTCAGGTCCCAGCCGCGCGCGGGCTTCAGCGACATGCCGCGAACGGTGACGCCGGGGATCCATCCTGCGGTAAACGCGCTGTCGGGCAGTGTCTGGTTGTATCCATAGACGAGGATCGCCGCCGCAATAACCAACAGCAACAGATCGAGCCAGACGTAGCTCATCAAGCGGCGCCAAATATAGCTCCAGTTGATGGCGCGGGCGATGGAGGTGACGCGTTTGGCCTCGGCGTTACGCGCGGCAGACATAGCCCACCCCGCGCACGGTCTGGATGATGCGGGCGCTGCCGGCGTCCTCGATCTTGGCACGCAGGTGCGCGATGTGTACGTCGACGTTGTTGGTGTCGCCCACGTATTCGTAGCCCAGCGCTTCGTGCGCGATGCGCTCGCGCGTGAGCACGGTCTCGGCATGCGCCATAAGCAGGGCGAGGACGTCGAACTCGCGGGCCGTGAGCACGATGGGTGAGCCTCCGACCGTGACTTCGCGGCGGTCGGGATCGAGCACAACCGATCCCACGGTGAGTGCGGCGGGGGAGGGCGAGGCGGATGCCTGGGTCGAGCCGCTGACCGGGGGCATCGCGACGGCGCCAACGTCCGCGCCGCCCGCCATGCCCGCCTCAACGCCACCAACGCCCGAAGCCGCCCGCACGGCCTCCGAGCGCTTCAGCGCCACGCGGATCCGTGCGAACAGCTCCTCGATCGCAAACGGCTTGGTCAGGTAATCGTCGGCGCCGGCATCGAGCCCGGCCACCTTGTCCATCACGGCGTCGCGCGCGGTGACCATGATCACCGGCACATCCTTGTGCTTGCGTACGCGCCGCAGCACCTCCATGCCGTTGAGCTGCGGCAACAGCACGTCGAGCAGAATCAAATCGTAGTCGCGCTCCAGTGCCAGGTCCACGGCGGTGCGGCCGTCGGCGGCATGTTCCACCTGGTAGCCCTCGTGCTCCAGCTCGAGCGTCACAAAGCGGGCGATTTTCTCCTCGTCCTCTACGATCAGGATCCGTGCCATGCGTGCCCCCGTCTGTGATTACTTGTCGTCGTTCAGATTTTGCTTGATGTCGTCCGCGGCATCGGCAGCGTGATTCATAAGGTTGTTGATGCTGCCGGGTACGTCGCCGTCGCTATCGATGCGGTAACGCATGCCAAAGAACAGGCCAATCAGCATCAGCCATATCGTGGCGCCCCAGGCAAACAGCGCGACGATGGGGATCAGGATGGGAATGTTGAGGATGATCGCGTCGCGGCGCGTGGCGATAAACTTGGTGTCCAGGCTCAGGCGGAAGAGCTTTTTGAGGTACTCCCACACGCTGTCCATCTTCTTGGAGAAGTCGGTCTTTTCGCTCGACTTTTCGTAGGCTGCCTGCGCGGCGACCATCTCGGCCGAGGGCTCATCGGCTGGCGCGGACTCGGTGGCGGCGTGCGCCGACGTGGTCTGGGTCTTGCCCTGCGACTCGAGCCAAATGATGGCGTCCAAAACGTTGCCGTCGGCAGCGTCGAGCGTCGCCTTGGCATCGGTGTAGCTCACGTTGCACTTGGTGCGGATGGTTTCAACTTTTTCGAGGTCGTCCATGACCTGTCCTTTCGTTCGATGGGCGCGACGCTGGGCGATTTGCCCGGGCGCGAACGTTGCGTTCGGCGGCCTGCGTTGCGCGGCGCCGCCCCGCCCTTGGTCGAACTCTATAGTGCAGGTTATAGATTAAGCGATTCTTGAGCCAAGATTAATGTTGGATGAGTTTTTGCGCGGCGGTGGGAAAAGTATTAGACCTCGATAGCGGAGGATGGGGTGCCTGTGCAAAACGGCGTCAAGGGTTGGTCGAGTGGGCGGTTTTCAGGCGACTGGGACATGGCGGGCGGTCGATCACCTATACTGGTTGGGCTCAACTGGAGAGGTGATGACTAGTTATGAAATCAATCAATGTTGCAGCAGCGATTATTCAGAAGGATGGAAAAATCCTGAGTTGCCAGCGCGGCTATGGCGAGTTTAAAGACGGCTGGGAGTTTCCGGGCGGCAAGCTCGAGCCGGGCGAGACCGGCGAGCAGGCAATCGTGCGCGAGATTCAAGAAGAGCTCGAGGTCACGATCGGTAACCTCGACTACCTGTGCACGGTTGAGCACGATTACGAGACGTTCCACCTGTCGATGCAGTGCTACCTGGCTAATATCCTTTCGGGGGAGTTCAAAGAGCACGCTCACGAGGACATGAAGTGGCTCGATACCAATAACCTGTGGGATGTCGATTGGCTTCCGGCGGACGTTAAAGTCGTTAGGGAACTCGAAAAGAAACTCGGGCTTAAGTAAGCAAAAAGGAGCGGGCGCCACATGGGCGACCCACTCCTTTTTGTTACTCTGTCTCACTCAGATCGCTGAGCATAAACTCGTAAATGTCCTGACGCACGGGCGCATTGAGCTCATATTCAATTTCGACGGCGTTGTCGCCGCTCTTAGTTTTAATAGCTTCGAACTCGCCGGCCGGATGCATTTCGCCTAAGAAATAGAACTCCCTACCGCCCTTATCGTCCTTGTTCTTACGCATAAACAAATACGTCTTCAGGCCGTTTCCTGGCCATGTCTGCAGTCGCTGAATCTCGGGGGAGTTGAGCGTGCGGTTGTTCTTAGAGATTGCAACTAGCTTACTCGGCGAAACAAAGCGGTCTTCATACTGAATGGACTCGCTAATGTCGGGTGCCTTGTCATAGTTAATAAATACGGGGAATGTATTGGTCTTCTCGTCGTAGAAGTAGCCGCCAAGATTTTGGCCGTTGATGTTCTTTTCCCAGTTCATCAAGCGGCAAACCTCTTCGTACGTGTACTTGGCGTTGAGAACGAAATTTGTGTTTTCGTACGTCTCGGCATAGTCGAGTCGGTTGCGCGCAATACCAAAATCCAGCACCTCGAGAATCTGACGCTTGAACTCTGCGTTGCGCAGGGCGGTTGCAAACGCTTCGGTCAGACGAGGTCCGGCTCCATCGTCAATAAGCAGGGAAACGAAATCCTTAGGAGTGGCAAAGTCGCCCTTAAGGACTGCGATTGCCGACCTAACGGCGCTGTCCTTAAGCTGTGCGCGGTAGTTCCTAAGCGCAGCCTCGCGCATATGCTGGTAGCCCTCGTGTCCGGCTTCGACGAGCGTTTGAAGCAAATAGAGGTCTTCAGATCGCTTGCCCGCGGCGAGCTTTTGAGAAATAAATTTGAGAATCTTGGTTTGATCAGAGGAAAAATGGACTGTGTAGCCCGGCTCGTATTTGGAAAGAAATGCGTGGTAGGACCCCAGACCGCTGTTCTTGAAGATAAGCAGCGGATCGATGGAGCCATTACGATCAAATTCGAGCAGCGATGGAATCTTGCCGAGTTTCTGACGCAAGTCGAGATATTCGTTCTTCAAAAATCTGACGGAGGTAAAGTCGCCGCCGTCGATGGCCTTATAGATGCGAGCTTCGGAAATACGATCGAAGCTTACCGTTGAGCATCCGGGGATCGCCGAATCGCTCTCTTGGACGAGACGACGCAGACGGTCTTTGTTGTACGTCTTGTCACCCGAAAGCGCGATGGGCACCAAGAAGTTGCTCTGGTAATTGCCAATAAAGTCTAGTACCAGTGCGTATTCCTTGCCATCATTCAGGCGCAAACCTCGTCCGAGCTGCTGAACAAAGATGATTGCGGAGCCGGTGCGTCGAAGCATGATGATCTGATTGAGCGAGGGGATGTCGACGCCCTCGTTCATAATATCGACCGAGAAAATGTACTCGAGCTCGCCGGCTTCAAGTTGGCTGATCGCGGCATCGCGGACTTCATCGGAATCTTGACCGCTAATCGCAGCCGTTCGATATCCGAGAACGTTGAATTTGCGCGACAGTTCTTCGGCCTCGGCGTTTCGATTGCAGAAAATTAAGCCCCTGCGGTTGCTTTTGGCGACGCTATATTCTTCGATCTTCTCGGTGATGTGACGCACGCGTTCATCGGACGTCAAACGCCCGAACAGAGCGGTATCTTCGACCGTCTCATCGTCAATCTCCAGATCGTGAATGCCAAAATAATGGAAGGGGGCTAGCATCTCTTCGGCCAAAGCGTCCTGCAGCGTGATCTGGAACGCGATGACGTGATTGAAAAGGGCAAAGACGTCGTAGCCGTCGGTGCGATTAGGTGTAGCGGTCATGCCCAGATAAAACCGAGGCGTAAAGTACGACATGATGGATTGGTAGCTCTGAGATCCCGTGCGGTGGGCCTCGTCGATGACGATGTAGTCGAACTCATCGGGACGGAAACCGCTCAGATGTTTGGCGACCGAAGAACACATGGCAAACACGCAGGTGGCATTGCTTATATTCTTGCCAGTTTGATAGGTGTCGAACGTATAGGTACTACCTAAGAGCCGTTCGTAGCTTACACGGGAGGCGTCTATAATGCGTCGGCGGTGCGCAAGAAAGAGGATGCGCCGGGGTTTAGTTGCGAGCACGTCGAACGCCGAAAGGAAGGTCTTGCCAGTGCCGGTTGCCGAGACCAGCAATGCACGGGTCTCGCCTTTGCGGTGGATTACGCCGAGCGCCTCAAGGGCGCGCTGCTGCATTTTATTGGGCTTGATTTCTTCGAGGTCGTTCGTGGTTGGGCTAACAGTTGCCTGGAACGTCGGTTTCGATTTGGGCTTTGACGGATGTGCCGATCGATATGCGGCATAGTTCTCAATCCAGTCTTGGGAAAGCAAAACGGTTGAGGTGTCGTTCCACAACGAATTGAACTCGCCCCTCAGTTCGCTGAGTAGGCGGCTGTTCTCGACAGTCTGGTACAGCACGTTCCATTCTTTATTACAGGTGAGGGCGGTCTGCGTCATGTTCGAGCTGCCGACGATGACCGTGCTGGTTTCGCCCTTATCAAAAATGTATCCCTTGGCATGCAGATTACCCTGGAATACGCGAACTTCCATGTTGTCGTATTCCAGGAGCTTGCGAAAGGCATCGGGTGAGTTGAAGTTGAGATAGGTGGACGTGAGCAGCCTGCCCTTAATGCCACGCTGCTTGAGCTCCTGGAACGTCTCGACCAGGATTTGAAGGCCGCCGTCTGCAACAAACGCTACGCAAAAGTCAAAAGAGCCGCAGGTTGAGAGCTGCTCCTTGATAACGGATAGTAGTGTTCCGCCTGTCGCCTTTGAGTTGGCGATGAGCTTGGGTGAATCGTTCTCGCGTGCAAGCGAGTCGAATTCAATATCAATCTGCTGCTGCGTAGTCATCCCGGCCAAACCTTTCGAAAGACTATGTTGGCGCCAGGATAACAGATCGATCGTTCGTGTTTTGGGCGTATGTGATTTTTAGACTATCGGCTACTCAAGTTTGTGGCTGCGGCCTTGGTGCCGTGTCTTGCTGGGCCTCTCTCTATCTATGTGTATGTGTTTTCGTCTTATAGGCTGCTGGGAGAAGTCCTGCCCCCAAGATTCCGCGCATGCCATGGCTCCGTGTCGGCCATGTGACAAGTTCCTTGTCATAGCCTCGCCGGAATCCGACTGCAAATGGCCACGGACGGATATGCAGGTTCTTGTCGCTACGTGAGAAAAACTTGCAA
>CAUEQX010000101.1 GCA_959020035.1 uncultured Collinsella sp. | reverse complement strand
AGCTTATCGTTAGGGATGACAATCATGGTGTCAACGCAATCGGAGAGGGTCTTAATGCCCTCCTCGGCGCTCTTCTTGCGCTTGCGGCCCTCGAAGGTGAAGGGCTTGGTCACGACGGCGACGGTCAGCGCACCGACCTCGTTCATCGCGATATCGGCAACGATGGGAGCAGCGCCGGTACCGGTGCCACCGCCCTCGCCGCAGGTGATGAACACCATGTCGGCGCCAGCGAGCGCCTCGGCAATGTCGTCGCGGGACTCATCGGCAGCCTTGCGGCCAACCTCGGGGTTGGCGCCGGCGCCCAGGCCGCGGGTAAGGTCGGTGCCGATGTGCACCTTGATATCGGCATCAGAGATCGCGAGTGCCTGAGCATCGGTGTTGATGGCAACAAACTCGACGCCGCGGATGCCCTCTTCGATCATTCGATTGACCGCGTTGGTACCGCCGCCGCCGACGCCGACCACCTTAATGACGGCAAGGTAGTTGTTGATCTCTGTCTCGTGCATGTCGGTCCTCCGAACAAAGGTTATAGCCATAGCACGGGTCGACCCCTGCGCACATTAACCTTCAGGTTGAAAGTAAATGCAAAGGTAAACCGTATTATGTTTGCACATTATGAACGTATCAGTCAAATAATTGACCGTGAAAACCAAACAAACCAGATAAACGGCGTGGTATGGCCCCTCAACAAAGCATCAACCAGCGCTACGAGGTCGGAGCGTTCCTAAATGTATAGTTACCCGGAGAGCGCACATTGATATACGTTACGCCCTCTACCTGCGAAAGCAGCTTGGTGACTACGCGCTCCTTCTTGACGATATCGTTCGAATCGCCCAGCGACACCTCAATGCCGTTATTGAGGTTTGCCGAGATGGCTTCGACCGAAGGCGTGGAAATATCCTTGACTTGTCCCAAGAACTCGCTCGAAAAACCACGCACATAATCCAAGCCAGCCTTAACGGCCTTGGAGCTCACTGCCTGGCCGGAAACCGGAGCGACATCCGCCGAGACATCAGTCAACAACACCGCGCCATAGTGCTTAGCGAGCGCCAGCGCGGCATCAATGCCGGTCAGGGTATTTGAGCCCTGCCCCGTCGTGATGACGTTGCCCTGGTCATCCACTTCGACCGACGTCGACAGCGGGGCGATCCAGGTGTCATCATCCCCGATGGCCCAGGCAAGGTCATCGGAGCTGATATAGGCAATTGCAATGACCTTGCGCTCCATCGGCGTAATGATGAGCGTATGTGGGAACTGACGCTGGACATCCACGCCCGAGACCCACGGGTTCTGCTTGAGGTCCTCGGTAATCTGGTCGGGATCGACGTTAAAAAGCGACGTTCCCTCGGGCAAATCGATCAGCTGGATAGCATCGTGCTTCGTCACATGCTCGCTGCCTTGAATCTGAATATCAGTGGCGGTAAACAATCCAGAATTAATCACCACGATAGCAACGACGACGAGCACGGCCAAGACGGCCAAAACGCCGCCCACGATTTTGCCTTTGCCTGTAACGACAGAAGCGGCGTCTGATGTTTTATTTGCCATCGCCCTAAGTAAAGACAACGGGTTGACGCCTTTTTTACCCGAAGGCTTCTTGGCGGTAGCCGGCACCGATGTCAGCGAGCGCGGTTTCGATGCGCCCAGCGTGCGACCCGGACGCGCCGCCTTAGTTCCCGTCGAGGGCTTAGGAGTTGCCATAGGACGGGCAGGCTTGGCGCCCATAACAGGCTTTGACGTCACCGAGGGACGCGAGGACTTTTTTGCGGCCGGACGATTACCGAGCTGCGAGCCGACAACCGGACGACTGGCCTGTCGAGCATGCCCGACAGGCTTAGAGTGCGCGACGATATTGCGTTGAGGTTTGGCAGGCGCGCCGGAACGCCCTCCGGCGCGGCGGAAGGTGGGTTTCGATGCTCTAGAAGCCGAGGAATTTAACTTCCGGTCTGAGCTCGATGCCATACGCCTCCCTCACCTTTCCGTGCACATGTCTGATAACCGCGGCAACGTCATCGGCCGAGGCAGTTCCGTTATTAACGATAAAATTAGCGTGAACGGGCGAAACTTCCGCGCCGCCAATCGAAAAACCCTTTAATCCACAATCCTCGATAAGCTTGCCCACGCTCGCATCGGGCGGGTTGCGAAAGACCGACCCGCAGGATGCGCGACCCATGGGCTGTGTACGCTTGCGCCTCGTCAGGTACCGCTCCATGCGCTCGCGAATGTCGGCCTTGGGCGCCGGTTTAAGCTTGAGCACGCACTCGAGGATGATCTCATTGCGGGGAAGGCTACATTCGCGGTAGCCCCAAGTGATCTCGGACCCCGCATAATGTTTGATACCGGATGCCGGGTCAAACGTTACGACATCCTCAACCAGCGAGCCAATCCACTCGGTCCGTGTGCCGGCATTCATAGATATCGCACCGCCAACCGAACCAGGGATGCCAACGGCAAACTCAAGGCCCGAGAGGCTACGCGACAGGGCATCGTTGACCAGGCGCGCAAACATCACGCCCGCACCGACCGTCAGCGTACAACCGTCATCGGCAACAACCGTGCGCTGAAACTCACGTCCGAGCGAAATGACGGCGCCGCGATAACCGCCATCGGCAACCAGCAGATTGGAGCCCTTGCCGATGATGACCCACGGCACCTGCTCGCGATCGAGCACCGCCACGGCGCGGCGGAGGGCATGATAGCTATGGCACGTCACAAAGAGGTCGGCCTTGCCGCCGATACGATAGCTCGTATGACGCGCAAGGCGCTCGTCCTCGATCACATCCGTGTCGATCATGCCCGAGAGCGCCATGACGGCGTTAAACAGCCCCATTAGACTTAAGCGTCTTTCTTGGCAGTCAGATACTCGATAAACTCGGGACCGACGGTCGTAACGTCACCGGCACCCATTGTGAGCAGCAGGTCGCCCTCGCCCACCATCTGCTCGAGCTCCTGATTGAGCTCAAGACGGCTGGAGCAGTACACGACCTCCTTGCCAGGATGCTTGGCGCGCACGGTATCGGCGAGCATCTTAGAGGTGACACCCGGAATGGGCATCTCGCCAGCCGAGAACACATCAATCAGCAGCAGTTTATCGGCATTGGCAAATGCATCGGCAAAGTCGTCGCACAGGGCCTGCAGGCGCGAATAGCGATGCGGCTGGAACACGACGTCGACGTGCTTGTAGCCCAGCGACGAAGCGGCAGCAAGCGTCGCCTTGATCTCGGTGGGGTGATGGCCGTAATCATCGACCACGGTGATGCCATCGATATCGCCCACGTGGGTAAAGCGACGGCGGACGCCCTCAAAGCTCGAGAGCGCCTTGGCGGCGGCGTCGATGTCAAGGCCCAGGACATGGGCGACGGTGAGCACCGCCGTGGCGTTGAGCATGTTGTGGCGACCGGGATTGCTCTTGATCTCCACAGCGTGCTCAGTGCCGTCCTCAAAGCGAACGATAAAGTCGCTCTGGATGCCCTTGACATCCGGGTGCATGCAGACGATGTCGTTGCTCTCGGCAAAGCCGTAGGAAAGCACGTGACGGCCCGTCGACTTGGCGAGCTCGACCAGATGCGGGTCCTCACCGCAGACGATGACGGTGCCGTCCTCGCCCACCAGGCTCATGAATTTGGCGAAAGTCGCCTCGATCTCCTCGATACCCGAGTAGTGATCGAGGTGGTCGGCCTCGACGTTGGTCACAATGACCACGTTGGGGTCCAGGAACAGGAAGGAGCTGTCGGACTCGTCGGCCTCGGCGACAAAGTAGTCGCCCGAGCCGTTCTTGCCGTTCGTGTCATAGCCCTCGACGATGCCACCGATCAGGAAGCTCGGATCCAGACCCATGCGGTCGAGCATGGTGGCGCACATCGAAGACGTGGTGGTCTTGCCATGCGTGCCGGCAACAGCGACGGTGGTGTAGCCGTGGCCCAAAGCAGAGAGCATCTTGGCACGGGGCCACACGGGAATACCAAGCTCGCGAGCGCGCACGAGTTCAGGGTTAGACTCCGGAATAGCGGTGGAGACAACAACCACGTCGGGCTTGACCTCGTCGATCGTGGCGGCCTCATGGCCCACATGCACCTTCACACCAGCGCGGGTAAGCTGGCGGATATAACGTGACGTCTTAAGGTCGGAGCCGGTAACGGCATAACCGCGCTCGTGCAGAACGAGGGCGATGCCGCTCATGCCGGCGCCGCCGATACCGATAAAGTGGGCGCTCTTAAACTCGGGCGCGGAGGTTGCAGTCTGGGAATCAGCCATGTGCTCGTGTACTCCTTGCGTAAACACTGCCTGTAACCCGTTAACTGTACCGCACCTACCGCATCAGCGCGAGGGCGACCGACGATATCCCGTCTAACTAACGCAAACCCTCTACCGCATCCGCCAGAAGAGCGGCGGCCCTATCCTGAGCCAGACCACGCGCCGCCTGACGCATGGCGTCGCGCGCCGCCGCGTCATCGACCAGGTGCAGCAGTTCATCGGCAAAGGCAAAACCGTCGATATCGGCATCGGCGCAGAGCACGCCGGCCCCGGCGTCGACCAGATAACGGGCATTGGTGGTTTGGTGGTCGGCCGTCGCATGCGGATACGGCACGAGCACCGAAGGCACGGCGAGCGCAGCGATCTCGGCCACGCTCGATGCGCCCGAACGCGAGAGCACCAAATCGGCAGCAGCCAGCATATCGCCCATGTTGTCGATGTAAGACTGGACGCGGTAACGCTTCGCCTCCTCGGGCGTCAGCGCCAAAGCGCGCTCGGTCTCCTCAAAGCCGTCGGCACCCGTCGAATGCAACACATAGAGGTTCTTGCGCGAAAGCAGCTCGTTTTTGAGCGAAACCACGCGCTCGTTGAGGTGCTGGGCGCCAAGTGAACCGCCAAAGACGAGTAGCAGCGTAGCGTCCTCGGGAACGCCAAGTGCCTTGCGGCCGCGAGCGCGATCGCCCTCGATTACCGAGCGACGTACGGGGTTGCCGGTCATGAGCACGTGATCAGGGTCACCTTCGCGCTCAAAGACCGAACGCGCTGCCGGCACCGAGATGCACACGCGGGCGGCGTGGGAGTTCATCATCTTGTTGGCCAGGCCCGGAACAGAGTTCTGCTCATGCAGCAGATACGGAACGCCCGCGCCCTTGCACCACCCCAGCAGCGGAACCTCGACATAGGCACCAAAACCAATGGCGGCATCGGGCTTGCCGACCTTTGAGAAATGACTGGCGAGCGCACGCTTGGCTTTGTTGACACGCCATAGCGAGGTCAGCGCCGTCCAAGGACGGGAGCGGTCGAAGCCCGTGACCGTAATGGGCACAAAATCAAACCCAGCCTCGGGGACCAGACGACCCTCGAGCTTGCGCGACTGGCCCACGAACACAACGTGGTGGCCACGGTCACGCAGCTCTTCGGCCAAGGCGAGCGCGGGGTTGATGTGCCCTGCCGTGCCGCCGGCTGCAATAGCAACGGTCATTTTATCGGTCATGGTAGTCCCTTCGTACACGCGGTCCCTGGCCGTCGGTACGCAGACGCGCCGACGGGTCTGAGTTCAAATCGATTCGATTATATCCGCCGCCCGCATTGCGAGGAGTGGGGCGCTGAGGACGACCTTGCGGCGCCGTTCGCTGACGCGGGCGGGCTGCGGGGTCGGTCGCAGAGCCATCCAGGACGGTAAAACCGTTACGCGAAGATCGCTCGCCGCGCACGTGGGGCACGCCGGCGGTACTCTCATCCATAACGGCAAAGCTCTCACGGCGGCGGTCATACTCATCGCGGCGGGCGCTCTCGTACGAAACGCGCAGGATCAACCCGGCAAGCATGAGCGACACAATAATCGACGAACCGCCGTAGCTAATAAACGGCAACGGTTTGCCCGTCATGGGAAACACGTTGAGGATGCCCAGCGCGTTAATCAAAAACTGCACTGCGAGAATGACCGCGGAGCCAGACGCCATAAGCGCGCCCCGGCGATCGGTCGCCTGCTCGGCAATGCGAAACGCCGAGTAGATCAGCATCGCAAACACCAAGAAGAACAGCACGGTTCCGACAAAACCGACTTCCTCGCCAATGATGGCCAGGATGTAGTCATTGTGCGCCTCGGGCAGATACGAGTACTTCATGGTTGAGTTGCCGATGCCACGGCCGAACAGACCGCCCGAGGCAAAGGCCATAATGGCAAGCGTGGCCTGATAGCCGTCACCATACTCGTCGGCCCAAGGGTTCAAGGCAACCTGAATACGCACCATACGGTACGGCTCTGCGACAAGCGCAATCACGATCACGAGAATGCCGAAGATTAGCACGCCGATGATAAATCTGGGGTCGAGACCCGCAAACAACGCCATGCACATGAGGGTCAACAGGATGATCAGGACAGTACCGAAATCGGGCTGGATAAAGATCAGAAAGAGCGAAATGCCCAGGTAGATGCCCATCTTGCGAAGAAATTCGTTGATGTTGCCACCGGGCGAAAAGAAGCGATCAAGCATGATGGCCGAATACGCAATGGCAAATGGCTTTAAAAACTCGGAAGGCTGGAACTGAATACCGGCGATGTTAAGCCAGCGCGTGGCGCCACGGCTGCCGCTGCCCACCAAGAACACCAGAAACAGTAGCCCTATCATGCCTATGAGGAAGATCCTGAGCACATCCTCCCCAAACCAGCTGTCCGGCAAAACGCGCACGATGGCAATCAGCGCCAGAACACCGACCACGGCAAACGC
>CAUEQX010000100.1 GCA_959020035.1 uncultured Collinsella sp. | reverse complement strand
GTTAGGCGAGGGGCGTGGGTTGCCATTCGCCGGTGGGGTGGGGGATATCGAAGGTTCGATAACCGCAGTCGTAGGCGTGGGCCTGGGCCTCGCGGATGTTCCAGCAGATGTCGCAGGCGCGGTGCGCGTCCGAGCCAAAGGTAATCGGTACCTCGGCGTGGGCGAAGCAACGCAACAGCCCAGTCGCGGGATAGTAGTCGTCGAGGCCCTTGCGGGGTGCGGCGGTCGAGACCTCAACGCGGCGACCCGTATCGTGCGCGCACTCGGCCATCTGCTGCCAAAACGGTGCGGGGTCAAAGTCGGGCGCAAAGCCTTCCTTCGAAAAGCGCATGACCAGGTCGGGATGCGCCATCACATCAAAGTTAAGTGGACTTTCGCAGGCGCGGCACCAGTCGTCGACGTAGCGCTCCCACACGCCGCGCACGCCCAGGTTTTCCCAAACGTGCAGGTCGGTGTCGTCGTCGATCCAACCGCAAAGGGAATCGGGTGTATCGGGGCGAGCGACGTTTTCCGTTTTCGCCGTACCCGCGGCACCGGTCATGATATCGCCTGGGTTGCCAATCCAATGCACGCTGCCAAGGCGTACGACGGCGCCCTGGGACCAGCGCTCTACCAAGGGCTCGCAACCCTCGTACCAATCGCATTCAAAACCGTAGATAAAGGTGAGCTCCGGAGCGATCTGCGCGGCGAGTTTGCGGGCGTCCTCAAAGGCCAGACGATGTGCCGTCAGGTCACCCTCGACAACCTGTACTTCGCAGTTGGCGTCCATGCTGGCGGGCAGGGTGAGGTGATCGGTCGAGACCATGACGCGGCAGCCGGCCGCAGCAGCGGCACGGACGTTGTCCTCAAACGAGGCATGCCCGTCCGAAAACGAGGTGTGGGTATGGCAATCGACCAGCGGGCACATGGGCATAGCGGCTCCTTTGCGTCAAGCGAATCCGCTTCATTGTAATGGCGCAGCTCTCAACACGCCGGGCACGCCGGGGATCGAAATCGATTGGAAAGGTTGCGCGGCGCGTGGTGCGGCCTCGCTTGCTCTCAAAACGTGTACGTCAGCCTCCAAAATCGACAAATAATGACATGTTTGGAGGCTGACGTACACGTTTGGATGGGGGCGAGGGCGGCGACGGACGAAAGTCACGCTTGTGCCACGTCCGATGTGCTAGCGTTTGGATGAACAAAACGAGCCCGCGCGGAAAGGAGCCGGACCGTATGCCATGCGATAGCACATCCCCGCTGTCCCGCGAGACCGATGCGCCCGAAACCATCGTCAAGCTGGAATGCGACATCGACGACGCGTCGCCTGAGGTACTCGCCTACGCCGCCGACCGCCTGCGCGAGGCGGGTGCGCGCGAGGTGCACTGGCTGCCCCTCTATTGTAAGAAAGGCCGCCCCGGCTGGCAGCTGCAGGTAATCTGCACCTACGGGGATATCGAGCGCCTGCAGACGATCATCTTCTTGGAAACCACGACCAACGGCATTCGTCGCCAGGTTATGGAGCGCGTTTGCCTACCACGCCGCTTTGAGCGCGTAACGACGCCATGGGGCGAGGTGTTCGTCAAGGTGGCCGCCCTGCCCGACGGCAGCGAGCGTGCAGCGCCCGAGTACGAGGACTGCGCCCGCCTTGCCCGCGAGCACGGTGTGCCGCTCCAGCGCGTGATGCAGGCAGCACAAGCCGCGGCTCTGCAATTTGAGTGACACGGTCGGCGACGCGCCACACCCACCCCATCAACCTCACCGAAAGGACCACCATGAAATACCTCATCGCCTCCGACATCCACGGCTCGGCATACTGGGCCGAGCGCCTGGTCGCCGCCATCGAATCCCAGCAGCCCGACCGCATCGTGCTGCTGGGCGACCTGCTCTACCACGGTCCGCGCAACGACCTGCCGCGCGATTACGCCCCCAAGCGCGTGATCCCGCTGCTCAACGCCCTGGCCGACCGTATCATCGCGGTGCGCGGCAACTGTGACGCCGAGGTCGACCAGATGGTCCTCGACTTTCCCGTCATGGCCGACTACGCCACGCTGTTCGACGAGACCGGCCGCGAGCTGTTCCTGACGCACGGCCATGTCTTTGGCGCCGGCATGCACAACAGCGTCGACCACGCGCCCGCGCTGCCCGAGGGCTCCGCGCTCGTCTACGGTCACACGCACATCAAGGTTAACGAGGCAAGCGAGGCGCACCCGGGCCTGTGGCTCTTCAACCCCGGCAGCGTGAGCATTCCCAAGGACGGCACGCACAGCTACGGCATCTACGAGGGCGGCGCGTTCCGTCACGTGATCCTGGAGGAGGAGTAACCATGGCGCAGCACATGGATCAGCAAAATGCCGAGGGTTCGCGTGACCTGTCCACGCTGGTCGACGCGTCGGCCGAGCTGCAGCATCTGGTGCAGACCATCTGGCGTCTGCGTCAGCCCGATGGCTGCCCGTGGGACCGCGAACAGACGCACCGCAGCATTGGCAAGAACATGATCGAGGAAGCCTACGAGGCGCTCGATTGCATCGAGGCGGACGACGTGGCGCATCTGCGCGAGGAGCTGGGCGACGTGCTCATGCAGGTAGTGTTGCATACGCAGATTGCGGCGGACGCCGGTGAGTTTACGCTGGCCGATGTGGCACGCGATATCGACGCCAAGCTCATCCGCCGTCATCCGCACGTGTTTGGCGATGCGGATGCCGATAACTCCGACGAGGTGCTCAAGATTTGGGACGAGGTCAAGCTTGCCGAGAAGGCCGCCAAGGACAAGGCCGTGGCGGCAGGCGAGGCTGCTCCCGAGGGGCTGCTCGACGGTGTGCCCACGCATCTGCCGGCGCTGATGCAGGCTCAGAAGGTGTCGCGCAAGGCGGCTGCCGTGGGCTTTGAGTGGGAGACGGTCCAGGACGTGTGGGACGAGGTTGCCGAGGAGCGTGCCGAGTTTGAGGCCGAGGCCCCTGGCTCGCCCGAGCGCGAAATGGAGTTTGGCGATCTGCTCTTTGCCCTGGTCAACGTCGCGCGCAAGGAGGGTATCGACGCCGAGAGCGCCCTGCGCGCGAGCACGGCCAAGTTTCGCCGTCGCTGGGCCGCGATGGAGCAGATGGCGGCCGATGCTCACGTGGATCTTGCCGAGCTTTCGACCCACGGCCTCAACGACCTGTGGGATGCCGCAAAGGCGGAGGAGTAAGACTGCGGGAACGACGGGCTGACACGTCTCATCGTTCCATCTAAATTTTTCGAAAAACAAGTGTATCCCTCGGCTAACTTAGGGCATAATGCAAAAAGTGCGACATGGCTAACTTACGGAGGTGCACCGACGGTGCACAGTCGGCCAGTCGCTTGCATCCACTACGTTTCCAAGTGAGAGGGAGACAACATGAGCGATATTTTGGACGTCTACGGTCGCGAGGTGCTCGACAGCCGCGGCAATCCCACCGTCGAGGTCGAGGTCGTGCTCGAGGACGGCAGCTTTGGCCGCGCAATGGTGCCTTCGGGTGCTTCGACCGGCGCCTTTGAGGCATGTGAGCTGCGCGACGGCGACAAGGGTCGCTACCTGGGCAAGGGTGTTTCGCAGGCCGTCGAGCATGTCAACAACGAGTGCGCCAACGCCGTCGTGGGCCTCGATGTCTTCGACCAGCGCGCCATCGATGCCGCGCTGATTGCCGCGGACGGTACCCCTAACAAGACCAAGCTCGGTGCCAACGCCATCTTGGGCGTGTCGCTGGCCGTTGCCCGCGCCGCCGCCGAGTCGGCGGGCCTGTCACTGTACCAGTACCTGGGCGGCGTCAACGCCCATCTGCTGCCCACGCCCATGATGAACATCCTCAACGGCGGCGTGCATGCCGACAATAACGTTGACTTCCAGGAGTTTATGATCATGCCGGTGGGCGCCCCGAGCTTTGCCGAGGGCCTGCGTTGGTGCGCCGAGGTCTACCACACCCTCAAGGGCGTGCTGCACGAGGCCGGCCTGGGCGGCGGCGTGGGCGACGAGGGCGGCTTTGCGCCCAACCTCAAGACCAATGCCGAGCCGTTCGAGTACATCACCAAGGCCGTGGAGAAAGCCGGCTTTAAGCCCGGCGTCGACTTCATGTACGCCATGGACCCGGCCTCGACCGAGTTCTACAACGCCGAGACCGGCATGTACGAGCTCAAGGGCGAGGGTGTTGAGTACACGAGTGCCCAGATGGTCGATTACTGGGAGAAGCTCGTCGACACCTATCCCATCATCTCCATCGAGGACGGCATGGCCGAGGAGGACTGGGACGGCTGGGTCGAGCTTACCCGTCGCATTGGCAACAAGGTGCAGCTGGTGGGCGACGACCTGTTCGTCACCAACACCGAGCGCCTCAAGAAGGGCATCGAGCAGGGTGCCGCCAACGCTATCCTGGTTAAGGTCAACCAGATCGGCACGCTCACCGAGTCGCTCGAGGCCATCGAGACCGCCAAGGAGGCCGGTTACGCTTGCATCGTGAGCCACCGCTCCGGCGAGACCGAGGACTCCACGATCGCCGACCTGGTCGTGGGCGTCAACGCCGGCCAGATCAAGTCGGGCGCCCCGTGCCGCAGCGACCGTATCGCCAAGTACAACCAGCTCATCCGCATCGAGGACGAGCTCGAGGGCAGCGCGCGCTACGCCGGCAAGGCCGCGTTCTACAACATTCGCTAAACGGGCAAATTTGGCGAGGGGGAGGCTGACTCGGTTCCGCCTCGCCTTGGCTGGATGCCGCAAAGCGCTATGGGCGCTGGGCCATACGGCTCAGCGCCTTTTTTATGTCGAGCAAAGGCTGGCGAAGGCGGTGCGGGCTCTCGTGCTATAACTAGAATACTTAGCGCAAACAAACCTCAACCGCACAAGGCGCACATGGATCAGATTTACGACAACAGGTACTATTCCGCCGGTTCGCGTGAGCCGTCGCCTCGCCGTGCGCGCACGGTGCAGCTCGGTGGGTCCGCCTACGCCGGCGCCGACCGCTCCATGCAGCGCCCGACAAGTACCTCGCGCCCCAATGCTCAAGTGAATACTTCGACAGATGGACCAGTGCGCCCGGCACGTTCGTCGCATGCTCAGCGCTCGTCGGCTCAAACGCACGATAGGTCGAGCAGGCCCTCGAACCGTTTTTCGGGCTCGGACTTTATGCACTACGCCAACGACAACGTGGTAGTCAAGGCGATCTACGACTTTACCCACGGTCCTCAGCGAGGGCTATTCATCGGCATCGTCGTTGCCCTGGTGCTCGTGAGCCTGTATTTCCCCGTGCGCGACCTGTATGTGGCAAAGCGTTCGAGCGATATCTTGGCCAAGCAGGTCGAGATTCGCCAGCAATACAATGATGGGCTGCAAAAAAGCGTCGACAAGCTGCTCTCGGAGGAGGGTATCAAGGATGCGGCTTCCGATGGTCTGGGCTTAGTGATGCCCGGCGAGAAGAGGATTGAAGTGCAGGGCCTGGACGGCGATTCGGATGCCTCGTCGAGCCAGAAGTCGTCGAACGCCAAGAAGGCCAGCGAAGTTGCCAAGGAAATCGAAGAAGTCGGTAAGGACGCGCCGTGGTACATCCAAGCGCTCGACATGCTGTTTGGGTTTAACGGCGTCGAGGGCCAGACGGTCGTGTCCAACGGCAAATAGCGCCCGGAGGGGAGCCCGCAATGGCAGATTGCAAACGATATAAGGTGGCCGCGATTGACCTGGGAACGGTGTCATCGCGACTGGTGTTGGCGCAGGTCGAGGCCGGGGCGATCGTGGAATCGTCCAAGCATACCGAGATCACCGACTTGGGCGAGGGCGTGGACGCGACGGGGCGCTTTTGCGAGGCGGCCGTTGAGCGCGTGCTCGCTGCGTGCCGCATGTTTGTGGACGAAGCCCGTACCTTTGGGGCCGCGTGCGTCTGCACCACCTGCACGAGTGCCGCGCGCGATGCGTCCAATGCCGCGCTGCTGCTGGACGGTCTGCGCGATCTGGGGCTCGAACCGCAGGTGATTCCGGGCGAGGTCGAGGCGCGCCTGACGTTTTTTGGCGTGGCACACGACTTTGCCGGCGAGCGCATCATTGTTGCCGATTCGGGCGGTGGCTCCACGGAGCTCGTGACGGGCGTCTATACGCCTGAGCGCGGGGTCTTTGCACTGGAGGGAACGCGCTCACTGGACATCGGTTGCCGTCGCGTGACGGAGCGGTTTTTCTCGGCGCTGCCGCCAACGGACAGTGAACTTGCCGCCGCTGGCGTATGGGCGGGCGAGCAGTTCGGGGCTTACTTTGAGGGCCTACCTGTCGACTTTGAGCGCGCCGAGCGCCTCGTCGCGGTGGGCGGTACCGTTACCACGCTCGTGGCGCTGGTCCACGAGCTGGAGCCGTACGACTCGAACTTTGTGCACCTGCGCGAGCTTTCGATGGAGCAGATTTCGGCCGCTATCGAGCGCATGTCTGCGTTGGATGTTGCAGGCATTGCCGCGTTGCCGGGCGTGCAGCCCAAGCGCGCGGGCGTGATTCTGGCCGGCGCCGTGGTGATCCGTGAGCTCATGCGTGCCGGCGGCTACAAGACGCTCACCGTAAGCGAGAACAGCCTACTCGCTGGCATGGTCGCCACCATCAACGAGACTCTCGACGGCACAACCCCCACCATCGGCTGGACTCCCAGCCTCAGCGCCCTTTAACCATCCCCTCATAAGTTGCGGTGAAATACGGACTAAAATCGCCCTTTCGGGCACCAAACAGTCCCTATTCCACCGTAACTCAGAAGCCGGCACCTGGGGACGTTCCTTTTAATATGAGCAGGACATTGTCAAGAGGCAAAATCGGGCCT
>CAUEQX010000099.1 GCA_959020035.1 uncultured Collinsella sp. | reverse complement strand
CCGTCGCAAGTGACTTGGCCACGCCCCCGTTTGAATACGTCAACGATTCCGGCGAGGATCAAGGCTTTACCTATGAACTCATGGGCATGATCGCAGACGAGCTCGGTCTGGAGCTCAACTACTTGCCGGCGCAAAAGTTCGACGGCATTATCCCCATGGTCAAACAGGGTGTAAAGACCGATGTCGGCGCATGCAACATCACGATTACCGACGAGCGCAAGGAAGAGGTCGACTTCACCGACCCCTATATCGACTCCAATCAGGGCGTCGCAGTTGCAAAGAACACTGGATACGACACGGTCGATAGCCTCAACGCACCGGGCGTCAAAATTGCCGTGCAGTCGGGCACCACGTCCGAGGAGTGGGCAATCGAGAACCTGCCGCAGGCAACCACCGTCAACTTTGACGACTGGACGGCAGCCTTCACCGCCGTCATGAGTGGTCAGTGCCAGGCGGTCGTATGCGACCTGCCCGTTGAGCAGTGGATGGTTTCGAACTCCTTTACCGGTATGGAGATCATCAAAGAGGTTCCGACGGGCGAGCAGTTTGGCATTGCCGTCTCTAAAGACAACCCCGGGCTGACACAGGCCATCAACGATGCCCTTGCCAAGATCAAGAGCTCCGGTGCCTATGACAAACTGTACGAGAAGTGGTTTGGCATGGCACCCACGAGCGGGGCCGATAACAAGGATGTCTCGAGCTCAGACGACGCGACGGGCGCTTCACTTGCCGTCACCTCGGCGACCGCCAAGTCAAACGAAGACAGCGGCAACGGCGTGCTCGGCGGCATCGCAACCCGCCTGACCTGGGAAGCGACAACGGGTAGCGACGAGGGCAACGTTTCGCAAATTGAGTTTGAGCTGCCCGAGGGCGGATCGTTTGAGAGCACCGATGTTAAGGTCACGCTGCTCGACGGACTGAACCAGACGGGTGTCAAGGCATCGTGCTCGCTGGACGGTTCAAAGCTCGTCATCAAGTTCGCCGATCCCGTCGCTGCCGGCTCGCAGATTCGCGTTGTCGTCCCCGACGTCGTATTCCCGAGCAACGCGGGTGCCTATGCCGTCACCGGCAGCTATGTCGCCGACGGCGACAAGCGAGATCTTCCCGAGAGCCCCACCATCAGCGTCTCGGAGAGCACCATGGTGCAAGAAATCGTCGCCTGGCTCGATGCCCAGCCTTGGGTTGCCGCGTGGAACTCCAACCCGTTTTTGGGCATGTTCTGCAAGCCGCAGATTATCGTCACCTCAATCGCCTCGCTCTTTAGGGGCTGGGGCATAGCACTTGCCGTGACCGCTATCGGTTTTCCGCTCGCCATCCCCATCGGCTTGCTGTTTGCCTTTATGAAAATCAGTCATAGTCGTATGCTGCGCGGCATCGCCGTGACATACATCAACGTCCTGCGTGGAACCCCGCTCTTCCTGCAGATCTACATTGCGTTCTTTGGGTTCCCTATGATCGGTCTCAACGTGCCCAATCTGCCGCTCGGCGTCGGCGTGCTCGCCATCAACTGCTCGGCCTATCTTGCCGAGATTTTCCGTGCCGGTATCGAGAGCGTACCGCATGGTCAAGCGGAAGCCGCCTACTCGCTTGGCATGACTTGGTCCCAAGTTATGTCGCGCATCGTGATCCCGCAGGCCGTACGTTGCGTTATACCGACTATGACCAGCGAGTTCGTTATGCTGTACAAGGACACGTCACTGCTTTCGAGCGTTGGCGTCATGGAGCTCATGCTGTTCTCCAAAAACCTCACGGCCACCACGGGCAACATTACGCCCTACATTTGCGCCGCACTTTACTATCTGGTCGTGACGATTCCGCTCATCCACATCGTCACCAAGGTGGAGCACCGTCTCGCCAAGCGCAGCAAGCGTTAACCGCTCATACATAGCATTCGCAACCACGGCCCGACGCTTCGTCTGAAGATCGGGCGTGGTTTTTTCGGTTCGCTCGGCGCTTATGCCCTATCACGAAACAAAAGATTGGCATGATAGTAAAGATTATTTGACATCAGCTGCCACAATCCTTGCGGCAGTACACCTGAGCCGTCAGCAGAAAGGATCTTGCATGTGCGGTTTTGTCGGTTTTACCGGTACAGATGAACAGAGTGAGCTGGTTCTCACGGCTATGATGAATCGCATCATCCACCGTGGTCCCGATATGGGCGGCCAGCATATCGTCAACAACGTTGCCCTTGGCTTCCGTCGTCTTTCGATTCTTGATCTTTCCGAAGCTGGAGCTCAGCCCATGTCGAGCGACGACGGCAGGGTCACGATTGTCTTCAACGGAGAGATCTACAATTTCCAGGAGCTTCGCGCCGAGCTGGAGGCAGCCGGCTACGCCTTCCACTGCAACGCTGATACCGAGGTCCTGGTACACGGTTACGAGGAGTGGGGCGAGGACCTGGTCAACCGCCTGCGCGGCATGTACGCGTTCGTGATTCACGACCAGAACAAGAACAAACTCTTTGGCGCTCGTGACATCTTTGGTATCAAGCCGTTCTATTACTACCAGGCATCCGATGGCTCGCTGCTGTTTGGCTCCGAGATCAAGAGCTTCCTGGATCATCCCAAGTTTGAGAAGGCTGTCAACCACGACGCGCTGCGCCCCTACCTGACGCTGCAATTCCCCGCCACGGAGGAGACCTTCTTTAAGGGCGTGTTCAAGCTTGCCCCGGCGCATTGCTTTACGTATGACCTGACGACCAACACCATGGACATCAAGCGTTACTGGAGCTGTGACTTCACCGACGACAACTCCAAGACCTTCGAGGAGTACGTGGACGAGTGCGACAAGGTCGTGCACGAAAGCGTCGCTGCACACCGAATCGCCGATGTTAAGGTGGGCTCGTTCCTTTCTGGCGGCGTGGACTCCAGCTACATTGCCGCCTGTCTCATGCCCGACACCACGTATTCTGTCGGCTTTGATTACAAGAACTTCAACGAGACCAACTACGCTGCCGAGCTTTCCGACAAGCTGGGCATCAAGAACGTGCGCAAGATGATTACCGCCGACGAGTTCTCCGATGCACGGCCCGATATCCAGTATCACATGGACGAGCCGCAATCGAACCTGTCCAGCGTGCCGCTGTACTATCTGGCGCAGATGGCTTCCGAAGAGGTCACCGTCGTCCTTTCGGGCGAGGGTGCCGACGAGCTGTTTGCCGGCTACGAGTGGTACGAGGACACCCCCGAGATGCGCTCCTTTAAGAAGCGTGTGCCGCTCGGCGTACGTCGCGCCCTGGGCTCGCTCGTTCAGCATCTCCCCTACTTTAAGGGCCACAACTTCCTGACGAAATGCGCCGAGGTTCCCGAGCGCTGGTATGTGGGTCAGGCAAAGGTGTTCGATCCCTCCGAGGTCGACGAGGTGCTCAAGCCCGCGTATGACACCGGCAAGAACGCCGCCGAGATGTGCGCCGAGTACTACAAGCAGGTTCCCGATTGCTGCGAGCTTTCCAAGAAACAGTATCTGGATATGAACATGTGGCTGCCGGGCGACATCCTGCTCAAAGCAGACAAGATGTGCATGGCGCATTCTCTGGAGCTTCGCGTCCCGTTCCTGGACAAGAAGGTCATGGAGTTTGCCGAGCACATTCCCGCCAACTACCGTGTTAACGAAGAAGGCTGCAAGCTCGTTCTGCGTCACGCTGCCAACCGTACGCTGCCCGACGAGTGGGCAACGCGCAAGAAGGTGGGCTTCCCCGTACCGGTCAAGTTCTGGCTGCGCGAGCAAAAGTACTACGACTACGTAAAGGAATACTTCACCGCACCATGGGCTGCCGATTTCTTTGACACCGATGCGCTCATGAAACTGCTTGACGATCACTTTGAGGGTCGCGCGCTCAACCAGCGCAAGATCTATACCACGCTGACGTTCCTCATCTGGTACAAGCGCTTCTTTATCGACGAGGACAAGGGCGCCGAAGTCGCCGCGTAAGTTTCGTTATGAATTAGCGGTGAACAGCACGGGGTTTCCGCTATACTCAATCCCTGCGGGCGATTGGCGCAACGGTTAGCGCAGGTGCTTTACACGCACAAGGCTGGGGGTTCGAATCCCTCATCGCCCACCATTGAATTGGAAACGGTCCTCGAAAGGGGACCGTTTTTGTTTGGGCCCATTTCATGGGATTCGAACCCGCAAGGGTGCGGAGCTGAGGAAACGCGAAGCGTTTTCCAGCGTAGCACGCGAGGAGCGAAGCGCGCTGTGTTAGGCCAAAACGTCCGACAAAATCTCGATCAGGCTGTCCACGTCGGCTTCCTCGCAGATAAGCGGCGGCAGGAAACGCAGCGTATGAGCTCCGGTCGCGTTAATCACGGCGCCAGCGGCAAGCGCGCGGGCAACAATATCATGCGCATCGCCCGCAGCGTCATCCAGATCGCAGCCGAGCATTAAGCCGCGACCGCGTACCTCGACCACATGCGGCAGCTTGGTGAGTTTTGCCTCCATATAAGCACCCACCTTGGCAGCATGCTCGGCATAATCGCCGCGCACGAGCGCGGAGAGCGTCGCGGCGCACGCCGCGATGGCCAAGCAGCTACCGCCAAAGGTCGAGCCGTGGTCGCCCGGCTTAAACACGTCGGCAATCTCTTTCTTTGCCACGACGGCACCCATGGGCACGCCGTCGGCAATGCCCTTGGCAAGGCTCATGATGTCGGGCTCCACGCCATAGGTTTGGAATGCAAATGGCTTGCCGGAGCGGAAGATGCCGCACTGGACCTCGTCGGCGATAAGCACGGCGCCCACTTCGTGTGCCAGGTCGCGCGCTGTCGCCATAAACTCCTCGGTCATGGGGTGCACGCCACTCTCGCCCTGGATCGGCTCGAGCATCACGGCACAAATCTCGCTCCCCAGCTGCTTAAAGATCGCACGCAGCTCGTCCACATCGTTGGGCGTGCAGGCCACAAAGCCACCCGGCAGCGGGCGGAAGCTGTCCTGCAGCCAATCCTGCATGGTGGCGGCAATGGTCTCGAGCGTACGGCCGTGGAAGCCGCCGCGCATGCACACGATGGTGTTGCCGCCATTACCGGCACGCTTGGCGTACAGGCGCGCGAGCTTCATCGAGCCCTCGTTGGCTTCGGCGCCGGAGTTGGCAAAGAACGTCTCCCACACCTGCTCGTCCGCAGCCGGGGCACCGAGCGCAGCGGCCGTGGTCTCATCGCCGGCGGCAATGGCATCGGCCAGAACGCACGCACCATCTACGTCGTCGTTAGCGAGCTTGGACAGCAGCGCCGCGACCTGGCCACGCTGCTCGATGTAGAAGTAATTGGAGACATGCATGAGCTTTTTGGTCTGCGCCTCGAGCGCCGAGAGCACTGCAGCGTTGCCGTGGCCAAGGCTGCACACACCGATACCAGCAAGAAAGTCAAGATACTCACGGCCGTCATCGCCGATGAGCTTCATGCCGTGACCTTCGACAAACTCTACCGGCGAGCGGCCAAAGGTATGCATAACGTAGTGGGATTCGAGCGATTGTTGAGCAGCAAGTGACATGGGATGCCTTTCGTTAGGCGCCGTACGGCGCAGGGCTATGGGTGCAGGGACGCGACGACCGCGGGTCAGCTAGACCGTCTGGAGCTTCTCGACCTCGTCGAGGTTCGCGGTCAGACGCGCAGCAAACGTCGAAAGCGGATGCGGATGCGTATCGAACTCGTAAGCCGTCTCGGTGGAATGGATCACGGTGCCGACGCCGGCATCGGTCAGCAGCTCCAGCAGCAGCGAGTGCGGCGTAGTACCGTTAATGATGTGGGCACGAAATACGCCGGCGGTAAGCGCATCGACAGCGGCGCGCAGCTTGGGAATCATGCCCTTATCGACCTCTCCGCCATAGAGCATCTCGTTAACCTCGTCGAGCGTCAGGTTGGAGATAAGCGAATCCTTGTCGCTAAAGTCCTTGTACAGGCCGTCGACGTCGGTCAAGAAGATCGCCTTGTGCGCATGAAGTGCCGCCGCAACGGCACCGGCGGCGGTATCGGCGTTGATGTTGAAGAAGCCACCGTCCTCCCCCGCCGCGACCGTGGCGATAACGGGAATGTACTCGCTGTCGAGCAAACGCTCGATATAGTCGGTGTTGACGTGCGTGACCTTACCTACGCGGCCGAGCTCTGGGTCGAGTGGCTCGGCGATAAGGGTACCGGCGTCGCTGCCGGACACGCCCACGGCCAGGTTGCCGTGGTGGTTGAGCGCCGCGACCAGCTCCTGATTGACCTTGCCGCCCAGTACCTCGCGCACGATATCCATGGTGGCAGGCGTAGTCACGCGCTGGCCGTTCTTAAACTCGACGGGGATGTCGTAGTGGCTGAGCGCCTCGTTGATGGCCTTGCCGCCACCGTGCACGATAACAGGGCGCATGCCGATAATCTTGAGTAGGACGATGTCGCTCATCACGTCACGACGCAGCTGCTCGTCGACCATGGCGGCACCGCCGTACTTGATAACGACCGTCTTGCCGGTCAGGTTCTTAATCCACGGCAGCGCCTCGAACAGCAGCTGCGCGGTAACTTCGTTGGATTCGCTCGAGCGACAATCGCGTGCGAACTTCATAGTCTGCCTCGTCTTTCGTGTAGCTATCGCGCCGCACCTCGTTGCCCGCGATTGCAGCGGGACGCGCGGCACATCGGGAGTCTAGGAACGGTAGTCACCGTTAATGGAGATGTACTCGTGCGTGAGATCGCAAGTCCACACGGTGGTCGCCGCGTCCCCTGCGCCCAGGTCTGCCGAGATCACAATCTCGGGCGCCTCAAAACGTCGCAGGGCTTCGTCCTCATCGAAGGGGACCGTCAGGCCATCGCGACAGACGGGCATACCCATCATGTCGATGGACACATCTTCTTGGTTAAACTGCACGCCGCACTTACCGAG
>CAUEQX010000098.1 GCA_959020035.1 uncultured Collinsella sp. | reverse complement strand
GTGGGCGGCGGTGCTGATTCGCAATATAGGTGGTGTCGAAAGGGCCTAGGACTCAGTCGGTCAAAGCTCCACATGATGTTGAGTGGAAAGCTACGCCAAAATAACGCCTTTAAGTCTTTCTTGGTTATTCTCTTATCGGTCGATTTATTTGACTCCGGCGAGAGCTCAAGAACATCATTAGAATTCGTTGTCATCGTCAACCTCCTTAGCGACCGCCGCACTGGCAGGCATAAAAATGTGAGCCATATTGAGAATCCCAATCAGGATCAGCGAAAACGCCACGATACCGATCGTCGGAATGTTTAGATAGGCACTCAGCAAGAAGCCTCCAAAGAATAGGAAGCTCAGCTCCTTGGTGGACAGGATTGACATAAGCTGCGCAAATCCAAGCGCGGGCAGAATACCCGTTGCGATCGTAAACCCATTCGTAAGCCAATCAGGAATGGCGTCAATCAGTGCCTGAACAGCATCATTTCCAACGTAAAAAGCCACGCCGCAAATCAAGCCAAGCGCAATGATGTAGAGAATTCCATTGGTCCACATAGCGGCTGCAATCGTTTTGGGGTCGTCTTTTTCGGCGCCACGATCAGCCCAGACAGCCATAGGAGGCGTAACAACGCTATACATAAGGCTGTCAAACATGCCGGCAAGCACCGCAGTGGGCATAGCAATAGTCAGAGCGGTCTCGGGACCCGCACCCATAGTAATCGCAAAGGCTGTTCCCAAAACTGAACCAACAATTACGTTGGGCGGCACGGCAGCACCAACCTGCCAGACCCCCATGAACGCGAGTTCGAGCTGGAAACTAACAATAACGCCAGTCGGAATATCACCCAAAAAAATACCGACAATCGCTCCGAGGACAATCGGCCGCTCGACCATCGCAGTACCGAGTAAATAATCCGATTGACCTATCGCAGCGGCAAGACCAACCAGAAAAGCTTGAAGCAGCATATTTCTCCCTCTTCCTACAAATCAAAACTTGTTACGATGCGTTTTTTCTCGCTAGCAACCTGCCTTACCTCGAACTCGATTCCATCAGCCATGGCTTTCTTAATTTCATTAATATCGGATTGGGAAAGGCGCACAGCAGGGCCAAGCTCCTTTACGCTATCCCCCAACGGTCGAGCGCCGCCTAAATTCACAGACGTTATTTTTGGACACGCACGCGCAACTTCACAGGCGTCATGTACATTTCCCGCAACAACAATTAGCTCGTATTTATCCACCGCGCTTCCGTTAAGGGCCACGATGGAATCTTCTACACTTTTGACAACCAATTTGGCATCAGCGGGTTTTGCAATTCGCAGCGCTTGAATTCGCTCTTTGCTTGCGGCGTACTCATCTGAAACCACAAGAATAGCGTTTGCTTCAAGCGTTGGATACCAAGAGAACACGGTCTGCCCATGCACTAACCGGCTATCGACGCGACACAGTTTAATCATTTTGCCCCTTTCTCGACTTGAACACAGACAGTCATCCTTGACTGCTAATGGCATATTACGTCATATGACGTAATATGCCATTACATAATATCTTGAACGGTTGAATATCACCGCTAAATGGTATTTATCTCTAAAAACAGGAGGTGCAATCCGTCTAGACACAGTGCGTCGGGGCAAGAGGGGCCGAGTTTCCTCCTGAGCGACTCTGCTTGCAGCCGGAGCGAAAGGGGGAAACTCGGCCCCTCCCGCCCCGGCCGGCCAGGTCAACTACACCGTGTACTGCGGCAGGTCCTGCAGGGCGATGACGTCCATGCCCATGTCGTTGGCGCTGCCGTGACCCTGCTGGTCTTCGCGCACGGCCTCGATGGCACTCACGTACGTGTTGGCGGCAGACATCGCCGTCACGCAGGTCACGCCGCGGCGCACCGCCTCGGTACGCAACAGATAGCCGTCGCCACGCGAACCCGGGCCGTACGGCGTGTTGATGATTACCGCAATCTTGCCATCGGCGATCAGGTCACCGATGTTGGGACGCTCGCCGTCGTGCGGGCCGCTAATCTTCTCCACGACCTCGCAGGTCACGTTGCCGCCGCGCAGCACGCGCGCCGTGCCCTCGGTGGAGCAGATATCAAAGCCCAGGTAGCGCAGGATACGCGCGACCGAAAGGATGTGGCGCTTGTCACGGTCGCACACGCTGATGAACACCTTGCCGGCGCTCGGGTCGGGCAGCTTGTAGTCAATCGCCAGCTGCGTCTTGGCGTATGCCTCGGGATAGCTCTTGGCGATACCCATGACCTCGCCCGTCGACTTCATCTCGGGCCCCAGGATAACGTCGGCACCGGGGAAACGACCCCAGGGCATAACGGCTTCCTTCATGCAGAACCAATCGAGCTGACGCTCGTCGCTCGGCAGGCCCAGGCTGGCGATGGAATCGCCTGCCATGATACGCGCCGCGCACTTGGCCAGCGGCACGCCGGTGGCCTTGGAGATGAACGGCACGGTACGGCTGGCACGCGGGTTGGCCTCGATCACGTAGACGGTCTCGCCCTTAATGGCGTACTGCACGTTGACCAGGCCGCGTACGCCCAGCGCCATCGCGATGCGGCGCGTGGTCTCGCGAAGCTTTGCCTGCAGGCTCTCGCTAAAGCTGAACGGCGGAATGCAGGTCGCAGAGTCGCCGGAGTGAATACCGGCCTCCTCGATATGCTCCAGAATGCCGCCGATGTAGACCTCTTCGCCATCGCACAGGGCGTCGACATCGGACTCGATCGCGCCCTCCAAGAAGCGGTCCAGATACACCGGGTAGTCAGGGCTAATGCGCGCAGCCTCGGCCATGTAATCGCGCAGATGCTCGGCATCGTAGGCGATCATCATGCCGCGGCCGCCCAGCACGTAGCTCGGACGCACCAGCAGCGGGTAGCCAATATGCGCGGCTACGACCTCGGCCTCCTCAAACGAGGTGGCCTGGCCCGCCGGCGGGTACATGATGCCCAGCTTGTCGAGCAGAGCGGCGAAGCGCTCGCGGTCCTCGGCAAAGTCGATGGCATCGGGCTTGGTGCCCATGATGTTCACGCCGCTCTCCTCGAGCATGCGCGCCAGCTTAAGCGGGGTCTGGCCGCCGAGCGTCACCACGACGCCATCGGGGCGCTCAACGTCGATAACGTCCATGACGTCCTCGTAGGTGAGCGGCTCAAAGTACAGGCGGTCGGACGTGTCGTAGTCGGTCGAGACGGTCTCGGGATTGCAGTTGACCATGATGGTCTCAAAGCCGCGGGCCGCCAGCGCATAGCTCGCATGCACACAGCAGTAGTCGAACTCGATACCCTGGCCAATGCGGTTGGGGCCGGCGCCCAGGATCATCGCCTTGGGCTTGTCCGCCGGCGTGGTCTCGTCGGGAGCCACGCACTTCTTGGCATCCGGGCTCGTGCGGTAGATGTTCTCGTACGTCTTGTAATGGTACTCCGTGGCGCTCGAGAACTCCGCAGCGCAGGTATCGACCGTCTTCATGCTGGGAACCACGCCCAGGCCCTTGCGATAGGCGCGCACAAAGCGCTCGTCCGAGCTGGTCAGCGCGGCGATCTCGGCGTCGCTCGTGCCGTACTGCTTGAGCAGGCGCATCGCGTCGGCGTCGATATCCTCCACACGCAGGCCGCGGATGCTCTCCTGGACCTGCACCATGTCGTTGATACGGTTGAGGTACCACGGGTCGATACCGCAGATGGCATGGATGCGGGCGATGCCCCAGCCACGGCGCAGGGCCTCGACCGCAAAGAAGATGCGATGCTCGGTCGGGGTTGCCACGGCCTGAGCAAGCTCGTCGTCGCTCATCTTATCGGCACCCTCTTTGCCACCGGCGCAAATGCCCTGGTGGCCATCCTCCAACGAGCGCATAGCCTTGCCAAAGGCCTCCTCAAAGGTGCGACCGATCGCCATAATCTCGCCCACGGCCTTCATGCGCGTGGTGAGTGTGGGGTCGGTACCCTTGAACTTCTCGAAGGCAAAGCGCGGCACCTTGACCACACAGTAGTCGATTGTGGGCTCAAAGCAGGCGGGCGTAGCCTTGGTGATGTCGTTGACGATCTCGTCGAGCGTGTAGCCCACAGCCAGGCGCGCGGCGGCCTTGGCGATGGGGAAACCCGTGGCCTTGGAAGCGAGGGCGGACGAACGGCTCACGCGCGGGTTCATCTCGATGACGATCAGGCGGCCGGTGTTGGGGTTCACGGCAAACTGCACGTTGGAGCCACCGGTCTCGACGCCGATCTTCTCCAGAATGGCGAGCGAGGCCACGCGCATGCGCTGATACTCAAGGTCGGAGAGCGTCTGCGCCGGCGCCACGGTGATGGAGTCGCCGGTATGCACACCCATGGGGTCGAGGTTCTCGATGGAGCACACGATGATGCCGTTGCCGGCGTGGTCACGCATGACCTCCATCTCGTACTCTTTCCAGCCCTCGATGGACTCCTCGACCAGCACCTCGTGGGCAGGCGAGAGCTCCAGGCCCTGGCTCACGATGGAGACGAGCTCCTCGTGGGTGTGAGCGATACCGCCGCCGGCGCCACCGAGGGTAAAGCTCGGGCGCAGCACGCAGGGATAGCCCACGCGCTCGGCGATAGCCTCGGCGTCGGCCACGCTGTAGGCATAGCCCGAGCGCGCGACTTCCAGGCCGATCTCGGCCATGGCCTCGTTAAAGAGTTTGCGGTCCTCGCCGTGCTCGATGGCGGCCAGGTCGCAGCCGATCATCTCGACGCCGTACTTGTCGAGCGTACCGTCTTTCGCCAGCTCGACGGCGGCGTTCAGACCGGTCTGGCCGCCCAGCGTGGGCAGCAGCGCGTCCGGGCGCTCTTTCTTGATTACGCGCTCGATAAACTCGGCGGTGATGGGCTCGACATAGGTGCGGTCGGCCAAGCCCGGGTCGGTCATGATGGTCGCCGGGTTGGAGTTGACCAGGATGACCTCAAAGCCGTCCTCCTTGAGCACCTTGCAGGCCTGGGCGCCGGAGTAGTCGAACTCGCAGGCCTGGCCGATGACGATGGGGCCCGAACCAATGACGAGGATACGCTTGATGTCAGTACGTTTCGGCATGTTAGTTCTCCTCGGTCTCAGCGGTCTCGGACTCAGCAAAGTTCCAGCCCTGCAGGCGGTCCTTCGCGGTGTCGATGTCCAGGTAGTTCTCCTCGCCGTCCATGAGTCGCGTAAAGGCAGTAAAGAGATAGTGGGCATCGGTGGGTCCGGGCGAGGCCTCGGGGTGGTACTGCACCGAGAAGCACGGCGCGTCGAGCAGCTGGATGCCCTCGGCGGTGCCGTCGTTGAGGTTCACATGCGTCAGGCGAATGCGGCCGAAGCGCTCGTTCATCACGACTGGCGCGATGCCGCGGCGCACCCAGACGCGCAGATCCCCATCGGCCGCATGCTCGGTCTCGCCGCCGGAAAGCTCGGGGACAAGCTTGCCCAAGCTGGGGAACAGCAGACCAAAGCCATGGTTTTGCGCGGTAATCTCCACGCGACGGCTTACCAGGTTCATGACCGGCTGGTTGCCACCGCGGTGACCGAACTTAAGCTTTTCCATCTGAGCGCCGCAGGCCAGGTTGATCATCTGGTGACCAAGACAAATACCAAAGACCGGCACCTTGCCGATCAGCTGCTGCACCTGCTCGTAGGTCTCCACCACGGCGTCGGGGTCGCCGGGACCATTGGACAAAAAGACACCGTCGGGATTCATGTCGAGCACCTGCTGGGCGGGCGTATCCCACGGCACGACGGTAAGGTCGCAGCCGGCGCGGACCAGACCCTCCAGAATGCCGCGCTTCACACCGCAGTCGTAGGCGACCACTTTGTGACGGGCAGGAGCGGCAGCCGTAAGCGCAAAGTCATGCGTGGCAGGCAGGTCGGCGGCCACAAACTCGTGAGGTACGGGGCAACTTACGGTCTTGACCAGGTTCTCGCCTACCAGCGTGGGCGCAGCGGCCAGACGCTCGGCAAGCTCGTCGACGTCGAAGATCTCGGTCGAAATAATGCCCATCTTGGAACCATTGTCGCGCAGGTGGCGCACCAGGGCGCGAGTGTCGACACCCTCGATAGCGACGATGCCGTGAGCGCGCAGGTACTCCGGCACGCTGACGGCCGAGCGCCAGTTAGAAGGCGTGGCGCACATGTCGCGAACGATCATGCCGCGCATGGCCGGAGCGCTCGCAGGGCGCACGGCGTCGCCGGGGAAGGCCGACTGGACGTCGGTCTCGTCGATACCGTAGTTGCCGATCTGCGGATAGGTCATGGTTACGATTTGGCCGGCATAACTCGGGTCGGTCATGACCTCAAAGTAGCCCTCGAGCGAGGTGTTGAAGCAGACTTCGCCGGTCGCGGTGCCCTCGGCGCCGCATGCACGTCCATAAAAAATGGTCCCATCCTCAAGATACAGGATGCAGGGACCGCAGGTGCCCTTGCTGGTTTTGGCCAGCATACGCTGGCAAAGCTCGCTGGGCGCGAAGGTGCGGGCGGCAGCGCCCGCGGTATGGTTGTTCGCCATAATTCTCCTTCCCGGTCTCACAGGACCGGCTTAAAGGTGTGTAGTTAGGCCTCGCGGTATTGTAACCGCACGCATGCCTCATGGCGTTAATTTCATCGAAATGTTTACGAAATGATAATTATGATTTTCTATGCATAATGTTTTTTAATCCCCGTCCCAGAAAAATCATCCCGCGGGGCTTGTGGCTCACGCGGGATGATGGCGTCTTATTTTTTCTTGTCCTGCTCCAGCAGTTCGGACGGTGTGCGATCGGGCTTGCCGCCACGGAAAATCTCGCGGCCATGCAGACGATGCTCCAGATCGCGCTCGGCTTTTTCCTCGTCAATCTTGGTCTGGCTCACCACCGGGTCCTCAATCAACGACGACACCGAGTTTACCTGCTTCTGAATGCGCTCGGCGATGGTGTCATCCATACTCACGATGCGCATCTT
>CAUEQX010000097.1 GCA_959020035.1 uncultured Collinsella sp. | reverse complement strand
CCGTTGGGAAAGTGTCCAAAAATCCCACGCTCGTTCCTTTTGGATTGCGTTGCCCGTGGCCGACAGCCGTGCGGCATCGGTCCGCGTGGCGGCGTATAATCGGCGGCAGATGACTTGGACGTTAGGAAACCATGACCGATAACATGCAGCAGATGGCGCTCGACACGCTCGGCGCCTATTTTGGCTACACCTCGTTTCGCCCGGGACAGGACCGCATGGTCGATGCGATCCTTGCCGGTCGCGATGCGCTGGGTGTTATGCCCACGGGCGCCGGCAAGTCCATTTGCTACCAGGTGCCCGCGCTCATGCTGCCCGGCATCACCTTTGTGGTGAGTCCGCTGCTGTCGCTTATGGAGGACCAGACCCGTGCGTTGCTTGCGGCGGGCGCGCGGCCCAGCTATCTCAACTCCAGTCTTACTCCGGCCCAGCAAAACACCGTGCTCAATCGGGCGCGCGAGGGCCGCTACCAGCTTATGTACGTGGCGCCCGAGCGCTTGCTCGAGCCGCGCTTTTTAGCCTTTGCGCAGGAGGCCGCGAGTTCTGCCGGCATTGGCGTGCCGCTCGTGGCCATTGACGAGGCCCACTGCGTGAGTCAATGGGGCCAGGATTTCCGCCCCGCCTACCTGCAGATTCGCGAGTTCATCGATTCCCTGCCGCAGCGCCCCATCGTGGCGGCCTTTACCGCCACGGCGACCGAGCGCGTGCGTGCGGACATTCAGCAGATGCTCGGCCTGCAAAACCCCGCGACGGTGGTGACGGGCTTCGATCGCAAGAACCTCTACTTTGGCTGCGAGGAGATGGGCGACAAGGCCAAGGCCGCGTGGGTGCGCGACTATGTGATTGCGCATTCGAGCGAGAGCGGCATCGTGTATTGCTCGACCCGCAAGACGGTCGATGCGCTGGCAGGTGAGCTTGCCGAGGCGCTGGGCCCCAGCGGCATTCGCGTTGGCCGCTACCATGCCGGCATGGGCAACGACGCCCGTCGTCAAAGCCAGCGCGCCTTTATCGACGACGATACCCAGGTGATGGTTGCCACCAACGCCTTTGGCATGGGTATCGACAAGCCTAACGTGCGCTACGTGATCCATAACAACGTGCCCGAGAGCATCGAGGCCTACTACCAGGAGGCGGGCCGCGCCGGTCGCGATGGCGACCCGGCCAGCTGCCATTTGCTGTGGAACGGCAACGATTTTCGCATGCGCCGCTTTTTGATCGATCGCGGCGACGCTGCCGACGAGGCGCTTGACGATGAGCAGCGCGCGTGGGCACTCCAGAATCGATATCGCCTGCTCAGCCAGATGGAGGGCTACTGTAATACCACCGGCTGTCTGCGCGAATACATGCTGCGCTACTTTGGCGACGAGGCCGCGGCCGAGCATGCTGCTGCGGCTGGTGCGGGCGCCACCGCCACGGATGACGCCGAGGGCTGCGGCAACTGCAGCAATTGCCTCACGCAGTTCGAGGTCGAGGACGTCACCGACATGGCCCGCGCCGCCGTGCGCTATGTGGCCACGCGCCCCATGCGCTTTGGCAAGTCGCTGATCGCCGACGTGCTCCACGGCGGCAACACCGAGCGCATTCGCCAGATGCATCTGGACGAGGACCGCGGCTACGGTGAGCTGTCGAGCGAATCGGTCGGACGCATTAAGGACATCATCGGGCAGCTGTGCGGGCGCGGCTATTTGGCTACCTCGCAGGGGCAGTACCCGGTCGTGGGACTGGGCCCGCGCGCCGGCGAGGTCGAGGACGAGGTGTTTGCCTTTACCGTTAAGCGTCGTGCGTCCAAGCGCAAGGCCTCGGCCCGCGCCCGCCGCGCCGTCGATCTGCTGCGCGAGGAGGCCGAGCTGGATCAGCGCCCGCGTGTTGGCGACGATGCCGAGCTGTTCGAGCGCCTGCGTGCCCTCCGCAAGGAGATCTCGACGGAGCTGGAGATGGCGCCGTACATGGTCTTTTCCGACAAGGCCCTGCGCGGCCTGTGCCGCCTACGCCCACAGACGCGCGACGAGCTTATCCAGGTCAACGGCATCGGCGAGAAAAAGGCCGACGCCTTTGGCGAGCAGTTTATGGCGGCGATTGAAGAGTTTGAGTCCGAGCATGCACGGAATGGAGCATAACGATGGCATTCGACGATAAAACCGACCGCTCTGGCGCATCCGCCGTGCCGCTGTACCAGCAGGTTATGGACGACCTGAAAGGCGAGATCGCACGCGGCGTGTACGCGGCCGGCTCGCGCATTCCTTCCGAGATGGAGCTCGCGAAGTCCTACGGCGTGGGGCGCATCACCGTGCGCCGTGCCATCGAGGAGTTGTCGCGCGCGGGCTACCTCAACCGCCAACAGGGGAGGGGTACCTTTGTGTGCGCTCCCAAGCTCAAGCGCAAGATTCGCCAGAAGGGTGACGTTCAGAGCTTTTCCGAGGGTTGCGTTGCCAACGACATGGTGCCGGGCGCGCGTCTGGTGTCGCGCACGGTGGTCGCGGCGACGCGCGAGGATGCGACGTTCTTTGGCGTGGAGCCCGGCTGCGAGCTCATCGTGGTCGAGCGCGTACGTACGGCCGACGGCGTGCCCGTCATGCTCGAGAACAACGCCTTTGTGCTTGCCGACCACCCGTATCTACAAACGATGCGCGACGAAGACCTCGCGGACAATTCCATCTTTGCGCTCGTTGCCGAGCACTCGGGCCACGTGCCGCTCAAGTCCGACCCCTGTACCGTGGAGATTGCGCTTGCCGATGCTCAGGTGGCCCCGTTGTTGGAGGTGCCGGTCGGCGAGCCGCTCTTTTATATGGAGGCGTACTTTACCGATGAGGACGAGCGGCCCCTGCTGCTCGGTCGTCAAAAGATCGTGGGCTCGCGCTACGTGTTCGACATCTAACGTTCACGAATAGAACAACATGGAACAAATTTACTGCAATGGCTTCCACCGTGGCTGCTTGCGTGGTATATATAGAACAACATAGAACGACAGCAGGTACGAGCTGTCGTCGTTCAAAGCCGCCCCACAAGGAGGAGCATCAGCATGAACGCACACGATCTGGTTCAGGAAATCATCGAGCGCAAGGGCAAGATCGAGAACGTCTTTTGGATCGCTTGTGGCGGTTCGATGATCGACCTGATGCCGGCCAACGAACTGCTCAAGCGTGAGGCCACCACGTTTACCTCGACGGTCTACACGGCGCGCGAGTTTTGCCTGATGGCTCCCAAGAGTCTTGGCGAGAAGTCGCTCGTCATCGCCTGCAGCCACAGCGGCAACACGCAGGAGGTCGTCGACGGCTGCGAGATGGCGCTGGCCGCCGGTGCCGAGGTCATTGCCCTTACCGACTGCGAGGGCTCAAAGATCGACAACGGCAAGTGGACTACCTGGGTCTATCCGTGGGGTGAGGGTGTGTCGCAGGCTGAGGTGCCGCAGGGCATCGGCGCTCTGATCGCCGCCGAGTTGCTCGACCAGCAGGAAGGCTACGAGGCACTCGCCGACATGTATGAGGGCCTCAAGCAGATGGATGCGCTGCTGCCCGCCGCCCGTGAGAAGGTCAACGCCGAGCTGGGCGCCCGCTTTGCCGAGCTCTGCCAGCAGCACAAGTTCTTCTATATCCTGGGCTCCGGCCCCAACTTTAGCCAGACCTATGCCATGGCGATCTGCTCGCTCATGGAGATGCAGTGGCAGCACTGCTGCTACATCCACTCCGGCGAGTACTTCCATGGCCCGTTCGAAGCCACCGAGCCCGGCGTGTTCTACTTTGTGCAGCTCGGATCGGGCGAGTGCCGCCCCATGGAGGAGCGCGCTCTTGCGTTCCTCAACACGCACACCGATACCGTCATGGTGCTCGATGCGCTCGAGTACGGCGTGGGTGAAGTGCCTGCCAGCGTGCGTTCGTACCTGGAGCCGATCTTCTTCTACGCGATGAGCTGCGAGCTGCGTGCCGCCCGCGGCAAGGTGTTCGACCACAGCCCCGAGATTCGTCGCTACATGGGCATCGAGCAGTACTAGGTACCGGGAAAAGTATTCACCTTCGATTCGCAAGCGAACAGCGTGCGTAAAAAGCGGGCCGCGCCGGTGGGTTTCCGGCGCGGCCAGCTTAGTATCGCGCATAGATTCGCAAGGTTGCGGCAGCCAGCGGCTTACTTGGCGTCGTAGGCCTCGGCGTCCCACCAGTCGAGCTGGGCGATGTTGTCGCGGATGTGCTGGCAGCTCTTGTGGAAGCCCTCGAGTTCATACTCGGAAAGGTCGAGCGTGTAGACCTCCTCGACGCCCTCGGCACCGATCACGCACGGCAGGGAGGTGAAGATGCCCTCCTCGCCATACTGGCCGGTCATGAGCGTAGAGGCCGAGAGCACGGCGTGCTCGTTGTGCAGAACGGCAGCGCAGACGCGCGCGGCGGAGTTGGCGACGGCGTACTCGGTGCACTGCTTGCCCTGGTAGGTTACGTAGCCGCCCTTGCGCGCGAGCTCCTCGATCTCCATGTGGTCGAAGGCGTACTTGTCGGGGTTCTCGGCCTGAAGCTCGTTGAGGCTCTTACCGGCGATGGTCGCAGCCTTAAAGGCAGCCAGCTGGCTAAAGCCGTGCTCGCCGATCATGTAGGCGTCGATGGACTTGGGGCTCACGCCGACCTTCTTGGAGATCTCGGTGCGCAGGCGAGCGGAGTCCAGACCGCAGCCCGAGCCGATGATCTTCTTGGGATCGTAGCCGGTCAGGTGCCACAGCTCGGTACACACGACGTCGCAGGGGTTGGAGATGCTTACAAAGATGCCGTCAAAGCCGGCGTCGACGATGCGCTTGGCAAAGGTGCGGGCGGCGTCGGTGGTAAAGAACAGCTCACCGTCACGGTTGCCGGCGGCCAGCGCAACCTTGCCGGCGGCGTTGACGATGACGTCGCAGCAGGCCAGTTCCTCGTAGTGGTCGTAGCAGTTGACGATCTTGGTGTTGTACGGGACAAACGAAAGGGAGTCGCGCAGGTCCTGGACCTCGGACGTCACCTTGGCCTCGTTGATATCGCACAGGTACAGCTCATCAGCAATGCCCTGCATAAGCAGGCTGTTGGCGACATGTGCTCCTACGTGGCCCTGGCCGACCACACCGATCTTACGCGTCTGGTACATATATGTATCCTTTCGGCCGAGTTTTTCGCGTCGAACCATTGTAGCGTCCTGCTGCCACTTTGCTAGACTAAAGCGCTGTAGATTTTTGGGACATGCCTTAATCTCTACTTTTGGAGTGATTTGGGCCGCTGACGGCATCGCTGGGCGATGTGCTCGCGCGGATGGGGCCGCTCGTTGTACCATAGCTGCAACTGACTCATAAGGAGCATCTATGCCCATTCGCATTCCCGACGCCCTCCCTGCCGCCGCGCAGCTCGAGAGCGAGAACATCTTTGTCATGACCGAGTACCGCGCGCTACATCAGGACATCCGTCCGCTGCGCGTGCTCATCCTCAACCTCATGCCCACCAAGATCGCCACCGAGACGCAGATCATGCGCAAACTCTCCAACACGCCGCTGCAGGTGGAGGTGGATCTGCTGCGCACCAAAACGCACGAGGCCACGCACGTAAGCGCCGGCCACCTGGAGACGTTCTACCGCACGTTTGACGACATCCGCGACATCCACTACGACGGCCTGATCATCACGGGCGCGCCGGTGGAGCAGATGCCGTTCGAGGAGGTCGACTACTGGCCCGAGCTCTGCCAGATCATGGATTGGTCCACCACGCACGTGCACTCTACGCTGCACATTTGTTGGGGCGCGCAGGCTGGCCTGTACCATCATTACGGTATCCAGAAGTATGACCTGCCGGCAAAGGCGAGCGGTGTGTTCGAGCATTATCTGGTGAAGCCGCAAAGCCCGCTGGTCCGCGGCTTCGACGACCGTTTCTATGCCGTGCATTCGCGCAACACCGATGTGCGCCGCGAGGACGTGGAGGCCGAGCCGCAGCTTGAGGTCGTGGCCGTGTCTGACGAGGTGGGCCTGTACATCGTCAAGTCGACCGACAGCCGTCGCTTCTTTGTATTTGGCCACCCCGAGTACGATACCGACACGTTGCGCCTGGAGTACGAGCGCGACGTGAAGCGCGGCCTCAATCCTCAGGTGCCGGCGCATTACTTCCCGGGGGACGACCCCACCGCCGAGCCGCGTAACGTCTGGCGCAGCCAGGCTCAGCTGTTCTACACCAACTGGCTCAACTACTACGTCTACCAGACCACGCCCTACGACCTGGCCCGCGCCGGCGAGGAGCACTAGGCCTGTCGGGAGGTGCGCCAGCCGTTAGGCGCTGATGATGTGGGGTAGCGGCAGGTCGTGGGCATCGGTGGGAACGTGGTCGACACGCTGCTCGTCAAAGGCGATTCCGATGATCTGGCATGCGGGTGAGAGCATGGGCAGGTAGCGATCATAGCAGCCGCCGCCGTAGCCCAGGCGCGCGCCGGCGCGGTCGAAGGCTACGAGCGGCACGACGATCATGTCGAGTGCTTCGGCAGGCACGATAGGAAAGCGGCTGCTGTCGACGGCCGTGGCCGCGAAGGCCCGCGTGGGGTGGGTGATAAATGGTGTCTCGGACGCATCGCCGGCAGAGACTGCCCGCATGCACATGCGCTGGCCACAAGCTGCGGCTTCGGCTACTGAGAGCATGCACGGATAGGCCACGCGCCAACCGCGTTTGGCGGCCGCAGCGGCAAACGCGGCAGGGTCGACTTCGGAACCCATGGCGGCATAGACCGCAACGGCGCGTTGGCCCGCAGTGCCGCTGGAGTCCATCAGCTCAACAAGTCGCGCGCATACAACAGCAGACTTCGCCGCCCGCACATCCAAATCAATCGCATCGCGTCGGGCAATCACCGTCCGCCGCAACTCAGCCTTGTCCATTCCGGCCTCCTCTAGCAACCCTGCCAAATAGGCACAGGTTTATTTT
>CAUEQX010000096.1 GCA_959020035.1 uncultured Collinsella sp. | reverse complement strand
GGCACGGTGTCCTCCAACTTGATCGTTGCGCTCGCGCGCGGTGGCGCCGGCGGTAAAGCTTAATCCCTTGACGAGCGCGTTCTTGCCGTACTTGCCTTTCACGGCCAGGACGGCGCGCGCCAGGTCGCGCTCGCGCTCATCGGCCTCGATATCGCTGAACAGATCGATGGTGGCAAATTCCTCGGGCACAAGATTGCTAAAGCCCAGGTTGATGCGCTTGACCGGTCGTTTGGGATCGACAGTCTGCGCCCAGAGCTCATCGAAATAGCCCATGATCTTCTTAAACGAATTGGTACGCTCGGGCAGCTTGCGCGAGGCGTTGGAGTGCGCAAAGAGCGCGGCATAGCCACCACGCGGTTTGCCACCATGCTCTCCCACAAAGATGCCATCGATTGCCTGCGCTTCGCGCACCAGGCGGCGCCGTTCGTCATCGCGCTGGACGGGCTTGGGAGCACGGGGCGCGAGCTCGGGGCCGGCGGTTGCGGTGGGTTCGATGCTCGACGTACTCGAGCGCAGGTGTCCGCATCCGTCCACATATTGTGCAGTACCGCTGGCATCAAGCCTGCGTATGTCGGCGCGCTCGCTCGCGTAGCCCACAAAGAGCGAGATGCTGTCGCAGACCACGTGCTTATCGATCAAGTCCAACACGGCGTTGTCGACCATCTCGCGCAAGACGGTGTAGGCCTGCTCGTAGGCATAGCCCTTCGAGAGCACCTGTCCTGTGGTGGTCGAAGTTGCTTGCGGGCGATAGGCTTGGATATCGGCGATGGTTGTCGGCTCACGTCCGAAGGCGTGGTCGATGAGATACTCGGCATTGACGCCGAGCTCGTCGTAAAGCAGGTTTTCGTCGAGCGCCGCGACGCCCATCAGATCGTAGACGCCGTATTTTTCGAGTCGTGCTGCCACGCCGGGGCCGATGCCCCAGATATCGGTGATGGGACGATGGGGCCAGATTTCCTTGCGAAAGGTCTCATCGTCGAGTATGCCGATGCGGCTGGGTACGTGCTTGGCGGTGATATCGAGTGCAACTTTGGCCTGGAATAGGTTGGGGCCGATGCCGACCGTCGCCGTGATGCCGGTGCGCGCCAGGACCTCGTCGCGCAACATGCAGGCGAAGCCTTCCGCATCGGTGTGATAGAGGTCCAGATAGGGTGTCACGTCGATAAAGCACTCGTCAATTGAGTAGACGTGAACGTCTTGCGGACTGACGTATTCCAGGTAGATACCGTAGATCTGCGCCGACACCTCCATGTAGTGCTGCATGCGCGGTACGGCCTTGATGTAGTCGATGCCGTCGGGAATCTCGAATAGGCGGCAGCGGTTGTGAATACCTAAGTCCTTCATGGCCTGCGTGATGGCGAGGCAGATGGTCGTGCGTCCGCGCGATTCGTCGGCAACGACTAGGTTGGTGGTGAGCGGATCGAGCCCACGGTCGACGCACTCGACGCTGGCATAAAACGTCTTGAGGTCGATGCAGATATAGGTGTGCTGCTCGTGCGCCATCCGTGTCCCTCCATCAAACACATGTTCTTATCGAATATCTGTTCGATAATACCCGCTCGTCCGGACATCGTCAAAACCTGTTCCTTTTTGCCAGGTATAGTCGTGCAACTGCATCGGGTTTTAACGCAGCTCTAAAGAGTGCGAAACAGCTCGGAAAACCTTGCTTCGTAGCATGAGCCTAACGATTGATACCGCCTATGCGCACGGAAGGGTTGTGGGAAAGATGGTCAATTATGGGTTTGGTATGCCGACGCGCTTGGTTGCGGATGGGGATGTGGCTCGCTGGTGCGGGCGATTGGTTGCCCACTATGGCGGCACCAAGGCACTGGTCGTGCTGGGAGGCGACAAGCACACGCGCGATGAGCTCGTTTCGGCGGCGCTGGGCTCGCTCGATCGTGCCCTGCTCGAACGCGTACTCTTTCGTTGCGGTTCGGCCGGGGGCGACGGGGGAGACGATTTGGTCGATGAGGCCGTAGCCCTGGCAACCGATGAGGGCGTGGACTTTGTCCTGGCGATTGGCGATGCCGATACTGCTGGCTTTGCGCGCGAGCTCGCGCGTCGCATGGCGGCGCTCGATGCCGGCGAAGACGGTTTTGTCCCTTATGGATGTATTGTCTCGGAGGGCAAGGTGCCTGCCGTCGCGGGAGCCGGCGAGGTTCCCGTTTTTGCCATTATCGCTCCTGAACTGCTTGAGGGCATTGGGTCTCCTCTTCGCGAGTTGCTCGGCAGCGTGTGCACCGCGGCCTAATATCTGCCAGGAAGGGACAGGTTAATATTGGTAGGTAAAGCGTTTGACCTGCCAAAAGAAACCTGTCCCTTTTTGGTCGGTCGCCGTTTGGGGGCGGATTGGCAACGCTCGCTGATTACGGTCTTGACCTGCGCTAGAATAGGGGCATCTGATTATCCGGGCGCATGGAGGTATGCGCCCGTATGTTGAGGAGGACTTTATGGCAACTGTTGCCGCACCTATCGACGCTACGTCGACCGCCGCTTGGAAGGCGCTCGAGGCCCATCAGGAGAAGCTCGAGGCCGAGGGTATCGACCTTAAGGCATGGTTCGCTGCCGATGCAGAGCGCGTAAACAAGCTGAGCTTTGATGCCGGTGACCTGCACTTCGACTTGTCCAAGAACCTGGTGACCGATGAGACCGTCAAGCTGCTGTGCGATCTTGCCCGCGAGGTGAAGCTCGAGGAGCGCCGTGACGCCATGTTCTCCGGCGAGCACATCAACACCACCGAGGACCGCGCCGTCCTGCACACCGCGCTTCGCCGCCCGGCAACCGAGAAGGGCCAGCTCATCGTCGACGGCCAGGATGTCGTCGCCGACGTGCACGAGGTTCTCGACCGCATGTACGCCTTCGCCGAGCGCGTGCGCTCCGGTGAGTGGAAGGGCGTTACCGGCAAGAAGATTGAGCACCTGGTGTCCATCGGCATCGGCGGCTCCGATCTGGGCCCGGTCATGGCTTACGAGGCCCTGCGTCCCTATGCCGACGCCGGTATCGACTGCCGCTATATCTCCAACATCGACCCCAACGACCAGGCCGAGAAGCTCAAGGGCCTCGATCCCGAGACCACGCTCGTGATCATCGTCTCCAAGACCTTCACCACGCTCGAGACCCTCACCAACGCTCGCGAGGTCAAGACCTGGATGCTCGAGCAGCTCAAGGCTCAGGGCGCCATCGACGGCTCCGATGAGCAGAACGCCGAGGCCGTGGCCAAGCACTTCGTCGCTGTCTCCACCGCACTCGAGAAGGTCGAGGCCTTCGGTATCGACCCCGCCAACGCTTTTGGTTTCTGGAACTGGGTCGGCGGCCGTTACTCCGTTGATTCCGCCGTGGGCCTGTCGCTGATCGTCGTGCTCGGCCCCGAGCGTTTCCAGCAGTTCCTTGAGGGCTTCCACGCCATCGACGAGTACTTCTGCAACACCCCGCTCGAGAACAACGCCGTCGCGCTGATGGGCCTGCTCAACGTCTGGTACGTCAACTTCTTCGGTTCCAAGAGCCACGCCGTGCTTCCGTACTGCCAGTACCTGCACCGTTTCCCGGCCTACCTGCAGCAGCTCACCATGGAGTCCAACGGCAAGCATGTCCGCTGGGACGGCAGCGCTGTGACCTCCGATACCGGTGAGATCTTCTGGGGCGAGCCCGGCACCAACGGCCAGCATGCCTTTTATCAGCTGCTGCACCAGGGCACCGTGGTGGTTCCGGCCGACTTTATCGCTTTCGCCAACACTGCCAACCCCGCAACCGACAGCGGCCAGGATGTCCACGAGCTGTTCCTGGGCAACTTCTTGGCCCAGACCAAGGCGCTCGCCTTTGGCAAGACGGCCGACGAGGTTCGCGCCGAGGGCACGCCCGAGCAGATCGTCCCGGCTCGCTGCTTTGAGGGCAATCGCCCGACGACCTCGATCTTCGGCGATACGCTGACCCCGTTCGCACTCGGCGAGCTCATCGCCCTGTACGAGCACATCACGTTTGTCGAGGGCACGGTCTGGGGCATCGACTCCTACGACCAGTGGGGCGTCGAGCTGGGCAAGCAGCTTGCCAAGCAGATCACCCCTGCCTTCCACGATGACGCCGCCAAGGCCGAGCAGGACGCTTCGACCCAGGCGCTTATCGAGTTCTACCGCGCGCATCGCAAGTAGTCGCTGCTGTTAACGCATCGCGCCTTATAGCCAGGGGCCCGTATCCCATCGGATGCGGGCCCCTTTGCTTTGCCGTGGCCCCGGGGCGCACGGCCTTTGTGGAACATCGCCGGGACGCCGCGCGCTGCGAGAACCCTGCGCCTAGATCTCGGCCTCCGCATGGCCTCGCTGCGCCTCGGGCAGCTCCCCGTAGAGCGGATGGTCTTCGAGCCTAAAGCGCTCGACCTGTTCGGGAGTGCGACCGCGTACAAAGAGCCACGAGCGATCGATCGGCGTCGCCATGAGCGTGCTGGGCAGCGCGTCGGCGCGGTCGGAAAACACCCGGGCACTCTCGGGATCCTGGAACGCCAGCACCAGATGCGTGTCGCAGTTGCCCATGATGGAGCGTGCGCGTGCCTCGCCATAGAGCGCATCGAGCTGGTTGGTCGACTGCAGCAGCAGCGTTGCCCAGATGTTGCGGCTTCGGATAATCGAGAGCACGTTGTCGATCTGGGGGATCTGCAGATTTGCGAAGTCATCGAGCATAAAGCGCACGGGCACGGGCAGGCTGCCGTCGGGCTGCCTATCGGCCTCGCGAATGAGGCCCATAAACGCCTGCGTAATAAAGAGGCCGGTCAGCGGATCGAGATTGCGGTCGATATCGCTCACGGTTACAAACAGGGCGCAGGGGGTGTGTCCCATGGAAGCGAAGTCCACCTGATGGCACTCACGATAGAGCTGTGCCGCACCGTCGAATCCCAGACACATGGCCTTTTCGGCAAGGATGCCGACGATGCTCGCGTGCATGCGCTCGGCATTTTGCGTAATGGCGTAGCGCCGCCATAGCGAGAGGGCATAGCTTTGGGGGTCGGTCGTGATCAGGTCGTCAAACAATCGACCCGTGGCACCGTCCTGCAGGTGCTCGATCAGCTTGATGACCGAGCTGATCGTCTGCTCGTCGGCGGGTAGCTGTTCGGTGACGTAGGCGATAAGACACGACAGCAGGTTTGCCGCCGCATGATCCCAAAAAGGCTGGTTGTTGTCCTCGATGGGGCAGATGGCCTTTGCCACTGAGAGAATGTCCTGCTGGTTGGGCCTGCCGTCCGCCTTGCGGCGAATGTGCCTCAGGGGGTTGTAGCCGCAGCGCTCGATGCCGGGCGCAAGGGCCGGGACGGTGTTGAGGTCGGCGAAGTTGAGACATTGCACGCGGTAACCGTGGACTGCCAGCACGGGTCCCACTTCGCGACAGAGCGTGCCTTTGGTGTCGAGCACGATGTAGCTTGCGTTCATTTGCAGCAGGTTGGGCTTGAGGACGTTTCGGGTCTTGCCGGCTCCCGAGGGGCCGATCACAAGTGCGTTGTTGTTGAGTCCCGTTTGGCGGGTGTCGCAGGAAAGCGTTTGATCCTTGGCGAGGATGGTGGACGATGCGGACTCAGATGCGGCGAGGCGGCTGGCGAGGTTAGACATGGGCGACCTCCTTGGTGGTCGAGAGGATTTCGTGGGCAAAGCCGAGCTCGACGGCGCGCTCGGCCGAAAGGTAGGTGTCTTTTGCAGTGAGGGACTGGATGCGCTTGGGCGTGAGGCCGCTGCGGTCCGAGAGGATTTGCGTGAGGGTCTTGCGGGTCTGCATGAGACGCCGGCTGGTTTCCTGCAGCGCAAGTGCCGAGCCGCCTGCCCCCTGGGGGATCAGCGGGTCGTGAATCATGAGCTCTGCATGGGGCGCCATACGGCGATCGTCGCCGCCCATAAAGATCACGGCGCCCATGGACGCGGCGAATTCCAGGCAGACGGTGCGGATAGGGCACGATGCGAGGCGCATGGCGTCATAGATCGCAAGACCCGATCGCACGCTTCCGCCGGCGCTGGCGACAAATATGGTGATGGGGCGGCTGGGGTCGGTGGCATCGAGCAGGCGGATCTGCTGGCATAGGTCGTGGGCCATCGGGGTTTCGATGTTTCCCATGACGGAGAGCTCGCGACGGGAGAGCATCTCATCGTAAATGCTGGTGAGCGTGATACCTCGGGCGGATTCACGCATGGTGAGGGGGCTGATGATGGGGGAATGATTGGTGTCCATGAGGACTCCTTTCTGTTGGTTGTGTTGTGGAATAGGATTGTTGCCCGCGGAGGGGCTGGCGGGCTACAGGGTTCGTCCGAGCCTGAGATCGAGCTCGGTTGTGGGGCAGGTTGCCTGTTTGTGCGGCTCACAAGCGCCAAGGGCTCCAAAGCGATGGAGCGTTGCGGTAGGCGTGGTGTAGGCGAGCCGCAGCTGATGCTCGACAGGGGCACATCCGTCATTTTTGTAATGAGTCGCGTAGTACTGCGCGATGCTGGCGTTCATCTCGCTGCCATTGCGATGGCGCTCAAACTGGCGTCTGCAGGTCTCGATGATCTTTGCTACCGACTTGGGTGCCGTCGCGGGAACAAGGGCGAGATAGCCCTCAAATAGCTCGTTGATGCTCAGGAGGCAAAGCAGGTCGATCAGCGTCCTTATGGCTGCTCCCTCGGCGGAAAAGTGCGCGGTCATGCGGTTATATCGGTTGCGGTCGACGATGGCCGCATGGGGTCTTGGAGTTTTCTGCCCCGTGGTCCCGGGCTTTTGCCGCGCCTGTGTATTGAGCTCGACGTTGCAGCGCTTGAGGCCGTCCAACGGAAGGAACGGTGCGGTGCGCAGGGCGTTCCGCTTGCTTTCGAGGTCATGACGCTCGTCGGGTTCCCATTCGAGCTTGAGTTTCGTGTAGAGCGCCGTAAGCATATGGGCTAGGCAGCCTACGGTAAGAACGTGCGAATCGTTGTCGCGTTTTGGGGCATAGGGGTCTGTCAGCTTGCGAATGTCGGGGTCGCCCATGATCTTTGTGCAGCGCTTCAGCAGTTGAGGGTGGTCGGCCAAGATCGTCGCGAGCGGTAGCGACGCGTAGTTCTTGATGGTCGCGGCGGCAAAGGCGGCGTCATATTC
>CAUEQX010000095.1 GCA_959020035.1 uncultured Collinsella sp. | reverse complement strand
TTCTAGGCGATGGCCCTCCCTTGCTTCTTACACCACGACTCTGCGCGCTACCCCCTGGCGAACAACGCAAACATAAAACCGCAGGTAAAACGCCTGCTGTGTTTCATGAAACGCGGCTATGGTCGGGGGTACCGGGTTAAACGTAGTAAATGGTCCGGTTTCGTGGTGGAGGCTATCTCCTAATCCTCTCCTGATGGAAGAAAACGGGCAATTTTAGCCCGCTCATCTTGAGTCGCACCCGTTTTCCTGCGAAAACTCTCGTGTCTCAACTTTGGTGAGACATTTGTCTCACGTTCAAAATCGAATCTGGAACGTGTGTCACCTGCCCAAATTGTGTCTCATTCCGTAACTTTAGGCTGATGCAAGGTTTGAGCCTGCGAGAAGGGAGACGCGATGAGTAAGTACACGAGGGGCCTCCTGTCGGTGATACTGGCCGTTGTGCTGGTACTGCCGGCCGCAGCATTTGCCATGCTGCCCGAGGCTAACGCCGGGTCCAGCACCGGAATGGACGGACCGGCAGCGACAAAGACAGTCGATCCTGACACCACCAGCCGTTGGCAATACTGGGCGTCGGGCGGCGAGCAGGACCAGACGACACGTTATGTGGGCCGGATCTGGATGGACAAGACGGTCGAGCCCGCAGAGGACGAAAAGTCTGACTTTGTGACGACGCTTTCCACGATCTCTTCGACCTCTGATACAACGTCGCTGGTCACTAAACCGCTCGATATCGTTCTCGTGCTCGATGCCTCCGGTTCGATGAGTGACGATATGGGCGAAAGGTCCACTACGCGCATCAATGCACTCAAGTCCGCCGCGAACAGTTTTATCGATACCATTGCCGAGCAAAACAAGAGCACCAATGATAAGAACAAATGGCATCAGGTTGCCATCGTTAAGTTCGCGGGCAATAAGAGAAATAATACAATCGGCAACGATACGTATCGCGATCGTCAGGGATACACGCACAACTATTCGCAGGTTATGAAGGGCTTGACGCCGTGTGTCGATAGCACTGCGACGGAACTTAAGAATACGGTCGGCTTCATCGAACCTGCCGGCGCTACGCAGGCTGATTACGGCCTTGAGCTTGCTCGCGACATGTCGGGCCGCGCGGATGCCCAGAAGGTCGTCGTGTTCTTTACCGACGGCTCTCCTACAAGTTCTAATGGTTTTGAGTCCGGTGTCGCTAATGATGCCGTTAATGCCGCCAAGACCATGAAAGATAAAGGCGCCACCATCTACACCATCGGCATCTTTAGCGGTGCGAACCCGGATCAGGCCATTAGCAAGGCAAGCAAAGAAAACAGGTTCATGCACGCCGTGTCGAGCAACTATCCAAACGCCACGTCCTACAAAACCAATGAGCTTGGTCAACGCACCGAGAATTCCGACTTCTACAAGGCTGCGTCGAACACCGATGAGCTCAACCAGGTATTTAAGGATATCTCTGCCTCTATCACCGAGGACAAGAGCTATCCAACCCAGGTCGAGGATGGCTACGACCCCAGCAAGTCCGGCTACATCACCTTTAGTGATGAGCTGGGCGACTTCATGCAGGTCGATGAGTTTATCAGCGCTCAGATTAATGGCGAAACCATTGACAAGGTGACCAAGACCACCAAGGGCAATGTGGACACATATGAGTTTTTGGGTATTGCCAAGGACCTGGTCATCACCGTCGCGCGTTCTGACAACGCGCAGCAGGGCGATATCGTGACGGTCAAGATTCCCGCATCGCTGATTCCGTTGATCAACTATCACGTGGACATGGAAAAGGGGATTTTTGAGCACACGTCGCTCAATGACATCAAGCCTATTCAGGTTAAATACACCTCGAGCGTCAAGGACGACGCGCGCAACAGCCTGTTTACGCCCGATAAGGAACTCGAGGAGTATATCGACACCCACAAGGGTACCGACAACCAGACGGTCTACTTCCTGGCCAACAAGTGGTCGGGCGGCGAGCTGGGCGATGTTGTTGCCGAGTTTGAGCCCTCCGATACCAACAGCTACTATTACTTCCAAAAGGTCACGCCTATCTACACGGACGAGGCATGCACCCAGCGCACGACGGTAAAGCCGCAGGGTAGCGGCGTCTATTATTACAAGGACGAGTTTGTGGCGATGGGCGAAGACCTTAAGCCGAAGAACGACTATGCCGTTGTGATGTTTGAAGGGCACGAGATCGCCAACTACGACGGCGCTCTGGTCAAAGAGGACGGCTACTGGTCCTTTAACAAGGGAACCGCGCGACTTGCCTATATCGACCAGTTGCATACCACCAAGGCCGACGTGGGCGGCAATATGACCGAGACCGCGCGCGACGTGCTTAACCCCAGGTGGAACGACCTTTCCTCCGTTGCGACTTCCACGCACGTGCATTCGCACCTGGGCAACAACGGCAAGATTATCTTTAGCCTTGCAGCCAAGCCGACAACGGTGGATACCAAGACTGACTTTGGTCTGACCAAGGTGCTCGAGGGCCGCAAGTGGGCGGATACGGATGCGTTTGAGTTTGAGCTCTCCGCGACGTCCGACAACAATGCCCCGATGCCCGACCCCGCGACCGTAACTGTGACCAATGCCGATCTCGACAAGGGCAAGGCAGCCATTAACTTTGGCAAGATTACTTATGCCGAGCCGGGCGAGTACACCTATGAGGTCCGCGAGGTCAAGGGCGACGCCGGTGGCATTACCTACAGCAAGAACGTTGCCACGTTCAAGGTGACTGTGACGGTTAACGCCAAGGGCGAGCTTAAGGCCGACGTTGAAAAGACCTCGGGTGAGACTAAGTTCACGAACACCTATAGCGCCAAGACGGAAACCCCGCTGACTCTTGAGGCTACCAAGACGCTCACGGGGCGCCTGATGGTCGACGGTGAATTCAAGTTTACGTTGAGCTACGCGGGGCACGACGAGGTCCTGCTGAACGCAACCAACAAGAGTGGCAAGGTTGAGTTCGGTCCGCTGACGTACACGACCAAGTCGCTTGTCAAGCTTGTCGAGGAAGACAAGGCGTCGTTTGACGCCAGCGCAGATAAGCCCACGTGGACTATTCATTACATTGCTGCCGAGCAGACCGGCGAGCTGCCTGCGGGCGTGAGCGCTACCACGGCGGCAATTGACGCATATGTGACCGTTGCCGACAACGGCGATGGTACCCTGACGGCGACGGCTGTCTACGGCGACGCCGGCAACGAGTTTGTGAACGCCTACACTGCCGCATCTGTCGAGGCATCGCTTGCGGGCAAGAAGAATCTGCAGGTTCCTGATGGCCTGACCCCGGCTGACATTGCCGGCAAGTTCACCTTTACCGTGACCGGTGAAGAGGGCGCACCCATGCCCGCGAACGCGAGCGTGACCAATGATGCCAAGGGCAAGGTCGACTTTGGCAAGATTACCTTTACGCTCGACGACCTCAACAAGGCTCTGGGCAAGAAGCCCGAGAAGCGCGAGCACACCTTTACCTACACCGTGACAGAGTCCGGCGAGGTCGCTGGCGTGACCAACGACGTCGAGCCTTCGCGTACGGTTTCCTTCACCGTGACTGATGACGGCGAGGGTAATCTGAGGGTGTCCCGCAAGTCGGACGGCGATGTGGCATTTACGTTCACCAACACCTATAACGTGACGCCTGTTGAGACGCGCGTCACCGACCAGATCACCGCGACCAAGTTCCTGACCGGCCGCGACATGACTGAGGGCGAGTTCTCCTTCGAGCTCGTCGAGGGCAACGAGGTCGTCGCCACCGGCACCAACGCCGCCGACGGCAAAATCACGATGAGCCCCATCGAGTACACCGCTGCCGGCAAGCACACCTACACGCTGCGCGAGGTCCCGGGCGACGCCGGCAACGGCATCACCTACGACGGCAAGACCTACACCATCGAGACTGTCGTCAAGGACAACGGCGACGGCACGCTCGGTGTAGAGCACAAGCTGAAGGACGTCGACGAGGCGAAGTTCACCAACTCCTACAAGCCGAATCCTGACGAGTTCAGCGTCACCGACGAGATCAAGGTCACCAAGGTCCTGACCGGCCGCGACATGACTGAGGGCGAGTTCCCCTTCGAGCTCGTCGAGGGCGAGGGCAAGGACGCCAAGGTCGTCGCCACCGGCAAGAACGCCGCCGACGGCACGATTACGATGAGCGCCGTGAAGTACACCAAGCCCGGCAAGCACACCTACACGCTGCGCGAGGCCAATGGCGGAACCACCAGCAAGGGCATCACCTACAGTGACGCCAAGTACACCATCGAGACCACCATTACGGACAATGGCGACGGCACACTCAAGGCCGAGCACGTCCTGAAGGGTACCAAGCCCGCCGAGTTCAAGAACACCTACAGCGTGACCCCGATCGACGCAGAGCTCGACTTTGACCTGAGCAAGGCCATCGACGGTCGCGACTGGACGGATGCAGACAAGTTCAGCTTTACCATCACCGCTCCCGAGGGCACCCCGCTGCCCGACCCCGCAACCGTAACTGTGAGCAAGAAGGACGCGAAGGACGGCATCGCCGCCATCAACTTCGGCAAGATCAGCTACACGGCTGGCGGAACCTATAAGTACGAGATCCGCGAGAACGCGGGCAGCGCGGCAGGCATGACGTATGACGGACATGTCGCGACCGCCGAAGTGACCGTGACTGATAACGGCAAGGGCGTCCTGACCGCCAACGTCACCAAGAAGGAAAGCGGCCGCTTCACCAACACGTACCGCTCTGAGCTCGATTACGCCGCGGCCGGCGGCCTTAAGCTCAGCAAGACCCTCTCCGGGCGTCCCATGACCGAGGGCCAGTTCACCTTTACCGTGACGCCTGCCGACGAGGCTTCGGCCATCGCGCTCGGCCTGCACGAGGGCGCCAACGTGTACAAGTCCCCTGCAACGGCAGAGGCAACGGTTGGTCTGATCGACATCCTGGCTGGCCATGAGGTCAAGTTTACGCAGGCCGACGCGGGCAAGACCTTTACATACACCGTTGCCGAGAAGAACGACGGCCAGCCCGGTTACACCTACGACGACGCCGAGCGCACCGTGACGATCGCTATCGCCGACGATGGCGCTGGTACGCTTACCGCTACGACGACCGTTTCTGGCGGACCCAATGGCACGCCTGTGGCGGTCCACAAGAGCGGCGAGAATAAGGTCGAGAGTGCCGTGGCCCCGTTCGTCAACAGCTATAGTGCCACGACCACCGCGACTGGCGGGGCCGGTGCCCAGATCGTCGCCACCAAGACTCTGGCCGGACGTCCGATGGCCAACGGCGAGTTCTGCTTCGGTATTGCCTATGCGGGTGAGAAGGATGCCATTGAAGGTACCTTCGCCAACAACATCAACGGCCAGGTGAGCTTTGGCACACTGCATTACACGACTGAGATGCTCGCCGATTTGGTGAGCGCCGGACGCGCCATCCGTACCGACACGGATGCCAAGCTTGCGTGGACTATCAACTACACAGCGTTTGAGTACACGTCCCCGCTCGAAGCAAAGGGTATTACTGCCGCAACGCCGAGCTTTAGCTTTAAGGTCATCGTCGTCGACAACGGTGACGGTACCTTGACGGCAAAGCCCGACTACGGTGGTACCGAGCCCGTGTTCGAGAACGTCTACGGCGCCGAGGCCGCGGATGCCGCACTCGCCGGCACCAAGAAGCTCCAGGCTGCCGAGGGTCTGACCCCGGCCGATATCACGGGCAAGTTCACCTTCACCGTGACTGCCGACGAGGTTGGTGCCCCGATGCCCGAGCACACAACCGTGACCAACGACGCGGCCGGCAACGTGGACTTTGGCAAGATCCACTTTACGCTCGAGGACCTCAACCGTGCTCTGGGCGTGACGACCGATGCTTCTGACGACGCATCGAGCGATGCCGAGGCCAACGCCGACGAGGCCGAGGTTGACGCCGACGCTGCCGACACCGACGAGTCCAACGACGAGTCCGAGCCCGCAGCCCCCACCGCTCCGCGCTCGCACACCTTTACCTACACGGTGACCGAGTCCGGTAGCGCCCCTGGCGTGACCAACGATGTCAACGCCACGCGCAAGGTTTCCTACACCGTGACTGACGACGGTGCCGGACATCTGAAGGTCGTGCGCGAAGGCGACGACGGTGCTGCCTTCACGTTCACCAACACCTACAGCGTGACGCCTACCGATTCTGTGGTGACCGATCAGGTCAAGACGGTCAAGCGCCTAACCGGACGCGACCTTGCAGCTGGCGAGTTCACGTTTGAGCTGCTCGAGGACGACGTGGTTGTCGCTAGCGGCACCAACGACGTCAACGGCAACGTTACGTTGAACCCGATCCGCTACGAGGCGCCCGGCACGCACACGTACACGCTGCGCGAGGCTTGCCCCAACGCGCTCGGCCTGTACAAGGGCGTCACCTATGACGGCACGACCTACACCGTCGTGACCACCGTCTCCGACAACGGCGACGGCACGCTGACTGCGACGCACAAGCTCGAGGGAACTACCGAGTCCGCTGGCTTTACCAACAAGTATCATGCCATGCCCACCCAGGTCTCCATCGGCGCCATCAAGGTGCTCGAGGGACGCGAGCTCAAGAAGGACGAGTTTAGCTTTAAGCTCGTTGGCGAGGACATCGAGTCCACCGTTACCAACGATGCCGACGGCAAGATCAACTTCGACAAGTTCGAGTACGACGAGCCCGGTACGTACGTCTACACCATCAGCGAGGTCAAGGGCGACGAGGCCGGTATGACCTACGACAAGTCCGTCTTTACCGCGACCGTCAACGTGGCCGATGATGGCGAGGGTAACCTCAAGGCGAATGTCGCCTTTGCCAAGGGCGACAAGAGCGTCGAGGGTATCGTGTTCAACAACACGTACAAGAAGCCCGAGACACCCGTGCCGACACCCGATCCCGGCACGCCCAAGACCGTGACGAACATCGTCAAGACGGTCAAGGGTTTCCTGCCCACCACGGGTGACCAGCAGGCCGCCGCACTGCTCATGGCATTTGTTATCGCCATGGCCGGCGTCGGAGCCCTGGTCTGGGGTATCCGTAAGCGCTAGGCACGCTGGCAGCGCCCGGGGCCAAAAGGCCCCGGGCGGCCGGCGGGGAGCCAGAAC
>CAUEQX010000094.1 GCA_959020035.1 uncultured Collinsella sp. | reverse complement strand
GTCGCGCCCTTGAAGTTGAACGTCAGATTGTCCAAATGCGGCCCGCGCAGCGTCGGCCCGTTACGGCGTTTGGTAAAACGCCGTAACTAAAAACGGTTGCCGCGGAAGCCGCCGCCGTTGCGGCCGCCACGATCGCCACCGCGACCGCCGCGGTCGTTACCACGGTTGCCGCCGAAGCCGCCACGGTTGCCGCCGCGATCGCCATAGCCACCACGGTTGCCGCCAAAGCCGCCGCGGCCGCCACGGTCGCCGCCACGGCCGCCGCGATCGCCACCGCGACCGCCACGGTCACCGCCACGGCCACCGCGATCGCCAAAGCCGCCGCGACCGCCACGGTCGCCGCCACGGCCACCGCGATCGTCACGGCCGCCGCGAGGACCGCGGTCCTCGTCCAGGCCCATGGCGACGAGCGGAGCAATGACCTTATCGAGAGCGGCCATCAGCTCGGTGGCCTCCTCGTAAGAAAGCTCGGGCAGGAGCTTCTCCTTCTTGTTGGCAAGCTCGACCAGGCCCTCAGCGGCATCCTCGGCAGCGAAGACGACGATCTTGCGCATATCGCCCTCGGCGTCGTCGATGCGGCCGACCAGATCGGCAGCCTCGGCCTCGGCCATCAGGCCATCGAGCTCACGAAGGCGCATGCCCAGCAGGTCGGACATTTCCTTCTGCTCCATCCTGGGCTTGAGGTCAAGAAGCTTGATGGCGCGCTCGATGTTCGCCATGCGCTCGGCCTTGGCCTCCTCCTCCTTGGAAATAGCAAAGCGACGGCTACGCAGCAGGCGGGCGGCCTTCTGCATCTTGTCCATCAGCTCTTCGTCATCGTAATCAACGGCGGCCTCGACAACCTCGGCCTCCTCCTCGTCGGAAACCTCGTCAGCAGCCTCAACCTCGGCAGCTTCGGTCTCCACGGTCTCGACTGCCTCAACCTCGGCAGCCATGGTCTCGTTCTCGGTCTCGTTCATGATCTCTTCGTTCTCGGACATGAGACTCCTTCTTGGCCCTCTCGGGCATCATCGCCCCATTCGCGGGGCCCGTCGCGCACTCTTTGCGCTTTAAACATTCATGCCTCTCGGCAAAACGTCCATTAGTTTATGGTGTCGTCATCTAATCTAGCTGCAGAATCTATGTGCACACATTAATGCGACATGTGCGACTCGCGACGAGCGTACACCAGCGACGCCACGAACCCGACCACGGCAATCACGGCCGCCACGCGCACGGCAGTTGCAAATCCAATCGCCTGGGCAACGTCGGTCGCAGCGCCAGCCGCGCCGGCAGTCGCTGCAGAACTCGAGAGCAGGCCGATAAACAGGGACGGGCCAAACGATGCGGCAATCATGTTCCACGTGTTAAGCAATGCCGTTCCGTGAGGATGTTCAGCGGCAGGCAGCGTCTCCAATCCGGCCGTTTGCGAGGGGCTCAGCACCAAACCGACTCCGGCATACACCACAACGGTCAGCGCCACAACGACGCCGATGTTCATACTCGCCGCCGTCATCGAGATGGCAGTCTGCCCCACGGCAATCAGGGCAAAGCCGACCGGCAGCAGCGGCCATGCGCCACGGGCGTCCATCACGCGTCCGCCCACAATCGAGGTCACGGCGTTACAGGCAATCGCCGGCAAAATGAGCAAGCCCGCAACAAGTGCGGTCATGCCGTATGCGCCCTCAAAATAGAGCGGCAACAAAACGCTCATCGAGAACGTCGTCATCATCGACACCACCACAAGCAGGCACGCAGGCCAAAAACGAACGCTCGCCATGGGACGCACGTTAAGCACCGGATGCTCGAGTTTGAGCTGGCGGGCCGCAAACAGGCCGAGCAGCACAATGGCGGCGATAAGCGTCACGATGCCGGCAATCAGATTGGTCGAGAACTCGCCTACGGAATACACAAATGCCGTAATGCCGGCGGCGAGCAAAACAACCGACAGAATATCAAGCGTGGTGTTCGAGCGCTCTCCGACATTCTGAACAAGCTTTACGCCCGCCGCAGCGACCACAATGCCGGCCACCAGCGGCACTACGAACACCGCCCTCCAGCCAAACAACGTGCACATAAGACCGCTGATCACAGGTCCAAACGCCGGCCCTAGCGTAATGCAGGCACCACCCAGGCTCAGATACAGACCGAGCTTCTCGCGCGGGGCGCAAGACAGCACCACGTTCATCATGAGCGGAAACAAGATGCCCGATCCCGCAGCCTGTAAAATACGACTTGGCAGCAAAACGCTAAACGACGGAGCGATCAGACACAGGACTTCGCCGGCGACCATACATCCGCATGCGAAAAACAACAGCTTGCGCGTCGAGAAACGGCCGGACAGGAAGGCCATGATGGCCGTAAAGATCGACGTCACAATCATGTAGCCCGAGACGAGCCACTGCGCCGTGGTGGCACTCACCGAAAAGGCCGCCATAATGTCGTGCAACGCCACGTTAATGATGTTCTCGTTAAACGCGGCAACAAAGGCCGCAATATACATAACGACGAGAATCGCCGCAGTAGCCGATGGCGTTACTTGAACTTGTTGCTGAGATTTGCTCCCCATGCATTTCCTTCCTCTTGGAACGACAGTCGCATCGCCCCAGAGGAACGGTCCAGGGCGAAAAATGAGCCCTAGACTTACGCCAGACGCCGTACACGACGAATCTGGCAACATGGTCCAATATCGAAAGATTGTAACGCGGACGCACAGCTTTCCTTCCGCGCTATTATTAAAAGTCCACGAAAGCATAAGACATGAGGAGCCCGCCATGATTAAGCCCATCATGAAATCCGAGTTCTTTTTGCGTCTGCCTTCCGAAGACGCGGGACCCGACGATGTCGCAACCGGGCAGGATCTCCTGGATACACTCCACGAGCATGAGCGCGAGTGCGTGGGCCTCGCCGCCAACATGATCGGCGTGCGCAAACGCATCATCTGCGTAAAGGACGGCAACAGGACACTCCTGATGTACAACCCTCAAATTCTTGAGCAGGTCAATGCCTATCAGACGAGCGAAGGATGCCTCTCGCTGATCGGCGAGCGTCCCTGTACCCGCTATCGCCGCATTAAGGTTGAGTATTTGGACGAGAACTTCGTTCACCGCATCAAAAACTTCTCGGGCTACACCGCCGAGATCATCCAGCACGAAATCGACCACTGCAATGGCGTCGTGGTTTAGGCCACCTGCCAAAATGAGGGTACCGGAGGCCTCCCTATGGACATCAGCCGCTTTGGCGAATTCGCCATCTTAGCGCAGTCACGCACGTTTCTTGATGCGGCGGAACTGCTTTTCATGTCGCAATCAACCCTCTCCAAGCACATCATGGCAATGGAGCACGAACTCGGCTGCAAGCTCATCGATCGAAGCAAGCGCCACGTAACACTCACCGCGCAAGGTGAAGCGCTTCTCCCCTATGCTCAAAAAATTGCGACGCTTCAGCATCGCTATCTTGCCGCCATTCAAATAGGTGCAGGTGAGCCGCTCGAGCACCTCACCGTAGGTTCTATCCCCATTATGGCCCCTTATGGGATCACGGACGCCGTCATCGATTTTCAGCAGGCGAACCCCTCATATTCTGTCGAGCTCATCGAAGGCGAGGGCGACACACTCAAGCGCATGCTCCTGCACGAGGACATTGACCTGGCCTTCATCCGTGACAGTGGCGCCATCGAGCCGGAGTTCAAAAAGATTCCCTTTACGACTGACCGGCTCGTGGCCGTCCTTCCGCTCGACCATCCGCTCGCCGAACGTGACACCGTCGAGATAGACGACCTTATCGACGAGAATTTCCTCATGCTTCCCCAAGGCTCGTTCGTAAGCGAGCTCGTCCTTTCCCTTTGTCGCGAAGCTGGATTTGGCCCACGCGTTACGTTCACCGGCAAACGAGCCGAGAACATCATCTCTCTTGTCGCACGCGGCGCCGGCGTCTCATTCCTCATGCGCAAGCCGGCGGAATCGCTTGCCAGCGGAAAGGTAGCCCTGGTGCCGCTTGAGCCCGCGACGACCTCCGAGGTCAGGCTCTACCTCAAGCGGAACGCCGCGCACTCGCAGGCGGTCGTCTCGTTCATCGGCTTCCTCCCCTACCGTCAGCTCCTGCAGGGCGACCGTGCGTCTTCCACCGCGGCACGACCGTCATAATCCCCGCTGCTCCACAACCGCAGACTTGTGTCCGCAAACACGCTGACAACGGCACAAAACACAAATATGCCTCGGGCGGCACGTCGCCGTCCGAGGCATATTTAGTTAAAGTGCGCAGACAGACTAGTCCACCGAGATGTTGAGCGCCTTACCGCCCTCGTCCTTCCTGGTACCGATCGCCATAGCGGCGACAAGAGCCAAAACGAAAGCGACCACACCGGAGATGACAAGGCCGATAAAGCCCGTGTCGATGCCGGCAGGGTTAATAAAGCTCGGGAAACCGAGCGGGCCGGAGGCACCGAAGGCATAGAGTTTGGCACCCATGAGGCCGGCAATGGCGCCGCCTACACCAGCGGAAATAAAGGTTGACCACATAAGACGCTTACGCGGCAGCAAGATGGCGTAAAGCGCAGGCTCGTTGACACCGAAAATCGAAGAGACAAGGGCGGGAATGTTGACGGCAGCATTTTCCTCGGAGTCCTTGGTTCGGATGACCATGCCAAGCACAGCACCGGCGATGGCACAACCGCCTGCATACACGAGCGGGTTAATGAGGTCATAGCCGTAGGTTGCGACATCGAGAAACCACAGCGGGATGATACCCCAGTGCAGGCCGAACATGACGAGCAGGCTCCAGAACGTGCCGATGACAAAGCCGGCGATGGCGGGCTGGAAGTTGATGAGCATCAAGATGATCTGGGCAACGATGTTGGAGAGGACCGTCATGACCGGACCGACCACAAGCAGGCCAAGGATGCCGCAAATGAGGAGCGTCAGGATGTTGGAGAAGAACGAGCTCACAAGCGCGGGCAGCGCGTTAGAAAGGGCCTTGTGCACCTTGGAGGCAATCCAGACGATAAAGATCGCAGGCAGAATCGTCGATGAGTAATTCTGCATGATCAGCGGGATGCCAAAAATATCACCGTAGACATTGGACTCGAAGACCGTGCCGGCGCCGAGCGTGTAGAGCGGATCTCCGCCCATAAGGGCAACGAGCGTCGGGTAGACAAGGATACCACCGAGCGCCATTCCCATAACGGGCTTAAGTCCGAACTTCTTGGCCGACGTCCAGCCAATGATTAGCGGAAAGTAATAGAAGACCGAATCTCCGATTGCCGAGAGCGTCACATACGTATTGCGGTCCTTGGCAAGCCAACCGGCAACCGTGCAGAGCGCGAGCATCGACTTGATAAAGCCACCGGCCATAAGCACGCCAAGAACCGGTTGCAGAATCTCGGAGATGATGGCCAGCAGACGCGAGAATGGATCGCCCTTTTTGACGTCGTCGCCTTCATCGATATCGAGTGCGGGTTTGGAGTCGAACCCGCCAATCTGAACAAGGTCGTTGTAGACGGCCTCGACAGTGGCACCAATCACGACCTGATACTGTCCGCCGGCCTGGATGACGTCAACGACGCCCTTCGTCGCCTTAAGCTCATTGGTCTGGGCGAGCGATTCATCCTTGAGGTGGAAGCGGAGACGCGTAATGCAGTGGCTCACGTCTAACACATTGTCTCGACCACCGACCTTTGTGATGATTTCATCGCAAAGCTTCTGGTATTTCATGGAATTCTCCTTTTTCTGAGCGGGGTATAGCATCGATTTCATGCCTCCGTAGTCGACGTGGGAGGGCAAGGAACCCGCTTCCCCCTTTGAAATCCGCGGACGCACGTACGCCCGGGATGGGAAACGGCAGAGAAGATGGAAGATGCCGATCACATGGCAGCGAGCCTCATTGGCCCATGTCACGCAATCAGGTCTACAGACGCGAATCTGCTGCGCCGAGAAGTCTCGTCGTCTGGCAGAACTTGTCACACAGACGTTCCGGTTCGCCCTGGGGAATCTGAGTACGCTCGGTCTCAAAGGAGAGGCCGTACTCGCGTGCCGGAAGGAAATACTCAAAATAGCCGTTGGTGTAACCGCAAACTATTCCCTCGACCGGGCATTCGCGCTTCATGCGAATACCCAAGTCGCTGCCGAGCTCACTCGGGAACACAAAGAGATGCAGGCCGCCCAAACTGATGACGACACACTTAAGCGTGAGCGAAAAGTCGTCATGGGCAACGGTGTGATAGAACGTCTGAGGCTCGATGCGGTCGAGAACGACCTCGCGATCGAGCTTGATCTGGGAAATCGCCTCGGCAAGACCGGTCGAAACGCGCTCGACCTCGGGAATGCCGCGTCCCTGGCGAAAATTGCGGTCGCTACAGTCGCCAGCAGCACCGACGACCATGGCCGGATAGTAACCAAGACTCTGAGCGAGCTTTTTGCCGGTAAGACCGGCGAGTTCGCTCGTGAGCTCCGTGCAGTCGGGTCCGACGCAAGCGGAATGCACCGCCCAGTTCACAAAGCCCGCAAATGGCTTGCCTTCGGTATCGAAGAACGATACGACAATGACCTCATTGTCGGCGAGTTCACCTGGGATGATGCGGTTGTCGTAGAAACCGGTGATGACCTGCTTGCCCAAGCGACAAATCGCGGGCTGTGCGTTGGCGCGGCACTCCTCAAAGCATTGGCAAATGGTATCGAGGAACCAGCGGTAGTAGTTCTCGTCGAATTTTCCCGTCCACCAGCTGCGGTGGTAAGCGACGATTGAAGTATGGTCGTGCGTCGCGGAAAGCAGAACGCAGTCACGGTCGATTCCGTAGCGCTCGGCGAGCATCGTCTTAACCTCCTCGGCCATGCCCTCCTCAAACTCGAGAACATCGGCGTTGAAGAGAAAAACTTCGCGGTCGTCCTGTTGGAAAAGAATCGCGTTGGCGAAGACGTCGTCATGGACGCCTGTCGCAGGCTCCAGACGGTTGGAGAGGTTACGATATCCGATTAGATAGATGTCGCCTTGCGGGGTAATCTTGCGGCGTGCATGTCCGATATTCATGCAAGTTCTCCTTTTTGTCATGCCGCGTTTAAAGCGGCAAGGATGGTTTGAAGGAGGCGCTCATGGGAACCGGCGGCGAAGCCGGAGTTCATGGCCTCATAGGTGATTTTCTCGTACGCATCGGGGGCCGGCAGATACTTTTGCCCTCCGTTGACAAGCGTGGCAAAGAGCACGGGGCAGAAT
>CAUEQX010000093.1 GCA_959020035.1 uncultured Collinsella sp. | reverse complement strand
ATGTCGCCCGGCGAGCCAAGCTGCGCGACGAGGCTGCGCCCGAGTTTGAGGCTGAGATTGCCGAGCTATCGGTCGATGCGTCGGAATATGGCGCCAAGTGGCAGGAAGCCCCCGAGGCAAAGGCGGCTTTTCATGCCGCCGTGGTGCGTCTGACGGTGGCGACCGCCTGCCTCACGGGCGTATTCGCCGCTCTCAATGCGGGGCTTACGACCTCGCATGCCGCCGGCGCTATCGACTTGGGTGACTGGCCGCGCCTGTTGCTCATCTTGAGCGTCTTTGCCGCCGGCGTCTTGTATGACCTGCACGGACGCTCGTACATGAACATCATCATGACGTGTGCCGCCATGCTGTCCACACTCTCGTTCTTTCTGCTTATCACCGATGCTAATGGCGGTAATGTACTTGCCGCCACGATGATTTTCTACCTGGGCTCGGGCTTTTTCGTGGTGTTCTTTACCGCGAAGTTCGCTGCCGTTTCGATGTATGCCCGCTGGGCGTATCTGTGGCCATGCATGGGTCGCGTCATCAACAATATCTGCACGCTGCTGGTGACGGCGCCGGCGGTGGCGATTATCTCGAGCCAAAACGTGCTGACGGCAGTTGCCGTGGTGCTTGTGCTGTTTGTGGGCATTGCGATTTCGCTGCTGGGACAGTTTGGGCAAGGCGCCGACGGTTCGGCATCGCGCGGGGGGGGGGTTGGCGTTTGCCGTCGATGACCTTGGCGAGATCCATGCGCCCGAACGGGCCGATACGGTGCCGCCGGAGGCTCCGGAGCTGTCGTTTAACGAGCGTCTTGAGGGCTTTGTCGCCGCCTTTGGCCTTACCAAGCGCGAGCGCGATGTCCTGGAGGCCCTGGTTACATCGGACGACAGCGTGCAGGATGTGGCGGCGTCGCTCTTCCTTTCGCGCTCCACGCTCTACCGCCATATCGCCTCGATTAACAAAAAGGTTGAAGTGACGTCACGCGTGGCGCTCATCAACTACTTCTGGTCCTGGACGCCCCAAGACTAGCAACCGGGCAAACGCCAAAACCGCCACAAAGGGGACAGACACCTTTGTGGCGGTTTGGAGGCAGGCAGCCCAATCCCGCCGGTTTGTCTCGATCTGTAACAGTTGCTCAGCAAAACCGAGCCCAGATGTTACAGATTGAGATATTTCGGCGCGACCGCTGCATTTGTCTCAATCTGTAACAGGTAGAGGCGATTTTGCCGGCTAAGTGTTACAGATTGAGACGTTGGGGATGCAGCGCCGTGCTAACCGTCACCTTTAATGGTGGTTTTCGGTCGCCGGCTTGGTAAAGCGTGTCGGCGCGGCACCCCAAGCATCCTTGACGGTGGCGCCAGTGGAGCTACAGCAGCTCGCCGTGGCGGGCAATGGAGCGGCGCTTCGCCAGCTGGGGGAGCGCGATATAGGCGGGACCGATGCCAATGAGCAGCCCAAAAAAGCTCGTGGGCAGCGGCATGAGGCCCAGCGCATCGGCGATGGGGCTTGCCGGCAGCCAGGTGACAAGCGCCAGCCCCAGCACGGTGAGCGTGCACAGGGCGGGGGCGGCGTAATCGTGCGGGCTCGGCAGGCGCGGGGAGCGCAGCATGTGGATCACGAGCGTCTGCGACCACATGGACTCGACAAACCAGCCGCTCTGGAAGAGTGCGGCAAAGGTCGCCATACCCGCGACGTCGCCCGCGGCGGCAAGCTCGGGCCAGCTTGCGTCCACGGCGGCGGGGCACACGACAAAGAAGAGCGCGGCGAAGGTCACGATGTCAAACAGCGAGCTCACGGGGCCCAGCTCGAGCATAAAGCCCTTGATGGACGCGGCGTCCCAGGCACGCGGGCGGGCAGTCCAGGCGTCATCGACGGTGTCCCACGGCAGTGCGATGCACACGATCTCGTAGACCAGCGACAGCAGTACCAGCTGCAGGGCGCTCATGGGCAAAAACGGCAAGAACAGGCTCGCGACGGTCACGGACAGCACGTTGCCAAAGTTGGAGCTCACCGTGGTCTTGAGGTACTTGAGCAGGTTGCCGTAAGTGCGGCGGCCTTCGATGATGCCGCGCTCGAGCACGCCCAGGTCCTTCTGAAGCAAGATGATATCGGCGGATTCCTTGGCAATATCGACGGCCGAATCGACCGAGATGCCGCAATCGCTCGCACGCATGGCGGCGGCGTCGTTGATGCCGTCGCCCATAAAGCCCACGGTGCGGTCGAGCATCTCGCGCATGACACGTACCAGGCGCGCCTTCTGCAGCGGCGAGAGCTTGGCGAAGAGGTGGGTTTTCTCGGCGCGCTCGGCAAGTTCGGCGTCATCGAGCGTATCGATCTCGGAGCCGAGCAAGACGTTGCTCGCATCGATACCAATCTGCTCGCAGACGGTGGCGGCGACGCGGTCGTTGTCGCCGGTTAGGACCTTGACCGCCACGCCCTTGGCCTCGAGGGTGGCGACGGCGCCCGCGGCACTTGCTTTGGGCGGATCGAGGAAGGCCAAAAAGCCCATCAGCACCATGTCGCACTCGTCGGCGATGCCAAACTCGCCCACGCAGCGCGGATTGGTCTTCTGCGCCACGGCAATTACGCGTAGGCCCTCGGCGTTAAGTCCGGCGATCTGCTTGCGAATCTGGGCGAGCTTCTCGTCGGTGAGCGGCTGAGCGATGCCATCGATCTCGACAAAGGAGCAGATCTCGAGCATTTCCTCGGCAGCGCCCTTGGTAACCATCTGGGTTTTGCCTTGGGCGTCGGCGACAACTACGCTCAGGCGACGGCGCGAGAAATCGAAGGGAACCTCGTCGACCTTGGTGTAGCGGTCGCGCAGGCTCTGGCCCAGCATGGAATCGGGTGCGACGGTCGAGGGCGTCACATCGGCACGGTCGATTACGGCCAGGTCGATAAGATTTTTGAGGCCGGTCTGGAAGAAGCTGTTCAAAAACGCATGGCGCAGCACGCGCGCGTCCTCGTTGCCATCGGTGTTGAGGTAGCGCTCGAGCACGATGCGGTCTTCGGTGAGGGTGCCGGTCTTGTCGCAGCATAGGACGTCCATCGCTCCGAGGTTTTGAATCGCCGGCAGCTCCTTGACGATAACCTGGCGACGGGCGAGGTCCTTGGCGCCCTGCGACAGGCTCGTGGTCACGATGACGGGAAGCATCTGCGGCGTGATGCCCACGGCCACGCTCGTGGCGAACAGCAGCGCGTCGATGACGTTGCCCTTGGTGGCGGCGTTGATGGCAAAGACGGCCGGCGCCATAACGAGCATCAGGCGCACCAGCAGCATGGAGACGCTCGAGACGCCGCGGTCAAACGCGCTCTTTTCGCCGCGCCCGTTGAGCATCTTGGCGATGCCGCCCAGGTAGGTGTCCGAGCCGGTGGCAACGACAAGCGCCATGGCGGCGCCGTTTTGCACGGAGGTGCCGGTAAAGACGATGTTCTTGCAGGCAGAGAGTGGCAGTGCGGAGCCGTCGGCGCCCTCGACGACGGTGACGGCGGTGGTCTTCTCGACGGCCTCGCTCTCGCCGGTGAGTGCGGACTCGATCACAAACAGGTCGCGCGCGGTGATGATGCGGGCATCTGCCGGCACCATATCGCCGGCAGAGAGACGGATTACATCGCCGGGGACGAGCTCGTCGAAGGGGATCTCGATGCGCTCGCCGTCGCGCAGGGCGGTGCAAGTGTTGGAGACCAGGTCCTTGAGGGCCTCGGCCGCATTGCCGCTGCGGGCTTCCTGGATAAACTTCATGCCGCCCGATACCAGCAGCATGGTGCCGATGACGATGACCGTGGAGGGGTCGCGCTGCGGTTCGGGCACGGCGAGCACGTCGATGTAGAGCGAGACCAGTGCGAGCGCGGCGAGGATACCGGCGAAGGGATCGATGAACGCGTCGGCGATGCGGCGGGCGAGCGTTTTGGTCGTTGCCTCGATGGTGTTGGGGCCGACGGCGTTCAGGCGCTCAGTTGCCTGCTCGACGGTGAGGCCGTTTGCCGTGGTGTCAATCAGTACGAGGGCGTCCTCGGCACTATGGGTGGCGGCGAATATGGTGTTCTTGGACAGGCCGGTATGAGCGGCAGGGCGCGCCGTGCGGCGGCGCTTGGAGATGGCTTCGAGTACCGTGACGGTTTTGAGCATCAGCATAGGGTCCTCCTTGTTGAGGGGAGTTAGCGTACGTGTCGTATTTGCTTCAAAAAACCTAGATGTCGCTCACGTCAAGCTCTTGAGCCCACAAAGGGTGCAGCGCGCCTTTGCGGTGGTTTTGGCGATCTGCCGGTGGCGTTTATGCGTGTGCGGAGTCCTCGCGGCGTGCCGAGGGCGACATGCAGGTTTTTCGACTAGGACTGCCTTCCATGGCACACCTCCTAAAGGCTGAGCGCAGCGCGCTTTGGGTATCTCGTACCCCTTTTTAATCCGCCCGTATTCTTGATGAGGGGGTTTGACATGTCAACCCCATTGTTCGGAAAACCATTCCCCCTGACAAAGCCTTTACAGAATGCCGTGGCCCCAAAGCGCGCCCGCATCGACGCTTCGCCTGCGCTAAACTGGAAGGCACGTACGCGATTACGAGAGGAGCCCGCATGGAGGCTTACAAGCAAGAGTTCATCAAGTTTATGGTTGAGTCCGACGTTCTTAAGTTCGGCAGCTTTACGCTCAAGAGCGGCCGTCAGTCCCCGTTCTTTATGAACGCCGGCGCTTACGTGACGGGCTATCAGCTCAAGAAGCTGGGCGAGTATTACGCCCAGGCCATCCACGATAACTTTGGCGACGACTTTGATGTGCTGTTTGGACCGGCCTACAAGGGTATTCCGCTGGCCGTCGTGACCGCAATTGCCTACCACGAGCTGTACGGTAAGGAGGTCAAGTACTGCTGCGACCGCAAGGAGGCCAAGGACCACGGCGCCGACAAGGGCAACCTGCTAGGCTACGAGCCCCAGGACGGCGACCGCGTGGTCATGGTCGAGGACGTCACCACCAGCGGTAAGTCCATCGACGAGACCTATCCCAAGGTCAAGGCTGCTGCCGATGTCGAGATCAAGGGCCTGATCGTGTCCCTCAACCGCATGGAGGTCGGCAAGGGTGGCGTGACCACCGCGCAGAAGGAGATCGAGGCCAAGTACGGCTTCCCCGTTGCGAGCATCGTTTCCATGGCCGAGGTCGTCGAGACCCTCTACAACCACGAGATCGACGGCAAGGTTGTCGTCGACGACGAGCTCAAGGCCGCCATCGACGCCTACTACGAGCAGTACGGAGTCAAGTAGGTTCCGCCGTTCTGCCGAACGGCGGACCGGTCGACGCTGTGCGGGCCGCATTTGGACAATCTGACGTTCAACTTCAAGGGCGCGACCAGAAGGTCAGCGCCCTTTCGTTTCACGTCACCTTGTCTCAAATGCGGCCCGCTCGCTGTCCGTTCTCTACCTGCGGCGTCGTCTTGCTTCGAATGCGGCCCGTTCGCTGCCGTTGCCAAGGCATCGGCGTTGCCGGACTAGTCATTGGGGACGTTCATAAATGACTACTCAGGAATGAGCGTGGATAATCTCCCGTTTTTGGCCTGTGTGCAGGCTCAAAGTGGGAGATTATCCACGCTCGCTTTAATTTGCCTGGGTTGCGATGCCTATCTAATCGGCTCGGCGTCTTCCCTGAGAATCGAAAGATACTCTTCATACCCGTACTGCCGGTATCTCTGTCTTGACTCGTCGAGCGGACGGAGGATACCCAATTCTTCAAATGATTTGACGAGCGAGCTCGCGGTACTCCTGCCGATATCGAGTTGGGCAGCGATGAATGCGGTGTCGACGATGGGGTGCTCTTCAAGAATGCCCAACAGCCTTTGCCCGTTTGCAGCAGTCCTTCCGAGATTTTCGGTAATGGTTGCTGTGGAACGGTTATGGAGGTCAACAAGGTTTTTTAAAGACCCTACCGAGTCCTCCGCACTCTCGAGAAGACTGTTGCAGAAAAACTCTATCCATTCCTCGTAAGTGCCTCTCTCCCTTACGGATGTGAGTTGCCGGTAGTACTCGCTTCGATTTTTCTTGAACTGGAACGATGGATAGAACAAGCAAGAATGAAGAACGCCATCATTGATGAGCATAAGTGTAATGAGAAGCCTGCCCAGGCGACCGTTTCCGTCTAGGAATGGATGGGCAGTTTCAAATTGGTAATGGACGAGCGCCGCCCGCACAATCGGATCCATTTCGACTTGAGGCTCATTGATAAAGCGTTCGAGGTCCTGGAGCGTGTTACTCAAATCTTCAATGTTTGGAGGGACAAACGATGCGGTTGCAATGGTGCAGCCTGAGGGGCCAATCCAGTTTTGTGAGGAGCGCAGCTCGCCTGGATTCTTCTCCGTTCCGCGCACTCCGTCCAGCAGGACCGCATGAACTTGCCTAAGAAGTCTCGTGCACAAGGGCATCTTTTTGAGCAGTTCTACGCCGCGGTCGACAGCACGGACGTAATTCACGACGTCTGCGACATCTTTATGATGGAGTTGTGTTTGCGATGGACTAAGTAGGTCGTCAAACGTGCACTGGGTTCCCTCAATTTGCGAAGAAAGGAGTGCTTCTTTGCGCACGTACATTGTCAGATACATGTCGGCGTTGGGAACAAAGTAGAGCATGCCTTCAAGCTCTCCAAGCTTTCGTGAGCATGCGGAAAGCGTGCGATAGGTTTCCTCGGTGAGGTTTAGCTGCCTCAATGATTGCAAGGGCGTTGGAAAAAACGAATAGTAAGCCAATTTCCCCGATAGATTATTGCGGAGCGTTCCCTGGCCGTTCTCCTCGATTTGCATCGTGCCCTCCATATCTTTAGTGCCGGAAACTCGTTATTAGGCTAATCATATCAATTCTAATAACGAGTTTAAGGATTAAATAGTTATTAGAATTGATGTAAACAATCTAATGATGAGAAGTCGTTATTACTTGACCATGGAGCTCGGCTTGGTACAAGGGGGTCATCCAAAATGAACGTGGATAATCTCCCGTTTTTGGCTCGGTGACGGCCTCAAAGTGGGAGATTATCCACGTTCGCTAGTTAAGCGTCCAAAAATCCACACTCGCCAAACCTACCAAAAAGGACAGGTTTATTTTGGCACGCTTCGGTCGGTGTCAGGAAGTGTTAGGGACAAGGCGGCGACAGGACTCGAGAGCGAAAAGAAGTGTCGGGTTTGGTGCGGCCGCTTCTGCCCGGGCGGTGCGCGGGCGATGCTCGGCTTATCGACCAGGGATGCAAAGGAGATGCGTCATTCCACGAGGG
>CAUEQX010000092.1 GCA_959020035.1 uncultured Collinsella sp. | reverse complement strand
CGACAGCTCGGGCACGCCGTTGGCCAAGCCATTCTGGCGCAGCTTCTCCAGGTGTGCACGGTCTTCGTCGTTGAAGCCCAGCACCATCGACCCGGTGCGGCGGAACAAAAAGCCCAGCTCCTGGGCCCACGTGCCATATAGCTCGCAACCACGGGCGTTGACCTGCGCCTTTACGGTGCCCGGTGCCGGATCGTAACCGGCGTGCACCAGGCCGCCGTTGGCCTTCGAAGCCCCCAGCGCGATGTCGTTGGCCGCCTCGACCACGCAAATGGACAGTTCAAATCGTGCGAGCTGCCGCGCGATGGCGCATCCGGTGATGCCCGCACCGACAATCGCGATATCAAACGTTTCTGTCACAGCGCCCCCCAGAAGAGTTGGCAGGCTGTCAATAAGACTATCCTACGGTCTACACACCCCCAGCGCAGCGGCAATGCGGCGAACAGCCCCGCAACACCCGCCAACGGCAGGCGAGGGGAGACCCAGGACCATCGGAGACCTCGTCTGCCGACAACTACGGCAACCGTTCGTCTCAATCTGTAACAGTTAGACGAGGATTTGGGGTCCAAGATGTTACAGATCGAGACGTTAGTCTGGCGGGTCCCCCGTTTGTCTCGTTCTGTAACATCTAGACCCGAATTCCGCTTCCACCTGTTACAGATTGAGATGTTTGTGTCCGCGCCAGCCCCGTACCCAGCCGTGGTCCCATATAAACAAACCCCGTGGTAAACTTGACCGGACTGTAAATATTCCGAAAGGTACACCTCAATGTCCAAATACATCAACGAGCTCATGTCGCCGCAGCTTATGGGCGTCATCTATGCCTTCGTCGGCTTCATCATCGCCCTGTATGTGCTGTCGGTCGTCTATGTGTTTATCGACGCTCGCCGCCGCGGCGCCAGCGCCTACGTGGCATGGGGCATCATCGCCCTCATCCCGTTTGTGGGCCTTATCGCCTACCTGGTCCTGCGCCCGCACTCCTACGCGGCCGACCGCGAGGAGCAGGAGCTGGACATGGCCCTGCGCGAGCGCCAGCTTGCCCAGTACGGTACCTGCCCGCAGTGCGGCGCCCCCATCGAGAAGGACTTTGTCGTCTGCCCGGTGTGCGACACCCAGGTTCGCAACGTCTGCCCCAGCTGCCATCGCCCGCTCGATGCGCACTGGAAGGTCTGCCCCTACTGCCGAACTCGCGTTCAGTAGCGCATCCATCGCCGGGCCGGCCGCAAGCCACGGGCACGCCGCAAGCCACGCGCGCCCCGCGCCCCGCCCCACACGATGAAGCATGCGTAGAAAATCGCCCGCCGTGCCATTAAGGTGCGGCGGGCGCTTGTATACCAAGGCAACCTGCCTATAATGATGCAAGTTAAAATGCCGAGCGCATCGCATACACTTGCATCAGGCATCCGAGAGGAGAAAACATACCCATGAAGGCACTCTACAATGACGGTTCGGTGGCCGAACTCCCGCAGGACGAGGTCACGCACGTCATCCGCCACTCCGCCGCGCACATCATGGCGCAGGCCATCAAGCGCCTGTACCCCCAGGCCGACTTTGCCTACGGCCCCGCGACCGACAACGGCTTCTACTACGACGTCGACCTGCCCGAGGGCGTCAAGATCAGCGAGGACGACTTCCCCGCGATCGAGGCCGAGATGAAGAAGATCGTCAAGGAGAACCTCAAGTTCACCGTCTTTGAGAAGCCTCGCGCCGAGGCTATCGCCCTTATGGAGGAGCGCGGCGAGAAGTACAAGGTCGAGCACATCGGCGACCTGGACGACGACGCCCGCATCACCTTTTACCAGCAGGGCGACTACATCGACATGTGCGTCGGCCCCCACATCTGCTACACCAAGGCGCTCAAGGCCTTTAAGCTTACCGGCGTCTCGGGCGCTTACTGGAAGGGCGACAAGGACAACAAGATGCTCACCCGCATCAATGGCGTCGCCTTTGCCACCAAGGAAGAGCTCGACGAGCACATGCACATGCTGGAGGAGGCCAAGAAGCGCGACCACCGCAAGATCGGCCGCGAGATGGACCTCTTTATGATGCGCGACGAGGCTCCCGGCTTCCCGTTCTTCCTGCCCAACGGCATGATCCTTAAGAACACGCTGCTGGACTACTGGCGCGAGATTCACCACAAGGCCGGCTACGTGGAGATCTCCACGCCGCTCATCATGAACAAGCAGCTGTGGAAGACCTCGGGCCACTGGGATCACTACAAGGACAACATGTACTCCACCGTCATCGACGACGAAGAGTATTGCATTAAGCCCATGAACTGCCCGGGTGGCGTGCTGGTGTACGCCTCCAAGCCGCACTCTTACCGCGAGCTGCCCATCCGCGCCGGCGAGATTGGCCTGGTGCACCGCCACGAGCTGCGCGGCGCCCTGCACGGCCTGTTCCGCGTGCGTTGCTTTAACCAGGACGACGCCCACCTGTTTGTGCGTCCCGACCAGCTGACCGACGAGATCGTGGGCGTGGTCAACCTCATCGACTCCGTGTACCAGAAGTTTGGCTTTAAGTATCACGTTGAGCTTTCTACCCGTCCCGAGGACTCCATGGGCTCGGACGAGGACTGGGCGCGCGCCGAGGAGGGCCTGCGCACTGCTCTGGAGCAGCTGCACATGGACTACGAGGTCAACGAGGGCGACGGTGCCTTCTACGGCCCCAAGATCGACTTCCACCTGGAGGACTCGCTCGGCCGTACCTGGCAGTGCGGTACCGTGCAGCTCGACTTCCAGATGCCGCTCAACTTTGACCTGGAGTACGTGGACGCCGACGGCACCAAGAAGCGCCCCATCATGCTGCATCGTGTGTGCTTTGGCTCCATCGAGCGCTTCATCGGTATTCTGATTGAGCACTTTGCGGGCAAGTTCCCCACTTGGCTGGCCCCTGTACAGGTCAAGGCGCTTCCCGTCTCTGAGAAGAGCCGCGATTACGCCCACGAGGTGTGCGCCAAGCTGGAGGAGGCCGGCATTCGCGTTGTCTGCGACGACCGCGACGAGAAGATCGGCTACAAGATCCGCGAGGCCCGCAGCATCGACCGCGTGCCCTACATGCTCATCCTGGGCGAGAAGGAGGTCGAGGCCGGCAACATCTCCGTCCGCGACCGCTCCAACGAGACCGTTCAGATGAGCGTTGACGAGTTTGTTGCCAAGGTGCTCGAGGAGATCAAGACTCGCGCCTAAGGCAAGCTTCACAACAATTAACAAAGGCGACCGTCCACAAAGGGCGGTCGCCTTTTTCATGCCCAAATAAGAAAAGCCGCTGGTTGAGCGGCTTTTTTTGTTGCACAAAAAGGTACAGGTTTTTGTAGAGGGGTATGGAGATGCACCTACTGGCAGTACATTTTGCGTGATCTGGGAAAACGCTGATTAATTGCTTGTATAATGTCATTTGCCGAAAGATACAAAAACCTGTACTTTTGCGATTGCGCCTAGCTGCGAGCGAGAAGCCTGTTCTAAACGCCCCTGCATTTGCGTGCATCGCAAAGCCAAAAGAGGGGGCGAGAACATGGAACAGACGGTGCGGCGCCAAGAGCAGCTGCCGGGCGCTTTTAACGGCGCTACCACCAACAGCCAGCACGGCCGCGTCCGCTGGTATCTGGTCCACACCCCCAATGGAAAAGAGCGCGAGACCTGCGAAAAGGTCCGCTGCATTATCCCGCACGAGTTGATGCAGGACGCTTTTGTGATGCAAAAGAGTTCTGGTTTAAGCGGGACGGCGCCTGGTCGCTCCAAACCAAACCCATGTACAAGGAATATTTCTTCGTCGCTACGCACGATGCCGCCGCGCTCGATAGGGCTTTGGCCCAGTTGAGCTTTGGCTGTCGCATCGCCGGCAGTAGGGAGCGGGCGTACATGCCCATGCCGGACGATGCACAGGACTGGTACCGCAGCGTGTTGGACGACGACGGTGTTGTGCGCAACAGCGTAGCGCGCATAGAAGACGGCGTGCTGCACATAGAGCAAGGGCCCTTAGTGGGGCAAGAGACTCGTGTAAAGAAGATCGACCGTCATAAGCGCTGGTGCCTGGTAGACGTGGGCGAGGGTGACTCCACATTTAGGGAGCTGCTTCCGTTGGACGTGCCCAGTAAGACGTAAGGGGACGTCGAACCGGCAATTCATTTGCATTTTGAATTCATCGAGGGGGGGATCCCTGGGGAACGGGGACGTGGATTTGAACTTGACTACTAAAGAGATAGCTGAATGCAGTACTTCCGTAGGGGAGTCGCTAGCCGTTCAGGAGATGCAACCGAGCGGTACGATGGCTTACCGTTTTTTAAAGAGGCTGTTTGATCTTGTTTTCAGCCTTTGCGTGAGCGTGGCGCTGGTAATTCCGGTGGCCATTGTCTGTGCGTTCATTTGTCTTGAATCTCCCGGAAACCCGCTGTACGCACAGGAGCGCGTCGGCAAGGGCGGTAAGACTATCAAGATCCTTAAGCTTCGCAGCATGGTCGCCGACGCCGGCAATGTGCAGAAGTATTTGAGCTCTGAGCAGCTACATCAGTGGGAAGTTGAGCGCAAGGTCGACGATGATCCCCGCATTACCAAAGTCGGCCAGTTTATCCGTAAGTGTTCGATTGACGAGATACCGCAGTTCCTGAACGTGCTGAACGGCGACCTTTCCGTCATCGGACCGCGTCCCATTACAAGAGACGAACTTGAGCAGCACTTCTCCGACGAGGAGAAGGCCGAGTTGCTTTCTGTCCAGCCAGGCATTACGGGCCTGTGGCAGGCAACCGATCGCAACGCTGCGACGTTCGAGAGTGGCCTGCGTCAAAAGATCGAGCTTCATTACGTGCGTAACCGATGCTTCCGCATGGCCTGGAAATGCTTTACCGGCACCTTTGGTGCCATGTTCGGCAAGCAGAGAACGGGGCGATAGATGGCTATTGAGAATGGACCTCTGGTTAGCGTTATTGTTCCAACCTATAAAAGGGCAGATCGGCTGACAAATGCGTTAAGTTCTATTTCAAATCAGTCATATAAGAACCTGGAAATTATTGTCGTTAACGACAATGAAGCGAATTCCGAGTGGGATAAGGAAACAAACAAAGTACTTTCAACATACGAAGATTCGCGTCTAAGGACAATCCATACTGCCGGTCGTACGGGCGGGGGTGCCGCACGTAACTATGCGTGTCGCCAAGCAATGGGCGATTATCTGGCATTTCTTGATGATGATGATCAGTTTCTCCCAGATAAGGTTGAAACGCAGCTCGGCTATATACTGGAAAATGGCCTCGATATGTGCTGGCAGGATGTCTCTTGGTATAACGAGTCGGGTAAGCTCGTAGAGCATCGCCGGCTCAATCATTGTGATGATTTCTCAAAACAGGGTTTGCTCAGAGCACATCTATTAACGCCAATAGCACCCACATCAATCTACATGCTAAAGAAGAGTCTGTTTGACGTGACCGAGGGATTCGGCGAAGTTGCTACGGGCCAAGACTGGTGGCTAATGCTTCGTTGTATTGAAGCTGGTGCGCGTATTGGCTATATGCCAGAAGTCCACGTGCATCAGTATTTGCATTCTGGCGAGCGCCTTTCCCTGGGAAACAACAAGATCGAAGGCGAAGTGGCGAGACACAAGGTCGTTCAAAGTTATTACCCACAGCTCGATAAGAAAGATATCAACTATATAGAGTTTCGACATAACGCCGTCCTGGCATTTGCCATGAAGCGTAGCCGACGATATATGGATGCGTTCGGCTACGCGATCAAGGCTTTCTTTGCGTCGCCGAGTGCCTGCGTTACCGAAGCATTTGGATTCTTTAGGAAAAGTAAATCTTAGCAACGAGTTATGAACCGTAACTTCAATTCTTCTGAGGAGTCGTTTTATGACTGAAAAATTAAAAATTGCTGTCGCCGGTACCGGCTACGTCGGCCTGTCCCTCGCCGTCCTGCTCTCGCAGCACAACGAGGTGCACGCGCTGGACATCGTGCCCGAGAAGGTTGAGAAGATCAACGACTACGTATCGCCCATCCAGGATGACGAGATCGAGCGCTTCCTGGCTGAGGCCAAGGCGGGGGAGCGTCAGCTCGACCTACACGCCACCGTGGACGTGGCCGAGGCCTACACGGGTGCCGACTACGCCGTCATCGCCACGCCGACGAACTACGACTCTGACAGGAACTTCTTCGACACTTCCTCCGTCGAGGCCGCCATCGCCGCCGTTCGCTCGGTGAACCCGGACGCCTGGATCGTCATCAAGTCGACCATCCCCGTCGGCTACACCGCGGGGCTTCGCGAGAGGCTGGGCGACAGCAAGATCTTCTTCAGCCCAGAGTTCCTGCGCGAGAGCAAAGCTCTCTACGACAACCTGCACCCGTCCCGCATCGTGGTGGGCGCGCCCAAGGAGGACCCCGAGGCCGTCGCGGCTGCCGAGCGCTTCGCCCGTCTGCTCGCGCAGGGCGCGGACCACGCCGAGCTGGAGCGCGCGAACGCCGACGGAACTATCGGCATCCCGGAGCTCGTGCTGGGCACCACCGAGGCCGAGGCCGTCAAGCTGTTCGCCAACACCTACCTGGCGCTGCGCGTGGCCTACTTCAACGAGCTCGACACCTACTGCGAGGTGCGAGGCCTCAACACCCGCGACGTCATCGACGGCGTGTGCCTGGAGCCGCGCATCGGCAGCCACTACAACAACCCCAGCTTCGGCTACGGCGGCTACTGCCTGCCCAAGGACACCAAGCAGCTGCTGGCCAACTACAAGGACGTGCCCCAGAACCTGATCGAGGCCATCGTCGAGGCCAACCGCACCCGCAAGGACTTCGTCGCCGACGAGGTGCTGCAGATGGTGTGGGACCGCGTGTACGAGGGCAAGCCGAAGCCGGTCGTGGGCGTGTACCGCCTGACGATGAAGTCCAACTCCGACAACTTCCGCGCGAGCTCCATCCAGGGCGTCATGAAGCGCGTGAAGGCCAAGGGCGTGCCCGTGGTGGTCTACGAGCCCACGCTGGACGCGCCGGAGTTCTTCGGCTCCGAGGTCACGCACGACCTGGAGGCCTTCAAGGCCGGCTGCGACGTGATCGTCGCCAACCGCTGGAGCGACGAGCTCGCGGACGTGGCGGACAAGGTGTACACGAGGGATCTGTTTAAGCGGGACTAGCCCAATTGATTTGTTTTGGGTATGTTGCGCCAGAAGTAGGAAGAGGTTCGCTTGGGTTTCGAACGCACAAAAGTACTTCAGTTGGTTGGCCACCTTGGCTGCGGTGGTGACACGACTGCAATTATGAATGCTATACACGGTTTTATGGATGACTCAATTGCTGTCGAT
>CAUEQX010000091.1 GCA_959020035.1 uncultured Collinsella sp. | reverse complement strand
TGGCCTTGCCGGACTTCTTGGCAATGACGACGGTAATCGTGGCGCCGGGCTTCTGCTTACCGCTGGGGTTCCAGCTGATCACGGTGCCCTCGGTAACAGAGTCGTTCTCCTGGTAGCTCACGTCGACGCCAAAACCTGCCATATCGAGGGCGTTGCGCGCCTGGGCCTCGGTCATGTCGGTCAGGTCGGGGACGGACGTGGTATCCGGGCCGCTCGAGACCTTGTACGAGATGGTCGTGCCCTTCGCGACTTCCTTACCGGCTTCGGTGCCCTGATCAAAGACCTGGCCCTCATCGGCCTCGTTGGCCTCCTCGGAGGCGTTGCCCTTCAGGCCAACGCTTGCCAGCGCGGCTTCTGCCTGGTCCTTGGTCAGGCCGACAAGCTGGGGAACCTCAACCTTCTCAGAGGGCTTGGGGCCCTTGGAGATTACCAGGTTCACCTTAGTGCCCTTGGCCTTCTTGGTGTTGCCGTTGGGCGTCTGCTCGGCGACCTTGCCCTCGTCGACATCGTCGTTGTAGCTTTGGTCGATGGTGCCGACCTCGAGGCCGGCTTCCTTGATCAGCTCGACGGCAGTCTGCTGGTCCTTGCCCAGTACGTCGGGCACGGCGACCTGCTCGCCGCCAAAGAGTCCTGTGGCAAAGGCCACCACGATGCCGATGACGGCAACCGCTGCCACCACGGCGGCGATGATCTTGTTCTTGTTGGATTTGGGCTCTTCGACCTCGTAGGAGCCGGTGGAGCCCGAAACCGAGCTACGGGCGGTATTCTGGCCGCTCACGCCCGAGACAGGACGCACCATGGCGCGCGTCTGATCGGAAAGCTCACGAGTCTTGGTGGCGCCCAACTCACCGGGGGCACCGATGATGCGCGTGGGCTCCGAGACGTTGACGGCACGGCCCGACAGGTAGCTGTTGAGCACCTGACGCAGCTCGTCGGCGGTCTGGAAGCGGTTTGCGGGGTCCTTCTCCATGCACTTGAGGATGATGCGCTCAAGGTCGGCGTCGACACCGGAGTTGATCTGGCTCGGCGGAATAGGCAACTCGTTGACCTGCTTGAGTGCGACCGAAATGGCGTCGTCACCGTCAAAGGGAACGCGGCCGGTGGCGCATTCATACATCACGACGCCCAGCGAGTAGATATCCGAGGTGGGGCCGAGGTCCTGACCACGGGTTTGCTCGGGGCTGACGTAGTGGGCGGTTCCCAGCACGTTGTTGTCTTGCGTGAGGTGGCTGTTCTTGGCGCGCGCGATGCCAAAGTCCATCACCTTGATGTTGCCGTCGGGCAGCACCATGATGTTCTGCGGCTTAATGTCGCGGTGGATGATCTCGTGCTTGTGGGCGACCGAAAGCGCGGAGCTGATCTGCGAGCCGATCTGGGCGACCTTCTTGGGGTCGAGGGCGCCGTGGCTCTTGATGCCGCTCTTAAGGTCGGTGCCGCGCAAGTACTCCATGACGATGTAATAGGTGTCGCCGTCCTTGCCCCAATCGTAGACGCCCACGATATAGGGGGAGGAGAGACCGGCTGCTGCCTGGGCCTCCTGCTTAAAGCGTGCGGCGAAGGTTGCGTCGCCAGCATACTGCGGCAGCATGATCTTGACGGCTACCGTGCGGTCGAGGACCTGGTCCTGTGCACGGTAGACGGTCGCCATGCCGCCTGTTCCCACCTTATCCTTGAGGAGGTATCTTCCCCCGAGGACCCTCTGTTCCATTCCTGCTCCTAACATAACTATTCGCTCAACGATGTGTGTAGTACCAAATGTGTGGCCGCTGGGGCCGTGTGGCGCGTTGCCGCTAGCTCATCGGCCGCGGCGCGCCCCAAGTATCCGCTTTGATCACGGGCATCACGCTCCCTGTGCGGCGAGCGCCGCGGTCAGGACGATGCCGGCAATCTTGGCCGCCTCGACGTCGTGTTTGTCGTAATCCTCCAGGGCCACCGAGATGGCAACCGTGGGTGAATCGTAAGGCGCAAAGCCAACAAACATAGAGTTGACGTTGGTGCCGCCGGTCTCGGCCGAACCGGTCTTGCCGGCAACCTTGACGCCCGGAATCTGGGCATCGGTGCCGGTACCGGACTGGACGACGGCGAGCATGGCCTGCTTGACCTGGTCGGCCGTGGCAGAGCTGACAGCCTGGCCCAGCGAGCGGGACTGCGTGGTCTTAACCACGGTTCCGTCCGGGGCGAGTATCTGGGACACAAAGAACGGGTTCATGACCACGCCGCTGTTGGCGATAGCGGCAGCGATCACGCAATTCTGCATGACGGTGGTCTGCGGGCCAGGTGTGTGGTCCATGCCGACGGGTTGGCCGGCGCCTGCCCAAGCGGTCTCCCACTCGGTCATAAGCGACGGGTCGGCCATGATGGAAGCCGCGGTGGTCAGATCCTGACCGAGCTTTTGACCGTAGCCAAAGGCGTTGGCAAACTGGACGAGCGAGTTGGCGCCGACCTCGTTGGCCACCTGGCCAAAGACGACGTTGGACGACACGGCGAAGGCCTGCTGCAGGCTGATGGTTCCGTAGCTCTCGTTGGCATCGTTGGTGACCGGCGCGTTGCCAATATCCATGGAGCCGGGCGCCTGGTACGTGCTGGTAAGGCTGGCGGTGCCGGTTTCGAGCGCCGCGGAGAGCGTGACGACTTTAAAGGTCGAGCCCGGGGTGTAGAGCGCGTCCATGGCGCGGTCGTACATGGAGCCGTCCTCGCCACCGCCCGACTGCATCAGGGCATCGATGTTGGTGTTGTCATAGGTGGGCGAGCTCGCGCACGCGAGGACCGCACCGGTACGCGGATCCATGACCACCACAGCGCCCTTAAAGCCCTTGAGCGCCTGCTCGGCAGCCGTCTGGATGCGCGAGTCGATGGTGAGCTTGGCGGTATTGCCCGGCTGGGTCTGCCCCGCGAGCGATGCGATGGCGTTGTTCCAGCTGGAGTAATCCTTGGAGCCGGTGAGCGTATCGTTCATGACGCTCTCGATGCCGGCGGTGCCGTATTGCTGGCTCACGTAGCCCACCACGTGCGCGGCCATGTTGCCGTTGGGGTAGGAGCGGGCGTAGGTGCCGTCCTCCTGCTGCAGCGACTCGGCTAGTGTCACGCCGTCGAACGTGATGATGGAGCCACGCTGGATGTACTTGGAGCGGGCGATGGTGTGGTTGTTGGTCGGCATGTCCTGATAGTCCTTCGCCTTGATGACCTGGACATAGGTGAGGTTGCCGATAAGGATGGCGAACAGCGCCGTGAAAGCAAACACGGCACGAGTCAGACGGTTGGCAAGTGCAACGCGGCCGAGCACGCCGGACTCTGGCGTGTCGAGCAGGCGACGACGCATGCGAGAACCCGCAGAGTGGTTGCCGTGGCTGTAGGAAGGTGCGTTGGCAAAACGCGTACCGGTCGGGGCAGCGGCGGATGCGACCTGATCATCGGTGATGGCGGCCATGGTGCCGGTGCCGGTGAGCTCGGCTTCGCGTCCGGTTGCCTCGTCGCCGGCGCGCAGCAGCAGCGCGACGATGATAAAGCTCGCCAGCAGCGAGGAGCCGCCCTGGCTCATAAAGGGCAGGGTGACGCCGGTCAGCGGGATCAGGCGGGTTACGCCGCCAACGATTAAGAATGCCTGGAAGCTGATGGCCGCCGTAAGGCCGGTCGCGCTAAAGGCGGCAAGGTCGGACTTGGCGCGGGCGGCCGTGGTGAGGCCACGCACGGCAAAAAGCATAAACAGGATGAGCACGGCGCCGCCGCCCAAAAGGCCCATTTCCTCGCCGATGGCCGAGAAGATAAAGTCGGACTCGACGACGGGGATGTTGTTTGCCATGCCGTTGCCAATGCCGACGCCAACCAGGCCGCCGTCGGCGAGCGAGAAGAGCGACTGGACAATCTGGTAGCCCTGGCCCTGGGCGTCCTTAAACGGATCGACCCAGACCTGAAAGCGCACCTGCACGTGAGACAGGAACTTGTAGGCGCCCACGGCTCCAACGGCCAGCAGCGCAAGGCCGATGATGACGTACGAAAAGCGTCCCGTGGCAACATAGAGCATCAGCAAAAAGATGGTGTAGAACAGGACGGCCGAGCCCAGGTCGCGTTCGAAGACGACGATGAGCAGGCACACGCCCCACACGGCAAACAGCGGCAGCAGCAGGCGGAAGCGCGGAATCTTGAGGCCCAAGATCTTGCGGTTGGAGATGGAGAGCAGCTCGCGGTTCTCGGCCAGATAGCCTGCCAGGAACAAGACGATGAAGACCTTGGCGAACTCGCCGGGCTGGATGGTGAAGCCCGCGATGCGAATCCACAGCTTGGAGCCCGAGATCGTGGTGCCGATAAAGATCGGCAGCATCAGCAGGATGATGCCGATAATGCCAAAGGTGTACTTGTAGCGCATGACCACGTCGAGGTTCTTGACCAGTGCGAGCGTTCCCACCATGAGCGCCACCGAGACAAACAAGATGATGAGCTGCGAGATGGCGAGGTCGGGGGCCAGGCGCGTCACGAATGTGATGCCGATGCCCGAGAGCACAAAGACGATGGGCAGGATGGCGGGGTCGGCGCCGGGCGCCAGGATGCGCACGGCGATATGCGCCGCGGCGAAGGCGGCGAACAGGCCGATCGGCACGGCGAGCGTCTCAAAGGAAATCGTGGCACCCGCGGTGAGCACGTACATCGCATAGAGCAGGATGACGGGGAACGCCGAGGCGATGAGCAAGAGCAGTTCGGTGTTGCGGCGACTCATAAGCGGCACTCCCTTTCTAATTCTTATCAGAGGCTTCGGCCTCGGCTGACTGTTCGGCGGTTTTCTCGGAATCTGACTCGGAGGTGGATTCCTGATCGGTGTTGTTGCGAATCGTTTGCGCGTCAATCACCTGACGGGTCTGCTCCTCGTCAATCTGATGGCGGTACTTGGAAATGGTGTCCTGCGCATCGTCGACACTCGTTTGCGGAATGCCTGCCTTCAGGCGGTTTTGCGTGTCTTCGGGCAGGTCGGACAGCTTGATGCTGGTTTCGCTCTCGAGCCAGTGGAGCTCGACCCCGAGCGTCTTGCCGGGCAGGCCGCGCCAGACGGCGACATTGCCGTGGTAGGTTCCCAAGTAATAGGAGCCGGTGACGCCCGTGTATGCCCAGATGCCTGCTACCAGCACAAAGACAAGGGCCAAGACGGTGGCGATGGTGACATTGCGGCGTCGGACGCGTTTTGCCTCGCGCATGACGCCGTCGTCGACCAGGTCGACGACCACCACGGTCACATTGTCGTGGCCGCCGGCGGCGAGCGCCGCGTCCACCAAGTTGTCGACACAGATCTGTGCGCTCGAGGACTGCGTAGCGATGTTCTCGATATCGCTATCGGGAATCATGCTCGAAAGACCATCGGAGCACAGAATCAGGCGGTCGCCTTCCTCGATGTGCAGGGTAAAGTGGTCGGCATACATGGCGGGATCCGAGCCCAGCGCGCGGGTGATGACCGAGCGGTTGGGGTGGACGCGGGCCTCGTCGGCCGTAATCTCGCCGGCATCCACGAGCTCCTCCACGTAGGAGTGGTCGCGGGTCACGCGGATGAGCGTGCCCTCGTGGAGCAGGTAGGCGCGCGAGTCGCCCACATGGGCGATGGCGAGCGTGTCGTTTTCGATGTAGGCGCAGGTGGCCGTGCATCCCATGCCGGGTTTGCCCAGGCCGTTGAGGGCGGCTTCGATCACGGCGGCGTTGGCGGCCTCGACGGCTGCGGCCAGGCGCGCGGCGTCGGCGGACTGCGGTGCCGTCTTGGCGATGGTCTCGACGGCGATGGAGGATGCCACCTCGCCGGCGGCGTGTCCTCCCATGCCGTCGCACACGCAAAAGAGCGGCGACTGCACCAGATAGGAGTCCTCATTGTGCGGGCGTACGCATCCGACGTCGGAGCGGGCGCCCCACATAAGTTGCGTGGTGGTGCCGGCGTCGTAGGTCGAGTCGGTCTCGATGCGCTCGTCGGTCAGCGGCTCAAAGCTCATGGTCGAGCCGGGATCTTTGAGCTTTGCCTCCACGGCGGCGACATCGATCTCGGCGGTGTCGCCGGGGGAGACGGTGTCGGCATCGTTGCCCGACTCGGCATCGGAGACGTCCGGAAGGTTGAGATCTTCGGTTACGCGGTCGGCGGGGTCGCCGTCCTGCTGCGGCTCGACAGCCGTCGGCTCGGGCGTCGCAAAGTGCGACGGCGCGGGCGTGCTCTGGGGTTGAGCAGAGGGCTCGGGAGCTGCGGCGGGCGCGGCAACGGGCTGCTCGACTTCGGCAGGCGTTGCAGATGCGGGTGCCGCCTCGCTTGCCGGGGCGACGGGGAATACCGGCGCGGCAGGCTCGGGGGCTGCAAACACGGCAGCGCTCTCGTTAATCGCCTCGGCGACGGGCTCGGCGAAGTGAGCCGGTGCGGGCGTTGGCTCCGGTTCCGCGGGCTGCTCGGCAGCGTGCGCGCCGATGGGGGCGTCGAGCTGCTCGGTGCCGGCGTCCTCGTCATCGACGAGTGCCGGATATTCTTGAGTTACATGCGAAAGAGGCAGGGAGAACACCGTGTCCTCGGGCTCCACGGTCGCAGGGCGCGCCGGAGCGGCATGAGCCGGCGCAGCTGCGGGGACAGTTGGCGTCTCGGGCATGGTTGCGGACTTGTTCTCCTCGTCGATCATCGACGGTTCACCTTCATGACCACGTCGCCAATCTGGACCTCGTCACCCTCGCGCAGCGTTGCGGGCTCCACCAGCTGACGGCCGTTAACGAGCGTGCCGTTCAAAGAGTTGAGGTCTTCGATGATGAGTGCCGGGCCCTGCAGCGAAAAGCGTGCGTGCGAGGCCGAGACAAACGGTTCGTTGATGCAGATGTCCGAGGACGGCGAGCGGCCAACGATGACGGGGCCGAGCATGTCTACATGGATGCCACGGATGCCGCGCGGACCCTTGTCCACATCGATCGTCCAGATAGCGGAGTCGCGGCGCTGGCCGCGTACGAGTCCCACGCCGGTTTTCATGACGGCGAACAGGAAGATGTAGAGCAGGGCGACCAGGACGATGCGGCCTGCAAAAAGGACGATATCGATGTTCATAAGCGACTATCCCCTAAATTCAAAGGTGCTCAGGCCAAACGTCAGCAGATCGCCGTTGCGCAGCGGGCAGCGCGTGATGCGGCGGTTGTTGACGAGCGTGCCGTTGGTGGAATTGAGGTCCTCGATCGACCAGTCCGAACCGGTAAAGGTGAGCTGGGCGTGGCGGCGCGACACGTTGGGGTCGCGCAGGGCGATGTCCGAAACCGAACGCTCGCGACCGATGGTCACCTGCGCGGAAGTGATGCTGTGGCTCTCGCCGCTCACGACATCGACGAGCTGGGCGAGCGGGCGCTGCGGGGCGCGGGTGCTCGCCATGTTGGAGGCAATACCGGCTGCGGCGCCTAGGCCCACGGCGGCACCGGTCGCGGCGGCTCCGCCCATACCGGCGAGGGCGTCACG
>CAUEQX010000090.1 GCA_959020035.1 uncultured Collinsella sp. | reverse complement strand
CATAGGCGCGCTGGGTGAGCTGGACGCCGTCCTCCTTGACAAGAGAGCCGCCGACGATCAGCGACGGGAACTCGACGCCCGACTCGGCCAGGTGAAGGATCGTCTCGGGCTCCTTAGCGATGACAAAGACCTTCTCGCGGTCGTACTTGCCCGCCGCGAAGTTCTTGAGCGCGGTCTCCTCAGAGATGATCGAGACGGCCATGCCCGCGGGGCGCGCCATCCTCATGGTGGACTTCAGGACCTCATCGCCGGCGACCTTGTCATCGACGACCATGACGCGGGTTGCGCCCGACACCGGGGCCCACTGCGTCACGATGATGCCGTGAAGCAGGCGATTGTCGATTCGTGCCATAACAACACTCATGTTTGCTCCTATCAAATCAAGTCTTACGTTCGGTACTGCCTTGGCGCTATCCGGATTCGCGCCGGGCAAGGGGTTATCGGATTATTGAAGACGCGCGGTCAGCTCGTGACGGCGCGGGGGTCACTCGTCGAACAGGAGGCTCGAGGAGCCGAGACGCTCCTCTCGCGCCGGGGCGGCGCTCACGCTGATGTAGTCGAAGACGTAGGCGATCTCGCTTACAGGAACCTCCACGCGATAGCGCGTCGAGATGCTCGAGAAACTCTGCCTGAAGGACTCGATGAAGTCGGTGTGCTCTTCCTCGAAGCGATCCTGGCCGACGTAGGTCTCGATGGGGTTGCGGGTGACGAGGCGCTCAACGAGGCAACAGAGGTGAACGTACAGCCCGATGATGGCGTTGCTGCCGATCTTCTCGCCCGTTCTGCGCTGAAGCTCGTGCACGGCGCTCTCGATCTCGTGGAATAGCCGCTCCGGGTCGAGGATGGTGATGGAGCGGATAACGTTCTGCAGCGTCATGTTCGAAAGCAGCTTCTCGTGGAAAGAAGAGAGCTCGGAAGCGTCAAGCCACCTGCCGAACACGGCATCGACCTTCGAGGCGGACGCCGTCGACATAATGTCTTCGAGGGCGACGAAGGGGACGGAGGCAATCCCGGGGTCTCCCGTGCCGATGACGGCGCAGACGCGGTGCTCGGAGAAAACGGCGTCGTTCGACCCGTTCGTGACGAGCTGCTTGAAGGGCCTCGTGAGCAGGCGTGCGCCTATGGTGCGCGGGAGGCTCTGCGAGACGAGCTGGCGTATCCTCTCCGCGGCGCCGACCCCGGACTCGGAGCAGAAGACGATGGCGTCCTCACGGTTGACGCGCTCGATCACCTTGCAGTGCGTCACGCACGCGGCGGTCGCATCGCCAAGAACCTCGGCGATGGACTTGCCGCCGAGCAGCCCGACCCCGATCTCGAGCGCAAGACCGGTAGAGACGTTGTTCACCACGCCGATAGTGGAGTCGGTAACGTTCTCGAGGGCCTTATAGGCCTCCTCCAAGGAGCCCATGTCGACGAGGAACACGACCCCGGTGCAGTAGGAATGGCGGTCGACGAGGCGCTGGAGCGGACCGACGATGTCCTTCAGCTGCTGGTCGTAGGGCATGTCGACCGCCTCGTACACATGCATGCCGAGCATACGGTTCGCCGCGTCGGCGATGCTCGTCGCCGTTGAGTAGCCGTGGGACAAGATGACGCAGAGCGTTCGAAGGGCCTTCGCGTCGCGAGACTCCGATGCGACGCACAGCGTCAGAAGCGTCTTCGTGAAGTGATCGAGCGAGATTCCCAGCGCCCCTTCCACGTCTGCGGCGACCTGATCGGAGACGCTCGAGGCAAACGGCAATTCGGAGGTCACGGCACCGAGGAGATGGGAGATTTGCTCCGCACAGGCAGACTTTCGCTTAGCCAGGCCGATGCCCGGCCACAACTGCAGGCAAATCTCCTGGGCCAGCAGAAAAGCGACCTTCCTCGAAAGCTCGATGCCATAAGAAGAGCCTGCGTCGGCAAGGACCGCGCCCACGATACGCTCGAAGGCGCGCGACCTCGAGGAGGTAACGCCGCGGCCGAAGATCAAGTGATCCTCAACGCCGCGCACAGCGGAGACAGCTTGCGAGACGAGCTCGGAGACAGAGAGCTCCCCGGCGCAGAATCGCTCATCGAGAGAGCACAGGGCATCGAGCGCCTGCTCGACCGGCCCTGTGCTCTCGGCGGCATCCAGGGACGCGTCGATCAGAACGCCATCGTCGGGCTGTTGATCGATCTGCGCGGAGGAGAGGAGCCCGCTGGGAAGAAGATACGGGCGAACGACGACGTAGTCGCCCTCGCGATTGAGGAACGCTTTGGCGCAGCAGTTCGTCACGCAGGCGCGCAAGCCGGCGATGTTATCGGAAAAGTCCGCGTTCACGAGGCGACGGTATGCGCCGCGGCTGATCTTCACATCAGAACCGATTCGGCACCCCTCGCTGCGCAGGAAGCTCAAGATGAGATCCTCGCGCTCCTCGGGGGTCCGCTCCTTGAGTGAGGGGACGCGGGCACAGATGGGCATTTTGCTGTAGGCCGAGGAAACCTTCAGGTCATCGGCGGAAAGCGTCGTCGAAAGAACGAGGCGAGCGCGCGGCGCATCCTGGGAGGCATCGAGCCCGAGGGCCGTCGCAAGGCAGTGCTCCATCGCAGAGGGAGAGAGTGCCTCGATGCCGTTGACAAAAACCACACCCCCGCGCGATTTCGCGATCGACTCGTCACGAAGCCTGTTGAACGAGGCGGCGTCCGGGACCCCGGCGCAGTCGATGCGCACATAGGAGGAGTCGCGGGACAGCAAGCCCTGGTTCTTGCCGTACTCGTACACAAGGCGAGAAAGGAAAGACTTACCGACACCCACGCCGCCGCTCAAGAGGATGGGTAGGCCAAACGGAGGGTACTGAACCGCAGCCTTGCACTGCTCGACAACGGAGCTGAGGCTCAGGTCGAAGCCCACGGCACGCGCGAAGTCGCGGTGATCGGCGATTCCCGTCGCCTGGATGAGGTCGGCGAGCGAGGCGTACTCGCTTGCAGAGAGCTTTACCTGAAAACGCTTCTGGAACGCGCGGCGATGAAAATAACGGACAGGCCTGCCCGCCACCTTAACCACAAGGCCGGCGCGAACAAGGTCGTTGAGGTACTGGCTCGCCAGACTCCTGGAGATGATGAGCGTCTCGGCGATGTCGGAGGTGGACAGACGGACAAGGTCGTCGAGCGAGACGGCAGAGGTGAGGGCCTCGAGATGCTCGAGAATCCTGTCCCTCATGTCGACGGGCTTCTTTGCCAAGCTGTCCTGTGCGGTCTTGTCCATGACTTCTTACCTCCTTGTACAAGGAGTATAAGGGGAACACGGAGAACGGAAGGGGGCGCGTGGGGGAATCAACAGCCCCGAGGAGAAGTTCACCACTTGAGGGGCAGAAAACAACGGCCATTGAACATTCAGGGCCGACGCTCAACACTTCGGCTCGACACTTCGCTTTGGAAAGGGCCCTGCGCGCCGGGGTCCCAACATAAAGAAGGGCCCCGGCGCGCAGGGCCTAAAGCTTAACCATACGCGCGGCGATGCGGGCGCAGTCGCAGGCTGCCTTCTTCTCGAAGGTGTTGTAGTCGACGACCTGGCCCTCGGCGCAGGGCTTGTCGCTGATGGCGCGCACGACGACGAGGGGCACGCCGTTGAGATAGGCGGCCTGCGCGATGGTGCAGCCCTCCATCTCGCAGCACAGGTCGCCGAAGGTCGCGAGGATGCGCTCCTTCTGTTCCGTGGGCGAGACGGCTCGGTGGGCAAGGTCCTCTCAAAAGGGGTCGTCCGACGCCGCAAGACCTCGATGACCGACTACCACCTCGAGCAAGTGGCGGATTACCTCTGCACCATCGAACTTGCCTTGGTCAAGTACGAGGCCAAAGAGAACGGTGAGACGTACAACAAGTTCTTCGGAGGTATAGGCTCTTTCAAGAGGAACTGGCTCAAGCAAGCCCGCAGCAAGCGGATATAGCTGGTCTCGCGGTTTCGCAAGGAACGGTCGGTTCTCCTCTGGCGAGGAACCCCGGGCGACGTGCTTCGAGCAGCGGAAGCTGAAGCGCAAGCAGAAGCAGCGCGGGCATTGATCGGTGCCGACATGGGCCCAGACGTGAACAGCGCTACGTCCCCTGTTCACGGGGCGCGAAACCGCAAAGGTTGCACAGAGGTTGCAAAATAAGAAGCCCCCGACCTGTTTTCGCAGGTCAGAGGCTTGAAATCAACGAATATCGTTTACTCCCACTCGATGGTCGCGGGCGGCTTGGACGTGATGTCGTAGCACACGCGGTTGGCGCCAGGAACCTCGGCAACGATGCGGCCGGAGATGCGGGCCAGCACGTCGTAGGGCAGTTTGGCCCAGTCGGCGGTCATGGCATCGCTGGATTCGACGGCACGCAGGATGATCGGGCGCTGATAGGTGCGCTCGTCGCCCATAACGCCGACGGACTTAATGTCGGGCAGGACCGCGAAATACTGCCAGCAGCTGTGCTCGGAGTTGCGCTCACCGGTCTGCTCAAACAGGCGCTGGTTGTAGGCGTCGAGCTCCTCGCGCACGATGGCGTCGGCGTTCTTGAGGATCTCGAGCTTTTCCTTGTCGACCGCGCCGATGATGCGGATGGCCAGACCCGGGCCCGGGAAAGGCTGACGGAACACGATGTGACCCGGCAGGCCAAGCGCCAGACCAAGTGCGCGGACCTCGTCCTTAAAGAAGTGGTCGAGCGGCTCAATAAGGTCGAAGTGCACGCCATCGGGGAACGGGATCAGGTTGTGATGGCTCTTGATGGTGGCCGTCTTGCCGCCCGTCTTGCGAGCGCCGGACTCGATGATGTCGGGGTAGATAGTGCCCTGAGCCAGGTACTTGACCGGCTTGCCATCGGTCTCGAGCTGCTGCGCCACGGCGAAGAACTCTTTCCAGAACTGCGTACCGATGATGCGGCGCTTCTCCTCGGGCTCGGTCACGCCGGCCAGAAGCTCGGCATAACGGTCCTCGGCGTGGACGTGAATAAAGTCGACGTCAAACTGCTTGGTGAAGACCTCCTCCACCTGCTCGGGCTCACCCTTGCGCAGCAGGCCGTGGTTAATGAACACGCAGGTCATCTGCTTGCCCACGGCGCGGGCGCCCAGCGCAGCCACGACGGAGGAGTCGACGCCGCCGGACAGGGCCAGAATCACGCGGTCGTCGCCGACCTTCTCGCGGAACTCGGCCGTCATGGTCTCGACCAGGTTGTCCATGCTCCAGTTGGGCTCCAGGCCGCAGATCTCAAACAGGAAGTTGCTCAGCAGCTGCTGACCGTACTCGGAGTGCTTGACCTCGGGGTGGAACTGCGTGGTGAAGATCTTGCGCTCGACGCACTCCATGGCGGCAACCGGGCACACGTCGGTGCTGGCGGTAACGGTAAAGCCCTCGGGCACCTCGGAAACGGCGTCGCGATGGCTCATCCACACGGTTTGCTCCATGGGCGTGGAGTTAAAGAGCTTGGCGCCGGCCGTGCGCGTGATGGTGGCGCGGCCGTACTCGCCCACCTCTGAGTGGCCGACCTTGCCGCCGAGCGTCACGGCCGTGATCTGATGGCCGTAGCAAAAGCCCAGGACGGGAAGGCCCAGGTCAAAGATGGTGGGGTCGATAGACGGAGCGTCCTCGGCATACACAGAGGCCGGGCCGCCGGAAAGGATGAGCGCAGAGGCGTTCATCTCGCGAATCTCGTCGGCCGAGATGTCGCAGGGGACGATCTCGGAATACACGTTGAGGTCGCGGACGCGACGGGCAATGAGCTGACCGTACTGCGCACCAAAGTCGAGTACGAGGACCTTTGCGGAAGCCTTTTGATCCATGGTTCCCCCTCTTGTTGGCGGGGAGCCGGTGCTCACCCGCGCGAATAAACGAGAATAACTTTCATAGTGTACACGTTATATGGGGTTTCTCGTCCCTCGCAGCCATCAGCGCACGGCAAACGCACGACCCGGGCCCCTATTTGACGGCAATTGAAGTGTTACCAGACGTTACAGATGATGTAATACGTTTGAACATTGGACGCCCTGTGCCACAATACTGCCGAACGACTCCGCCTCTGCGGCGGCAAATACGATAGGAATATCAGCATGAAGCGCATCCTTCTCATCGCCACGGGCGGCACCATCGCATCGACCGAGGACGGCAACGGCCTCTCCCCCGCCCTGACCGGTGAGGAGCTCGCCCAGAGCGTCCCCGAGATCTCGGGCCTCTGCGAGCTCGACGTCGTGCAGCCCATGAACATCGACAGCACCAACATGCGCCCGAGTGACTGGATGCGTATTCGCGACGTCATCGTCGAGGGTTATGCCGATCACGACGGCTTCGTGATTCTGCACGGCACCGACACCATGAGCTACACCGCGGCAGCGCTTTCCTATCTGATTCAGGACAGTCCCAAGCCCATCGTACTCACCGGCTCGCAAAAGCCCATGGGCAACCCTTTTACTGACGCCAAACTCAATCTGTACCAGAGCCTGCTCTATGCGCTCGATGAGCATTCGCACGACGTCTCTATCGTGTTTGGCGGCGTCGCCATTGCCGGTACGCGCGCCCGCAAGCAGCGCACCATGAGCTTTAACGCGTTCATTAGCGTCAACTATCCGCCCATTGCCTACATCCGCAACGACCGCATCGTGCGCAACGGGCTTCACGGCACGCATCAGGGCGAAAACCCGGTGCGTTTCTACGACAGCATCGACCCGCGCGTGTTTGTCCTTAAGCTGACGCCCGGCGTAAACCCGGGTATCCTTGACGCCCTTGCCGATAGCTACGACGCCGTGATTCTGGAGACCTTTGGCATTGGCGGTATCCCCGAGTTTGGCGAGTCCGGCGAGTCATTCCAAGAGGCAATTTTCCGCTGGGTCAATTCGGGTCGCACCGTCGTTATGACCACACAGGTCCCCGAGGAGGGCCTCGATTTGGGTGTTTATGAGGTCGGCCGTGCCTACGCCGACCATCCGGGCATTCTACGCGGCGACGATATGACAACCGAGACGCTCGTGGCCAAAACCATGTGGGCACTCGGCCAGTCACGTGATGCGGCAGAGATTCAACGCCTGTTCTACAGCCAAGTCAATCACGACCGTATCCCGATGGTGTAATTCAGTTTTCGACGGGTATCCCCTATTCGATGCCCTCGAGAAGCTCCGATACCGTCATGCCAAGCGCGGGCGCGATCTTAAATAAAACCTTGAGCGTGAAATTTGCCGTCCCATCTTCGATTCGGTCGAGGTAGGGTCGGCTGATTCCTGTCGCCACACAAAAATCAACCTTGGAGATACCAAGGTCCCTGCGTGTCTCTTCGACCCGCCTGCCAAGAATCTGTTTCGCACGTTCGTCCATGCAGCCGAGTTTGAAATGGAGCCGAACATAAACGTAAACTATAGTTTACGTTTTCCCGAATACACAGGAGTTTTCTATGTCGGGTTCTTCGGTCCGCATGCACCGAGCCACGCTTCGCACAAACAGCGCACCGCCCAAGCTCGTCGTCGTTGAAGCAGAATGCCTT
>CAUEQX010000089.1 GCA_959020035.1 uncultured Collinsella sp. | reverse complement strand
CCAGATGCCCTAATTGCTACGTAGCGGTAGAAGGCCGTACGGGCTAACCCCTGAAAACAATCCGCAGACCAGAAACGCCCCCGTTCGTAGCTCCGAAGGAGCAGAACGGGGGCGTTTCATTGGTCGAGGACGTTTTCAGGGGTTAGCCCGTACGGCCTTCGGGCGATGCGTACGCTACTCAGCCATCTGAGCCTGGACGGCGGTGATGGCTACGACACCCACGATGTCGTCGGCAGAGCAGCCGCGCGAAAGGTCGTTGACCGGCTTGGCGATGCCCTGCAGGATGGGGCCGTAAGCGTCGGCGCCGGCGAAGCGCTGGACCAGCTTGTAGCCGATGTTGCCGGCCTCGAGATCGGGGAACACAAGCACGTTGGCCTTGCCGGCAACGGAGGAGCCGGGGGCCTTGAGCTGGGCGACGGTGGGAACGATGGCGGCGTCGAGCTGCAGGTCGCCATCGATGGCGAGCTCGGGAGCCTTCTCCTTGCAGAACTTAACGGCCTCCTGGACCTTCTTGGCGACCTCGCCGCCGGCGGAGCCCATGGTGGAGTAGGAGAGCATGGCCACGTGCGGCTCGACGCTGCCCATAAAGGTGGACCAGGAGTGAGCGGAGGCGATGGCGATCTCGGAGAGCTCGTCGGAGGACGGGTTGATGTTGAGGCCGCAGTCGGCGAAGATCAGCGTACCGTCGGTGCCGAACTGCGGGGTGTCGGTGCACATCACGAAGAAGGCCGAGACCAGCTTGGTACCCGGGGCGGTCTTAAGGATCTGCAGCGCGGGGCGCAGGGTGTCGGCGGTGGAGTGGCAGGCGCCGGAGACCAGGCCGTCGGCGTCACCCATCTTGACCATCATGGTGCCAAAGTAGGTGGCGTCCATCACCTGGGCGCGAGCCTGCTCGATGGTGACGCCCTTCTTGGCGCGGAGCTCGGCAAACTTCTGCGCGTACTCCTCGTGCTTCTCGGCATTGCGCGGATCGATGACGGTGGCGCCGGGAACGTTGATCTCGTCGGGGTTGCCCAGGATGACGATCTTTGCCAGGCCCTCCTCGATGATCTTGGTGGCCGCGACGATGGTGCGCGGATCCTCGCCCTCGGGCAGGACGATCGTCTTAAGGTCGGCCTTGGCGGCAGACTTCATACGGTTAAGGAAATCGCTCATGTTACTCCTTACAAGCGTTTCACTAAGCTCCAGGCGCCCGGCTGTTCACGAATAAACCCGCTGCTAGCGGGTTTACCTTTCAAATTTGTACGCCGCGGTGCTTGAGCTTTCCTTGTGTGGCAAGCTCATTATAGGACGCATTAGCGCTATAATCGCTCTGATAAATATGTCTCGAAGAATGTTCGAGAAAAGCCCAGCTAACGAGCCCGTGGCTTTTGACAAGGAGTATCGATGCAGATTACCTCAGGCCTGCCTGAAGGCTTTAACGCCGGCGCGTACGACATGATTGTCGTCGGTGCTGGATATGCCGGTGCCGTTTGCGCCCGCCGTCTTGCCGAGACCATCGGCTATCGTGTTGCCGTTTTGGAGCGCCGTAGCCACATTGCGGGCAATGCCTATGACTGCACTGACGAGGCCGGAATCCTGATCCACGAGTACGGTCCGCATATCTATCACACCTTTAACGAGCGCGTGCACAATTTCCTGTCGCGCTTTACCAAGTGGACGGATTATCAGCACAAGGTGCTCGCCAACATCAACGGCACCCTTATGCCCGTGCCCTTCAACCACGCGAGTCTCAAGCTCGCCTTTGGTGACGAGCGCGGCGAGGAGCTGTATCAGAAGCTCGTGGAGACCTTTGGCAAGGATGTCAAGGTGCCCATTATGGAGCTTCGTAAGAAGAACGACCCCGACTTGGCCGAGGTCGCCGATTACGTCTACGAGAACGTCTTTTTGCATTACACCATGAAGCAGTGGGGCCAGACGCCCGATCAGATCGACCCCTCGATCACCGGCCGCGTTCCCGTCTTTGTGGGTGATGATGACCGCTACTTCCCGCAAGCTCCCTTCCAGGGCATGCCGCAGGAGGGCTACACGGCGCTCTTTGAGCACATGCTCGACCACGACCTGATCGACGTGTTCTGCGACGTGGACGCCCGCGATCTCTTTGAGATCGACGAGACCACCGTCAAGATCGACGGCAAGGTCTATGGTGGCGAGATCGTCTACACCGGTCCACTCGACGAGCTGTTCAACCTCGACTTGGGTGCGTTGCCGTACCGCACGCTCGATATGAAGTTCGAGACGCTCGATATGGACCAGTTCCAGCCCGTGGGCACCGTCAACTACACCACGAGCGAGGACTACACGCGTATCACCGAGTTCAAGAACATGACCGGTCAGGTTCTGCCCGGCAAGACCACCATCATGAAGGAGTACTCCAAGGCCTATACGCCCGGCTCGGGCGAGACGCCGTACTACGCTATTCTTGAGCCCGAGAACCGTGAGCTCTATGAGCGCTATCTTGAGCGCGTCCAGAACCTGACGAACTTCCACCCGGTGGGTCGTCTGGCCGAGTATCGTTACTATGATATGGACGCCGTGACCAATTCCGCCCTCGATCTTTCGGATGAGATTATCGCCTGCCATGCATAAAGTCATAACATTCGGTATTCCCTCGTATAATGCCGCTAAGGATATGGACCATTGCATCACCTCCATCTTGGAGGGGAGCAATTACGCCACCGATATCGAGATTATCGTGGTGGACGACGGCTCCAAGGACGAGACGGCCGCCAAGGCCGACGAGTGGGAGGCACGTTATCCCGGTATCATTCGCGCGGTACACCAGGAGAACGGTGGCCACGGTATTGCCGTCCTTTCGGGTCTGCGCGAGGCACAGGGCACCTACTACAAGGTTGTCGACTCGGATGACTGGCTCGACGCTGCGGCTCTTTCGACTATGCTGTCGATTCTGCGTGGCTTTGAAGAGCGTGACCAGCGCGTTGACCTGTTTATCTCGAACTACGTGTACGAGAAGGTTTACGAGGGCACGCATACCGCTATTGGCTACAAATTTGCCCTGCCGCGCAAGAAGATTTTTTCCTGGGATCAGATCGGTCATTTCCGCCTGGACCAGAACCTACTCATGCACAGCCTGTGCTATCGCACGGATGTGCTGCGCGAGTCCAACCTTCCCATGCCGCCGCACACGTTCTATGTGGACAACATCTACGCCTACGTGCCGCTGCCGCGTTGCAAGACCATGTACTACGCCGACATCGACCTCTACCGCTACTTTATCGGTCGCGAGGGCCAGAGTGTCAACGAGGCCACGATGGTCAAGCGTCTGGACCAGCAGTTCCGTGTTACGCGTATCATGATGGAGTCGTACCACCTGTACAGCGATGTTGAGTCGTCGCGCCTGCGTTCGTACATGATGGGCTACTTCACCATGATGATGGCGATCTGCTCGGTGCTCACCAAGCTTTCCGAGGAAGATTGCGCCGACGAGGGCCTAAAGACGCTGTGGAATGATTTGAAGGCCTACGACGAGCGCATGTATCGTCGTGCCCGTTACGGCGTGGTCGGGTTCTTCACCAATCTGCGCGGACGGGCGGGAGACAAAACCACACTCGGCCTATACCGTCTTGCCTCAAAGATCTTCAAATTCAACTAGCTGCTGAGTAATCGCTGCTGATAGGTTGACTGGGCCCCTTGGCCTTTAGTTTGCTACTGCGAACAGTCCTGCTCGCACGGAAAGCACATTAAGTGCTTTCCGGCTCGTGCGGAACTTGTATCAAACTAAAGACCAAGGGGCCTCTGCAATAAGAATCGATTGTCAGGTTATTTGAATTTGAAGATCTTCGACGCGCGGTACACAGGGGCCTGGGCTGAAAAGAATCTGGTTGGTAGGTTGCCCGGTGGGGCTTGGTTATGTTTGTCGCGAGTTCCGCACGAGCCGAAGAGCACTTAATGTGCTCTTCGTGCGAGCCAGGACTGTAGAGCAGCAAACATAACCAAGCCCCACCGGGCAACCGTCAGGTTAGGCTACTTCGCGGCGCCGGGGATGCCGTGGGAGGTTTTTGCGGTTTTGGCTCCGTTTACGATGGCGGTTTCCAGGGCCCTTACGGCGAGCATGCCCAGCAGGTCTAGGGGAACGGCGGCGCTTGCCTGGGCGCCCAGTTTGCCGCTGGCGAGGGTGTAGATGGTGTCGCCGTCGTTGGTGGTGTGCGTGGGACGGATGGCGTGTGCGTAGGCGTCTGCGGCCATCTGGGAGACCTTGGTGGCTTGTGCCTTAGTGAGTTCCACGTTGGTGACGATGCAGCTGATGGTGGTGTTGGTGCGGTCGAGCGGCATCTGCATGGATCCGGCGGCGGCAAAGGCTGCGAGTTCCATGTCGACGATTTGGTCGCTATCGGCGGCGGCGCGCATGCCGGCGACCCACTCGCCGGTGAAGGGGTCGACCACGTTGCCGCAGGCGTTGACCGAGACCACGGCGCCTACCTTAACGGGACCGAGCGCCACGGCGGCAGCGCCAAGGCCGGCCTTCATGCAGGTAGCGGGGCCCATGAGCTTACCCACGGTAGCGCCCGTGCCGGCGCCTACGTTGCCCTGTTCGAGCTTGGTGGGGGTGTTGTCGAGTGCTTCGCGCACGGCGGCGATGCCGGCCTCAATGTCGGGGCGAACGGTGGGGTTACCAAAGGCGAGGTCGAAGATACAGCTCGAGCACACGATAGGCACCTGCGTGGGGCCGACGGGAAGGCCGATGCCGCGGCTCTCAAGCTCGCGAGCGACGCCGCTTGCAGCCTCGAGGCCAAAGGCCGATCCACCCGAAAGGCAGACGGCGTGGACCTTGTCGACAGTGTTCTCGGGTCGCAGCAGGTCGGTTTCGCGCGATGCGGGAGCACCGCCGCGAACGTCAACGCCGCCGGTGGCGCCCTCGGGTGCCACGATTACGGTGCAACCGGTGCCGGCCTCCTCGTCCGTATAGTTGCCATAGCAAAAGCCATCGACATCGCAGACGTCAATGGCCTCGAGCAGTGTATCCATGTTTAACTCCTATCGGTTTTCCGCCGCGCCTTGTGCCCGGTCGGGATCCGTACGGTACGCCAAAATTGTAGGCGCCGGGGGATACCCAGCGCCAGATGCAATTACGAGAGTTTTTGAATCGCGCGCGCGACGCGGGCGATGGGTAGGCCCACCACGTTATAGAAGTCGCCCGAAATATCGTGCACGAGCATGCGTCCTCCTGTGCCCTGAATGCCGTAGGCGCCGGCCTTGTCCATGGGCTCACCCGAGGCGACGTAGTGCTCGATCTGCTCGTCGGTGAGCTCGTAGAACGTCACGTCGGTCACATCGACAAAGGACAGGCTCTCGGCGGCATGCGGGGCGGCCGTGTCGCCTGCCTTAACGATGCAGACGCCGGTTGCGACCTGGTGCGTGCGGCCCGAAAGCTCACGGAGCATGGTGCGCGCCTCGTCCTCGGTTGCCGGCTTGCCCAGAATCTTGCCGTCAAAGGTGACGATGGTGTCGGCCGCGACCGTCAGCTCATTGGGCTCGGCATGTTCGGCGGCAACGGCGGCGGCTTTGGCGCGTGCTAAGCGTTCAACGAGCGTAAGCGGGGCCTCGCCATCAAACGGCGTTTCGTCGATATCGGCAGGAATGATGCGAATGTCATAGCCCGCCTCGCGCATCAACTCGATGCGGCGCGGTGATTGCGAAGCCAAAATCATAGCTGAATGCCCTCGGCGACCTTATCGACGGCCTTGTCGCCGGCGAGCGTGCGCAGCAGCTCCAATGCAAAGGGGAGGGACTGTGCCATGCCGCTGGCAGTGATGATGTTGCCGTCTTGCGTGACCTTCTCGCCGGTATAGGCGCCTTCGGGGAAGCTTTTCTCAAAGCCAGGGAAGCACGTGGCATGGCGCCCCTCGAGCAGGTCGAGCTCGCCCAGGATAAACGGGGCGGCGCAGATGGCGGCGACGTGCTTGGTTGCGGCGAACTCGCAGACCACGTCGCAGACGCGCTGATCTGCGCGCAGGTTGGTGGCACCGGGCAGGCCGCCGGGCAGCACGACGCAGTCGTACTCGTCAAAGTTGATCTCATCAAAGAGCGCATCGCAGGTCACGGGGATCTGCAGCGAGCTTACGACCTCGCGCGTGGGCATGATCGAGACGAGCGTGGCACGCACGCCGCCGCGACGCATGACATCGACCATGGTCAAGCATTCAATAGTTTCAAAGCCATCGGCGGCGAGAACGGCAACGCTGGGCATGAGGGTTCCTTTCATAGGCGGCATACAATTAGCCGTCTTATACCCCGAAGACCTCCGCTTGCCACGCTCGATTTCCCAATGTTTAAAAGGGACGGGGATTAAATAATCATTCGGTACAAATTGATCATTTAATCCCCGTCCCAGAAAAATCATCAGCTAGTTGCGCCTAAGGTGGACGACGGTCTCGCAGTGGAAGGTTTGTGGGAACAGGTCGACTGGCGTGATCTTTACGGGGGAGAAGGTGCCTTCTTCGACAAAGCGTTTGAGATCGCGCGCCAGGGTGGCCGGGTCGCAGCTCACATAGGCGACATCGCGAGCGCTTGTGCTGGCGATGAGGTCGATGGCCTCAGGCGCTAGGCCTGCACGCGGCGGGTCGACTACTAGGACATCGGCGTCCTGGTCGGGGAACTCGCGCACCGCGTCTCCGCCAATGACGTCGACGTTATCAAGCTTGTTGATTTCCAGGTTACGGCGTAGATCGCGCACGGCGGGGCCGTAGGCCTCGACGGCAGCGACAAAGTCGCAGCGGCGGGCGAGCGGCAGGGTAAAGGTGCCGGCACCGCAGTACAGGTCCACGGCAAGCTCGTCTTCCTGCGGGTCGAGCGCTTCCATGACAAGATCGATCAAAATCTCGGCACCCTTGGTGTTGACCTGGAAAAAAGACGGGGCAGACAAGCGCATCTGATCCTCGGCGATATTCTCGGTCCATGAGCCCTCTCCGGCGAGCATTTCGACCTTGGAGACACGGCGGGCCTTCTTTTCGCCCTTGCTCATCACGCGTACGATGCTCGTAGGATGAGCGGCGTCCGCCAGCACGCGGGAGACCTGCGAGCGCGGAAAAGAGCCTGTGGGCGTCCAGAGTGCGACCTCGAGTGCCTTGGTGCGGCGCGATGCGCGAATGCCCACGCGTTCGAGCCCCAAGTCATGGCTGCCGCTTAGATAGTTGAGTGCGCCGACGACCGATTTGAGTGCCTTCGGGAAGCGCTTATCGAACAGCGGACACATATCGACGGTCACGATTTTGCTGGGGTCGACACCGTGCATGCCAAGGCGCACGCGACCGTTGACGACGGTCGGTTCGAGCTCGATTTTATTGCGGTAGCCCCAGTCGTCCTTGGTGTGGCAGATGGGCTGTACCAACTCATCTGCCAGCTCAGGAGCGAACTTGCCGATGCGCTCGAGCGTGGAGCGCAGGTTTTGCTCCTTGGCGGCGAGCTGTGCCGTGCGTGAGAGATTGCCCCACGAGCAGCCGCCGCAGATGCCCACGAAGGGGCAGGGAGGCTG
>CAUEQX010000088.1 GCA_959020035.1 uncultured Collinsella sp. | reverse complement strand
CCCAAGACCGTGTACGGCACCTACCGCGAAGCGTGCGCGGAGCTCGACCGCATCCACGTCGAGCACGCCGACGACGCCCCCGTGCCCACCATAGCCAAGGCCTACGAGGCGTGGCTCGTCCCCAAGATGGCCGCACAGGTCGAGGCGGGGACGCTCGCCCCCAACACCCGCGACCTCGTGCTGCGCTCGTGGAGAAACTACGTCGGGCCCCGCTGGGGCGCAATGCCCGTCGACCAGCTGCGCGCCGTCGAGCTGCAGGACTGGCTGCTGACACTGCCCGCCGCCACAGCAGACACCGCCCTGCTCACCCTGCGCAAGGTCTATGCCTGCGTCTCGACCTTCATCCGCCTGCCGCTCGACCCGTTCGCCGCCAGCGTCAGGTACACCATGCCCACCCGCAAGACCCGCGAGCGCTCAAAACGCGTCTACACCCTCGACGAGGCCCTGGGCGTCCTCGATGCACTGCGCGGCAACCCCCTGGAGCCCGCGTTCATCCTCGCGTGCTTCGGCTCCTGCCGCTCGGGCGAGTCACTGGGCGTGCGCACCGAGGAAGTGTTGCGCTGGGAGCGTAGCGGCACCGTCCTCGCCTCCGCCGACATCTGCCGCCAGATGCAGCAGTCCGGCACCGAGCCGGTGGGCGCCCTCAAGACCGCCAAGTCCGCCCGCACCGTCGTGATCCTGCCGCAGGCCGCCGACCGCCTCGTCGAGATAGCGGCCTCGCGCGCCGCCGAGGGCCGCGAGTGGCTGAGCGACCGGGGCGACGGGCTGCCCATGAACCGGAGCATCTGCAACGACCGCTGGCGGAAACTCTGCGCCGCCCGCGGCATCGAGCACATCCCGTGGTCGAACCTCCGCAACTCATGGCGTACGATAGCGGAGGTCGAGCTTCGCCTGCCGTGGGACCTCATCGAGATGCTGATGGGCCACGCCCTCCCCGGCGTGTCGGGACGGCACTATATCCGCCCCACCGCCGAGCAGGTCGTCCGCGCCGCCTTCGACGCGCTTGGGATAAGTTAGGATATTCCCCCGCAAAGCCGCAGGTAGATGGTGCGCTGTTAGTTGTGGCAGTATTAAGATTCGCAGTCCAAAGCCACCGCAAAGGCGCCCGTCCCCTTTGCGGTGGCTTGGGGTCGCGCTACTCTCCGAGCATCTCTTGGAGCTTGGCCGCCACGGCGTGACCCAGGCTCTCATGGCTTTCGGGCATCATATGCAGATAGTCGATATCGCCCGGCTCGGCAAACTCCGCTGCATTCAAAAAGTCGCAGCCAAACTGCTCGGCTACGTGCGCATAGTATTCAGCAAAATGCTCCGAGGCCTCGACGGAACGCTCGTCAAAATCGGTCATATATACATCGGCGATTTGCGGCTTGATCTTGATAGGTGCCATCAGCAGAATACGCGGGCAGGGTGCAGCATTGGTCCAGGGAAATGCACGCACCGCGCGAATCAGCGCCATGGTGCCACGGGCAATATCGGAGGCCGTCACACCAAAGACCGTCTTGCAATCGTTGGTTCCCAGCATAATAACGATCGCATCCAGCGGCTTATGGGCCTCGAGCAGCATCGGCAGTGCGCGGATGCCGTTAAGATTGGTGTTCAGATGGCACATGTCGTCGCGTACCGTCGTGCGGCCGTTGAGGCCTTCTTCAATTACATGCCAGCCCTCGCCTAAGTCACGTTGGGCCACGCCGCACCAGCGCACATCCTGCGCATAGCGCACCGCGGTGCCGTCGCGCATGCCCGCCGGATCGTAACCATAGGTGTTGCTGTCGCCAAAGCATAGAACGTTTTTCATCGTAAGCCCCTCGCTCAGTAAAAAACCGACGGAAGCAGCCTCTCCCGCCGGCTCGACCCATCTGTCAGCACGTACCGATTACAGGTACTTGCGCCAGTCGTCCTCGTCCTCATCATCCTCGGTAGCAGCTTGGATCTGCTCGGCGGCGCGAGCTGCCGCAGCGCGAGCGGCAACCTGGGCATAGGACTCCTCGTTGCGCTCGGGGAAGTTTGCCAGCACGTGCTCGAACTTGGCAAAATCCTCATCCCAGCGCGTAGAAGGCACGGCAAAGAAGACTTGCTTGACCTTAAAGTCGCCCGACGCGAGCTCCTTGCGGAAGAGCTCGGCCACGGCCTCTGCGTCAAAGCCGTTGTTGTCGCAGCCCCAAGCGCCCAGCACGAGCTTCTCGCGACCTAGCTCGTCGCAGATGGCAAGCACAAAGCGAATGCGGTCGCGCAGGGCATCCAGCAGAGCATCGTCGCTCACGCGATACTCCTGGTGGGCGCGCTTAACGTTGGGCGCGGCGGCCACGATCACGTCGGCGTATGCATGCACGTGGTTGCGGTCGAAGCGCACCGCAGGCACCACCAGCGCACGGTTTCGGTAAAGCTCGCAGTTGATGTTGCGGCGACGGTTCTCGCCGTACCATTTGCGCTGCTTATCGAGAACGTTGTACAGATACGAATCGGCGCACAGCGTGGCCTCCTGGCCCAGATAACCCTGAATATAGCCACCGCCCGGATTGGTGAACGAGGCAAAGGCGAGCACGGCCATGTCGCAGAACTGCGCATAGCCACGACCGTTGTCCAAGATGGCCTGCGTGGTGGAGGCATCGAGCACGGTGACCTCGGGCAGAACCGGAGCGGGCTCCTCAGCAGGCGCGGACTCAGCTTCGGCGATTTCCTCGGCAGGCTCAGGCGCTGCCTCGGTCTCGGGCGCCGTCTCGGTCTCGGCAGCCTCCGCGCCCTCGACGTCCTCGGCAACCTGTTCTTCGGTGGCCACAGCACTCTGAACCTTGGCCTTCATCGCCGAGACAAAGCCGGCAGGCATACCGTCAAACTCGCGAACACCGGCAAGCGAACGCTCGATATCCTTGGCGCACGCTTCGGACACAGTTGCCACGTGACGCTCGGCGGCCTTGGCACGGGCCTCGCGCTTGGGATTGGGCTGACCCGCTCGGTTGGACCTGCGGTTACGGTTCCTGTTGTCGACGTCTGCCATAAGTGGTCACCTTTCTCGGTCTCTGCCGCTATCGGCTTTTCCCATCCATGATACCCCGCCGCGTACAAAAAAGACGGCCCCGAAGGACCGCCTTTCGCATCGATTTGCACGCACGGCAAGCACCGCCGCAATTCGCCACTAGTCGCGACGGCCGAGGATGTTCAGAATGCGCAGGAACACGTTGATAATATCCACGAACAGGTTAGAGGCCATAAGCACGGCGTTGGGCAGCGTAGGCGGCACCGTCGTGGCAACATAGGTGTCGTAGCCAATAAAGCCGGCGAACACCACGATCACGATCAGGTCGGTGATGGTCTGTGAGACGCCCATGAACATCAGCACGATCTCAACCAGAATAGTAGCGAGCAGAATGCCAAAACCGATGCCATATACGCGCTGGAAAAACTTGGGGAACGTCACGCCCAAGGCGCCAAAGACAAAGGTGATGGCGGCCGTGGCGATAAAGGCAGTGTTGATGGTGGGCAGGTCGTAGTTGGCAAGGCCAAACGACGCGGTCAGGCCAAAGGTGCTCGCAAAGATTACGTAGCCCACAAGGGACAGGCCCACGGACTGCTTGCTGGCGGCGGCCGACATCATGACCATGCCGACGATGGTCAAAATAAATGAGCCAAAGACCAGCGGCAAAGCGGCGCCGCTCATCATCATGCGCGCAAACGACATGGTGCTCGTAAAGTAAGCACCGACGCCCATGGCGCAAAAGCCCAAAAAGATCAGGGCAGACATGACAAGGTTGTACGCGCGCGGCGACATCTCCTTGGCACGGCTTGCACCGGTCTCGATGGGGCCGTTCTGATAGCCCTGGATATCGTTCATACTTCGTCCTTTCAAAAAGCGCACGACAGCGCCGTAGGTGACAAGATTCCTGCCATTGTACCCGAATGCCGCACGTCCTTACCTACGGCGCTCGCCCTCAAGCGTACGATCAAAGGCCCAGACCCACCAACGCATCACGTGTGCCTGCGAGCCGTCTGCCCGCTCGCGCGTCTGGTCCTCCAGATACAACTCGGTCGCGTGCCCGCCAAAACGCACCTTATATGTTGCCGTACGGATGCCGTAGACCATCAGGCCAAACCCGGTGGTCGAGATAATTTCGTCGATCGTAAAACAACGGCCGTCGACCCAGCAGACGGTGACCGGCACGACCTGTCCGCCCGCGAGGATGCGGGCCACGACGTCCACATACTGCTTGTGCACGCGCCGAGTTTTGCCGTCTGTCTGTCGATATTCCATGCCTCCTATTATCGAACGCATGTTTGCATGTTGTAAAGCGAACAGACTGTGGTTTTGGAGTGTCGTAGTAATCGCACGTGTCCGCATGGCGTGTTAGCAAAAAGAACACCCGCGGTCAACAGGGCTAATATTCAATTTTAGTGCCAAAAAGTTCACTTCTCCCATCAGAACTCGGTAAAGAGACCCGCAGGAGGTGATACGATTTATCATGTTTTTGTAACGTGTCTGCAAACTTCGAGAAAGCCCATATATGGACGTAACGTTCTCAACCTTCCTCGGCCAAATTGTGTCGAACCCAGTCCTTGCCGTCACCGTGATCCTCGCGTTGGGCGCCATCTTCGTCAATGGATGGACCGACGCGCCCAACGCCATCGCGACCTGCGTCACTACGCGTTGCATGCCCGCCCGCGCCGCCATTCTCATGAGCGCCGCATTCAACTTCCTCGGCGTGCTCATCATGACGCACTTTAACGCGAGCGTCGCCAACACCATCTCACATATCGTCGACTTTGGCGGAAACAGCACCATGGCGCTCGCCTGCCTATGCGCGGCGCTGTTCTCCATCGTCGTCTACGGCGCCACAGCGTCGCGTTTTGGCATCCCCACCTCGCAAAGCCACAGCCTTATCGCCGGCCTGACCGGTGCCGCCATCGCCCTCGGCGGTGCGAGCAGCGTCAACGTCCACGAGTGGATGAAGGTCATCTACGGCCTGGCGCTCTCCATCGGCCTGGGCTTTGTCATGGGCAAGCTCGTCTCGATTCTTTTCGCCGCCGCCAACAGGCGACGTGCCAATGTCTTCTTTAAATATGCTCAGATCGCAAGTGCCGCGGCCATGAGCTTTATGCACGGCGCGCAAGATGGACAAAAGTTTATCGGCGTGCTCTTTTTAGGTGTCGCCTTTGCCAGCGGACAGACGAGCGTCGGCGACGCCGGCATCCCCATCTGGATCATGCTGCTGTGCTCGGCCACCATGGGCATCGGCACCAGCGTGGGCGGTGAGCGCATCATCAAGTCCGTCGGCCAGAGCATGGTCAAGCTCGAAAAGTACCAGGGCTTCTCCGCCGACCTGGCGGGCGCCGCAAACCTGCTGCTTGCCACGCTCACCGGCATCCCCGTGTCCTCCACGCACATCAAGACCTGCGCCATTATGGGTGTCGGTGCCGTCAAGCGCCTCTCGGCGATCAACTTCGGTGTCGTCAAGGACATGATGTTCACCTGGTTCTTCACCTTCCCCGCCTGCGGACTTATCAGCTTTGTCATGGCCAGGCTGTTCATGATGTTCATCTAGTCAAACCGAACGTCCATCCGGACCGCAATACCTCGCCCACCCGTCTTCGCCTCGAAAGGACCCACTCATGGCAAAGAAACCCGATTCGTTCTACTTTGACAACTACGTCGCCTGCGCCGACCTTGCTGTCCAGGCCGCAGAGTTGCTCATCAAGATTTTTGAGAACTTTGATCCCGCGCATATCCACGACATGCTCGAGGAGATGCATGCGATTGAGCATGCGGCCGACAAGAAGCACCATGAGCTCGAGGATGCCCTGCTCACTGCCTTTATCACCCCGCTTGAGCGCGAGGATCTGGACCTGATGAGTTGCTCGCTCGACACTGTGCTTGACCGTATCGAGGGCGTCGTGCAGCGCGTCTACTTCACCAACATCCAGAGCATCCATCCCGACGCCATCGTCATCGCCCACAAGGTGACTGACGCCTGCCGCGCCATGAAAGACCTGATGGTCGAGCTGCCCAACTACCGCAAGTCCAAGACCCTGCGCGAACTCGTCATCCAGATCAACACCATCGAGTCCGAAGCCGACGAGCTCTATATCAACGCCATGCGCAACCTGCACGTTAACGGCAAGGACCCGCTCGAGGTCATCGCCTGGCGTGACGTGTACGCCTTCCTGGAGTACTGCGCTGACTGCTGTGAGAATGTGGCCGATGTTGTGGATTCGATTGTCATGAAGAACAGTTAATTGGGGGTACATGTCCCACCGGTCGCGGGCCCGACCACTGATAACCTTTTTCACTCCGGCTGCAAGCAGAGTCGTTCAAAAGGTTATCTGTGGTCGGGCCCGCTCCCTTATGTACCACCATTGGAACTTTGGCTGATAGGTTTAGCGCAATGGGGGGTTTGGCTGAAGGGACCTTTGGTATCCGTTCGGACACTTTGGCCCTTGATGAGCGTTTGGCTGATTGCTGCTTTGGGTACTGTTTGGGTTACTTTGGGTTTGTTTGATTTTTAATTGTTGGAGGGCTTGTATGTCTTATTTGGATCTGGCTCGGGGTCGGTATTCTTGTCGTGAGTTTGAAGATCGGGCTGTGGAGCAGGCTGTGGTGGATGCCATTGTTGAGGCTGGGCGTATTGCTCCTTCTGCTTGTAATAATCATCCAACCCGTGTGATGGTGTTGGATACGCCTGAGCTTCTGGAGAAGGCAGCTGCTTGTCAGCCTCGGTTTGCTCGTGATGGGTCTATCTTTGGCGCTCCGCTTATCTTCCTTATTTGCAGCGTTACCGATGATGCCTGGGTGCGCCCGTATGATCAGATGAACTCGAGTGCCATCGATACTTCGATCGTCTGCGATCAGATGATGATGGAGGCCACCGAGCAGGGCCTGGGAACGTGCTGGGTATGCCATTTTAAGCCTGGGGTGGCACAGGAGCAGTTCAATCTGCCCAAGGGCGTCTATCCCTATCACATGCTCGTCTGTGGATATCCTGCCGACCACATCGCCGATCCCGAGCATCGCGAGGCCCGTACCATTCCCCTCTCCGACTTCCTCCTCAAGTAGGTTTTGGGACATGCCTTAAAACCTACCCTTGACCGCTCACCCGTTCGCCGAGTTCTGCGCCATTATGTGCAGGGCTCGGTTTTTTATGTTACGCACTCCGGCACAGTCATAAAAAAGGACCCGCAAGCTGCGGGTCCTTTCTAGGCACTAAATTGTAGGCCGAATGTTAGTCCAGGTCGTCGGCAGCAAAGTTGTCGATCGGGGCGAAGGGATCGGCCACGGGGACAACCGGGTCAGCGACGGGCAGCGGCTCGGCGGGAACAGTCACTGCAGGAGAAGCGGCAGAACCGACCGGCGTGGAAGCCATCAGATCGGCCGGGAAGGAATTCTGGGCATCGTCCATGAAGTGCTGGATGAGCTTGAGATACTCTGCCTTGAACTCCTCACGGGAAGCCTTGAGACGATCGATCTCCTCGAGCTCGGCCTGCTTCTCGGTCAGAGCCTGGCGGATAACCTCGCGGGCCTTGGCGTCAGCCTCGTTGCGGATACGCTCAGCGTTCTCGTTGGCATCGTTGACGATGGTCTCAGCGG
>CAUEQX010000087.1 GCA_959020035.1 uncultured Collinsella sp. | reverse complement strand
GGCCTGCCCGCCTCGTCCCAATCAACACGTCGCAGCACAAAGGCACGCGTAAGTCCCCCGTCGCCGACGGGCACGACCCCGTCAGCAAGCAGTTTGGCCTCGCCTCCGATGCGCACGCCGGGCATTGGCACCGTCAGGTCTCCTTTTTAGCTGCAGAGTCTATCCAGACGGCGCAGGCGCGCGGGCTCGATGTGCACGAGGGCGACTTTGGCGAGAACTTCACAACCCAGGGCATCAACCTGCTCTCACTCCCCTTGGGCACGCAGCTCAAGATTGGCAACGAAGTACTCGTCGAAATCAGCCAGATCGGCAAAGTCTGCCACACCCGCTGTGCCATCTACTATCTCGCCGGCGACTGTATCTTCCCCCACGAGGGCATTTTTGGCGTCGTGCTGCAGGGCGGAGAAGTCCACACTGGCGACGACGTCCAGGTGGTCAGGCTCGGCGACGGTACCTGTTCGATTACGCCGGCTGAGGCGCTCCAAGAGGTGGAGCAGGCTCGTCGCGAAGGAACCCTGTAGTTGCAAAACCCCACGTTGAGGTAGCTTTTACAGCCAAGAATCCCGTTGGAACAGGGCGCCGTAACGTTAAAGTTGAACTCTATGGTTTCTCAACAATTCACCATTCCCGCAGGTCAAGGCCAAAGCCTCAAGTTCAACTTGACCCTTTAGAACCTTTAAGGTTCAAGTTGAGGTCGAAAGCAGTAGTAGAATACACCTCGACCAATAACCTACGATTGATTGCAGAGGGACTGGATGCAGCATTCGAACCATCGCACCGCAGCGCTCATCGCGTCGAAGCCGGCTCGTATCATCACGAGCGCCGCGCTCGCCGTCGCGCTGACGGCTACGCCGATGCTCTCCCCCGTCGCGGCCTATGCCGCCTCGCAGGCAACGCAGGATCAGCTTTCCGCCGCCCAGAAAAAAATCGAGGACGCTACGAGCGCCTACAACGACGCCCGAACCAAGCTCGAGGATCTGCAAAAGCAGATCGACTCCAATGAGGCGAACATCGATAAGATTGAGGCCGAGCTACCCGAGCAGCAGGCCAAGGCAAGCTCCGCCATGCGCGATCTGTACAAGTACCAGAAGGGCACCAGCCCCATCGTGAGCTTTCTGGTGAACACGCAGAGCCTGGGTGACTTTATCACCACCTGCAAATACACCAACCAGATTACGAGCTCGAGCGTCGACGAGATCGAAGAGCTTAACAAGATGCAGACCGAGCTCGAGCAGAACAAAACCGAGCTCGATCAGGCCAAGTCTCAGCTCGAGGGCGAGCAAAAGAATGCCGAGGATGCACTGGCGCAGGCTCAGCAGCTCCGCAGCGAGGCGCAGGCAAAGGCCGAGCAGGAAAATGCTGCCGAGCTGGCAAAGCTCGAGGCCGACAAGGCCGCTGCCGCCGAGAAGATCTCGGGCGAGGGCGTGAGCGGCAATAACTCCAACAGTCAGGCCACCAACTCCAACACCACCATCGACACCACGCCGAACAGCCCCAACAGCGGCAATTCCGATTACGACTCGTTCATTAACGAGTGGACGAGCCGCATCGACAACTACCTTGCCGGCTCCCCTATGGCAGGCCAGGGCTACAACTTTGCCGTTGCCGCCTGGAATACCGGCGTCGATCCCCGTTGGTCCCCCGCCATCGCCTGTATCGAGAGCAGCAAGGGCCTCTATTGCGCCGGCTCCTATAACGCCTGGGGCTGGAGCGCCCGCGGCGGCGGTTGGCGTAGCTTTGGCAGCTGGAGCGAGGGCGTCTCCGCCCACGTTGCCTACCTGGGCGCCAACTATGGCTCCACGCTTACCCCGGCAGCCGCCAAGAAGTACTGCCCGCCCACGTGGCAGGACTGGTACAACAAGGTTGCCAATCAAATGAACCGTATTTAAGTGCAACTGCAAAAGGGTCCCAAACGGGGCCCTTTTCGATTATCTAAGAGACGACACCGGTCGCGTTGCCGATAACAACGACGACGCACATGACGGCAAACATAAACCCAAGTGCCTTGAACCATAGTTCGACAAAAGCACTCCCCCGATACCGATCGAGAACGGGAAAACGACGTCGAAGCCTACGCCGGTCGAGCATTCCGAATGTAATGAGCAGCACCAGGCCATCGACCATAAAGAAATACTCAAGTGTCAAAAACCACGTTGGATAGTTTCGGTTTTCGCCCGTCGGCGTAAATACCGCAAAATGGCTGCCCATCAGCAGCAACAATGTTGTCGCATAGACGCATCCATTCCATATACGCCCCACGGGCTCGGGGATACGCGAGAGCAGACGCGCACATTTGGACGGCACGGGAGAGACGATCGAACGCCGGTTTGCAGAAGACGGAAGCGTGAGGGCAACCGGCTGCTGTACCCGCTGCACCTGTGACACCGCGACCCGGGGCACACTGGCAGTAGAAAAGGTCACGGGCGACGACGCAGGGAGACATAGCTCATACGCCGCGCGCGCAGCATTGCCCAATGCCTTTGCACTCACAAAGCGCTTAGCCGGATCGAGCGCCATCGCCATGCAAATCACATCCGACAGCGGGACGGGAATGCCATGCGCCTCGCATTGCTCACGTATGTCCCGCCCCGGTTTGGGGTCAGTTCCCGTCAGGCAAAAGAACAGCAGTGCGCCAAGCGCGTAAATATCGCTGCGGACGCTCGTCTGCCCAAACCCAAACTGCTCGGGCGGCGCATAGGAACGCGTGCCAAACTTGACGGTGTCGGCGTCGGCGCCATCGCGCCAAACGCGCGCGATTCCCAGGTCAATAATCACCAGCGAGGAAAAGGTCATGCCGGCATCGGTCGCGTATCTCACGCCCGATACGATGATGTTCGAGGGTTTAAGGTCGCGGTGGATTACCGGTACCCCTGGCTCCCCCGCAGCTGCAAAACCAGCATGCAGCTCGCCCACCGCTTCACACAGAACGGGATACAGCTCGCGGGCATAATCGGGCGTCGCCCCCAAGCGTCCCACCAACGCCTCGAGCGTCTCGCCTTCGACATACTCCATCACCACGTCAAGCTCGTCGCCCACACGGCGGCAATCGACGATTCGAGGCAAGTGCTCAAAACGACGACCGGCGCGCTGGGCCGCAAACAGGCGCTCATATGCTCCACCAATCTGCACCGAAGCATCGATGCGCTTGCGGACAAAGGGGCCGAGAGACCCGCCGCCAGAGCCCTCAAAATAGACGAGTTCGGTCGTCTCGACATCCGAGAGCTTGAGCACGCGCTCCATACGATAGCTGTCATCGCGGTCGAGCGACGCCAAATGCTCGACAAGTGAAGCAGTCAGCTCGTCATCGGAATATGTTGGGCTCTGAGTATCCATGGCGTCCATCATAGCGCAGGGCGCGGACACCCCATGGCATCCACGCCCTGTTCGTTCGCATAGTTGTTTTGGTAACAGCCAACTCAGCCATCGGCCGCTAACTCACCGTCTCCTCGCCAAAGCGATACAGTTCCTCGTTGACCTTTTGCAGGCTGCAGCCGCGATCAATACAAAAGATGACAATCGCATCGCGACGGTCCCTACAGTTGAGGACGCTTACCCCGGCAGCCGTCAGAGCGCGGTTGGTCTCCTTGAGCGTCAACGCCATCGCAAAGGCAATCTGCAGCACCTTATTACGGCTTGGGTGGCGTGCACCGGTAAAAATCTGATAACCAAAGGTCTCATTGAGGTCGGCCATCCGCACCACGCGCGAGCGCTCTAAGCCCTTTTCCTGCAGCAGCTGCTTAAGGTAGTCCGAAAGCGACGGGGCGGCAAGGTCGTGTTCTTTGATATATCCATCGATGTTTGGCGCGTCGAGAAGCTCATTGAGTAACTCGTCAGTCAGCTTTTTATCGGGCATACGACCTCACCTCCCATACGGTGCAACGGTAGCGACATGTTAGGCCAGCACCCAGCTTGCGGCGGCAGACTTATCAAACACGTTGGCAAAATAGAGAGCCTTCTTGATGTCACCATCAAAGTAGATATTGCCCGCCACGGAGCCACCAGCGGCAAGGGTGCCAGACTGCAGCTCATCGGAGCCCTCGCTGTAATAACCCTGGTTCTGCTGAGCACCGTTGGCGTCCTCGCCCTTCCAGTCGTAGATATTGTAATCTGCGCCCTCATCGCCGTTGTTGACGTACGTGACGTGAATGCCCGTCATGGTAGAACCGTCAAAATTTGTGAGGCCGGGTTGGACGGAATCGACGACGACAGAAAGGCCAGCAGCCGTGGTCACCGTCGTGCCAACAGCCAGGTCAGTCGTAGGCTGCTCTTCCTTCTTCGTCTCTTCCTTCTTGTCGCCATCGTCAGCGTCCTCGGTGACGGTCGCCTTATCGCTACCGCAACCGGCAAGAAGACTGGCAGTCCCCAAGGCAACAGTGGCGAATGCGCCAAGTGCAGCGCGACGGCTCAGCAGCACTTCGTTTTCGAGCTTATTCATCATGCATCCTTCCTACGATCCGGCTACCGCGCCGGCACACAGCACATCGTAGAAGGCAGCGAGCTCAAATTCATTAGCTGGGAGCTAATGGGGGTTTGTAAGCTAGATTGGTACTGGATTGAGAAGATGCCTGTTCAGATTGAGCGGTGATTGAGGCTGCAGCTTGATGCCAAAGCGCCCTTGCCGCGCCTCTGGCCGACGTTAACCGCACCCCTCTCACCTGCAAGATGCCCATGAGGGGGCTGCCCGTCGAAGATAGCGCGCGCATGGTGTTCGACGATTCCGTCGCCCCGCTATCGAATAAAAGGTATGGTCCTAAGATCACTCAGGCAATAAAGCAATAGCGCTGCGGTATATCTCCCCGTGCTTTAAGTCGGCATCAGCCACCTCAGGCAAGCGATTCAAATCACGGCACCCCTATGCCAGCTCGCGAAGCCTCCCGAGCGCCAGCCTGAACCACTCCAGATCGTCCTCATCAGGCACGCTATCGTACTTCCAGTGCGTTATATAGCGCCACCGAGAGAAGACGCCGCTGCCCAGAAGCCCAACGTCGTCTATGGTGTCTATGTCCTCTCGCAGTCCTTCGGCCGTACCGGAGCGCGGATATGCCCCGGCAAAGGCCTCGCCACAGTCCATGTGCCAACCCAGGCCGAACATGTCATGGGCCAACGCGTGGAAGTCGCGGGTGGGACCGTCCAGCGAATCCTCGAAGCGCTTAACGAACCTGCACAGGTCATCACCGTAAACCCCGCCGAACAAATAAGACTCAATCACGTCCTTGCCGCGCAAGGCCTCTAACCACTCGGTCGGAATGCCCTCGTATCCGTACAGGATGCCGGCCAATCCACCGGCCACGCAAGCCGTGGTGTCGGTATCGTCGCCCAGGTTCACGGCGGTCAGTACGCAGTCGTGGTAGTTGTCGGTATGTTCTAGGCACCAGATGGCGGCGTGGTAAGTATCCCACACGTAGCCGCCGCTGGCACCAGCTCTGTCCTCACTCTCGCAGCCGGCGTGTCCGCTGTAAAGCACCTCGCGGGCATAGGCGATCATGTCCACGCAGGCCTGGCAGCAGTCGTCGGTAGCGTGGGTGATCGCGCTGACCTCCCTTATGTCGCAGTCGGAGCATTCCATGAACACCATAGGCAGGCAGCGCATGAGCGAGCCGTTGCCCTTGCTGTATTCGCTTGTGAGCCCGCAACCCGTATCGAGCGCCTGCCTGGTGGCGTTGCCGTAGTCGAAGACATTCCCGTCGGCGGTGCATGCGCCTTCGTTTATCCATTTGCGGAACTTGACGAGGATATCGTCGCAATTGATATCGCCCAGCTCGCGGTAGCTGTCGCACAGCGCGAGCGCCATGGACGTGTCGTCGCTCCATGTGCCCGCAGGCTGGTTGTGCGTGCCGTGGCCCACCATGTCCGTGCAGGCAAAGCTGCCGCGCGGCCTGAACTCGTAGGGCACGCCGAGCGCATCGCCCACGGCCATGCCGTACACGCAGTCCCTCACCGTCCGTAACAAGCCCATGGCGCGCACCTAGTTCCAGTTCATGCCGAACTTGCGCGAGCAAAGCACGTCTTTCCAGTGACTCTCGCGCTCGCGCACCTCGGCGGTGGTCATCTTGGTGTCGCACACCTCTAGGATGGAGTAGGTGAAGTTTTCCATGATGTACCCAGTTCCGTGCTCGGCCACGATGGCCTTGAACTCCTTGTTGCCGCCAGTCGGGTCCATGGGGTTGGCATAGGCGCTCCAGCGCTGCCAGATACCCAAGTCCGCGCCCGCGTCCTTCTTGCTGTCGCCCGAGGCCGAACCCACGTAGAGTTTCCCCGTCGCGGTGTCGGTGATGCAGTAGACGCCCTTCACGTTGTCCAGCGCCCAGTACCAGTCGGAGCCCACGCTGGCGATAACGGCCTGCAAGGTCTTGTGGTCGATGCGCACGTACTTGTAGCCAGGAAAAGGGGCAACGTTGCCCAGGCTCATCGAGTACTCGTACACAACGGGCTCGAAGTCGTGCATCGTGTTCTCGTAGAACTTGTTGTAGATGTCGCGCCCGATAGGCTTCTTCAACTTGATGATGAGGCGCTTGATGTAGGCCTCGTAGTCGGGAAGAAGCGTCAACTTGTAGCCCACGCCGCCCAGCACCTCGGGTACTGCCTTCTCCACTTTGTGCATGCCGCCGAAGATGAAGTACTCGGGCCCGTAGGTGTAGTACTGTGCGAACGAGAGCAGGTAATCCGCATGGTTGAGGTTGTTATTCGCTTGTCCCGTCGCGCTCCTCCACGCGTTCATCTCGTACCATCGCGAGCCGCTATCGGTCTTCTCGGGGGTCGAGGTGTCCTTCAGCAGCATGTCGTACGCGCGCACGTTCACGTCGCCAGCGTTCATGTTGAATTTGATCTTTGTCTTCTCTGGGTGCGCCACCGGCATCAAATCCCTGAGCGTTATAACAGCATTTCCCATGTTAATTCCGCCGTTTCAGTTTGAAAAGCCTGTAGGTCGAATCATACCACTCGCTTTCCAGACGAAAATTAGCGCTCGGCTAACCGCTCTGCTGTTGTCGTTTCTTATGGCGAAGAAGAGCACGAAGCCGATAAGCCCCGCGCCCGTGTTTATGCCTTGTTTGGCGATTGTTCGTGATGTGCCCGCACAGCTATTTTTGGTGAATAATCCGAAAGTAAGGAAGATAAGTGCGAATCATCCACGCCACCATCCGTCTCGCCCGCACTCGGGCAATACGCAGTGCCCGCTCCTGATCGGCCGTCCCTAGCGCCGGCGCGAACTCTTAGATGGCGTCTTTTGCGCTCATCACCTTGCGGAAGACGGTCGCGTCCTGCTTGCCGATGGGAATCGCGATCTTCTTGCCGCCCGCGCGTCGCACTCCGTCTTGAACAACATGTCCCATCCGCCCCCTCGCCTCATCCTCAAAAGGCTCGTCGAAGCCTAGCCCACCGTGACGGATTCCCCGGTAAAGGTGCTAACGAGCAGCAAAACAAAGAACACAAGGTAGCCGATGCTCAACAGGTAGGCGGTAACCAAAAAGACAATCCATCCCACATCGGTCTTGCCGTCGGCATGGCGTTGCTCGCGATTGCGGCAGAGCCAAATCGTCACGCCAATGGCCACGATCAGCAACACGAGTGCCGCTGCCGCCAACCCGGCAAGCGCAAACATAACGCCAATGCT
>CAUEQX010000086.1 GCA_959020035.1 uncultured Collinsella sp. | reverse complement strand
AGCTTGTTTGGGGAGGAGACGGCCATGCCCTACACCATGTTTGCCTCGGCCGTATTCTTTGCGCCCGAGCGCCACGAGGACTGCGAATACCGCCTGGATCCCATCCATATCTACCGTTGCCAAAACGGCTTTTGGGAATGTATGCGTATCCATGGTAGTAGGCAAAAGAGCAGCAAGCTCGGTGAAATGATGCGCGCCTGCGACCAACGCCTGCGCCTGGCGCTGGACCCCGCCCATCCCCTTAAGGAAGAAAAGGTCCCCAAATATCTGGCCAAGATTATCGATGACGAGATTGTGGCATGGCTTTCGTGGGACGCCGCACACCAGCCCGTCAAGATCGATATCGACCTGACTCAGCTGGGGCACATTCGGAGCGCCGCTGCGCAAACGCGCGAAGCACTTTTAATCGACGAAGAGCGCGAGGACGATGTGCCCACAGAGGTCGATACGGCGGAATCCGAGCAACCGGAAGCCAAGCCTGCGACCGACGTGATGGCCGAGCCGATCGCGGCGCCTACGGAGCGCAACAAAGCCGACGAGCCAACCATTTCCACCGAACAGTTTGGCGTCGTGGCACCGCTCCTCGCACCGACGCCAGCGGTCGTATCGACTGCACCCGCTGGCACCGCAACCGAACTCGCGCCCGCCGCAGATGCCTTCCTTCGCGCGCTGCTCGAGCAAAACGCAGCGCAAGCGACATTGGCGGTAGTGCAATCGGAGCAGAGCGAGGACATGCTCGTCGACAGCATCAACGAGGCGCTCTTTGACCTGGTGGGCGACACCGTTATTGAATTTGGCTCAGCAGGACCGCAAATTATTGAGGACTACGAAGCAGACGTGAGAGGATACCTAGACCATGAGTGATACCGCATCCGCAGCACCCCGCGTGCCCAAGCGCGTCGCCGCCGTCATTCTCAACTCGCTCAAGGGCGGCGTTGTCCCGCGCATCGGCCTTCCCTATATCACCGTGGGGCGAGAGGTCGAGATCCGTGCTATGCTCACCGACCTGAGCCTCATCGCCGATGGCGGCGCAAGCTTCCGTTTCCTAGTCGGTCGCTACGGCGCCGGCAAGAGCTTTTTGCTCCAGACCATCCGAACGCATGCCATGGGCGAGGGCTTTGTGGTCGCCGATGCCGACCTTTCCCCTGAGCGCCGCCTACAGGGCGGCCAGGGCCAGGGCCTCGCTACCTATCGCGAGCTCATCCGCAACATATCGACCAAGACGCGCCCCGAGGGCGGCGCGCTCAACCTTATCCTGGATCGCTGGGTCGCCTCGTGTGCCGACGCCGACGAGACTGCCGTTAATGCCCAACTCGCTCCACTCGAAGAGATGGTCCACGGCTTCGACTTCGTCCGCATGCTCCGCCGCTACCGCACGGCAGTATCCGAGGGCGACGAAGAAGCTATGAGTCGGGTGACCAAATGGATTCGCGGCGAATACCGCACCAAGAGCGAAGCGCGAGCCGAGCTAGGCTCCTCGACCATCATCAGCGATGACGACTGCTACGACTACGTTAAGCTCATTGCGCGCTTTTTGGTCTGCAGCGGCTACAAGGGCATGCTGGTGCTCATCGACGAGCTCGTGAATCTGTACAAGATTCCCAACGCGATCACGCGCCAATATAACTACGAGAAGATCCTGACCATGTACAACGACACGCTCCAGGGCAAAGCGCAGTACCTGGGCATGATCATGGGCGGCACGCCAACCTCCATCGAAGACCGCCGCCGCGGCGTCTTTTCCTACGAGGCCCTTCGGAGCCGTCTCGCTCAGGGCCGTTTTGCGCGCGATGACCTCAAAGACATGCTCGCGCCCATCATCCGCCTGCAGCCGCTCACCTACGAGGAGCTGCTGGTGCTCATCGAAAAGCTCGTGCAGATCCATGCCGGCTACTTTGGCTGGACGCCCACGCTTACCGAGAACGACTTGGTGGACTTCCTCAAGATTGAGTTTGGCCGCGTGGGAGCCGATACGCACTTGACGCCGCGTGAGGTCATCCGTGACTTTATCGAGCTGCTCGATATCCTGTGTCAAAACCCCGATGCCAACGTGGCCGAGTTACTGCAAAGCGTCGGCGGCGACGCGTTGGCACCGGCAGCCGCAACAGGCGACACCGGCACCGCAGACGGCGACCGCAACTTCGCCGAATTCACCATCTAGCCTGCCAAAAAGGGACAGGTTTATTTTGGTAGGTTTTATCTGGGCAAACGCCGATGTTGCAAGATATCGAGCCGTTGCCCGTTGCGTTGATCGACCCGTTGATGAGAGGAGGTCCCATGAACGCTTTTGACCGATATGCCCCGTTTATCCAGGATTTCATTTACTCCCACGATTGGGAGAGTCTGCGCTCCATCCAGGTTGCGGCGGCAGATGCCATCTTCAACACGCAAGACAATGTGCTCCTGACGGCATCCACGGCATCAGGCAAAACTGAGGCGGCCTTCTTTCCCATCCTGACCGAGTTTTGGGAGAACCCGCCCGCGAGCGTGGGCGCCCTCTATATTGGCCCCCTCAAGGCACTCATCAACGACCAGTTCGTTCGCCTCAACGATCTGTGCGAAGAGGCCGATATCCCCGTCTGGCACTGGCACGGCGATGTCTCGCAGTCGCACAAGGCAAAGCTCATCAAAAAGCCGAGCGGTATCCTACAGATTACGCCCGAATCACTCGAGGCACTCCTGATCCACAAGCACATGGCAATCCCGCGTATGTTCTGCGACCTGCGCTATGTGGTCATCGACGAGGTCCACTCGCTCATGCGCGGTGACCGCGGCGGGCAGACGCTCTGCCTTATCGAGCGTCTCTCACGCATGGCAGGCGTGCAGCCCCGTCGCATTGGCCTTTCGGCCACCATCGGCGACCCCGAACGCACGGGTGCCTTTCTCTCACAGGGAACGGGACGCGACTGCGTTATCCCCCGTTTTGAGGAACCGCGCCGCGTGTGGCGCATCTCCATGGAGCACTTCTACAACTCGGGTCCCCAGGCACAGCAGCGAGGATTCGAGAGCACAGGTCCGCAGGAAGCTGAGGTGCTCGCATGCGAGCGCATTGAGACGGCACCACCCGCGGCACTGCCCGTCAGCACCCAAGGCATGCGCCCTAGCGGGCAACTCCCACAGGAGGAACGCCGCCAACGTCGCGAGCAGGCACGGGGCAAGGCTGCCCCCAAGGACAGTCGCACTTCCTCAGCCCCCGAGGGCGAAGTCGACATCCCGCAGGCAACCGAACAGGCACTGCTCAACCCCACCGACACCGCACCCGACAACGCCGACCCCGGCATGAGCTACATCTTTGAACATACCCGCGGCCGCAAGTGCCTGGTCTTTGCCAACTCGCGCGAGGAGGCAGAGGCCGTATGCTCCATGCTGCGCAGCTACTGCGAAAGCCGGCACGAGCCCGACCGCTTCCTTATCCATCATGGCAACCTCTCGGCATCGCTACGCGAGACCGCCGAGGAGCTCATGCGCGACGAGGAACAGGCACAGACAACCGTCACCACCTCCACGCTGGAGCTCGGCATTGACATCGGTCGCCTGGAGCGCGCGTTCCAGATCGATGCACCGTTTACCGTCAGCTCCTTTTTGCAGCGCATGGGGCGCACGGGACGCCGCGATCTTCCGCCCGAGATGTGGTTTGTCATGCGCGAGGAAGAGCCCGAGCCGCGCACGATGATGCCCGAGACCATTCCGTGGAAGCTCCTGCAGGGCATCGCGCTCGTACAACTCTATCGCGAGGAGAAGTGGGTCGAGCCGCCCGAGCTCGATCGACTCCCCTACAGTCTGCTCTATCACCAGACCATGTCGACGCTTGCCAGCACCGGAGAGCTCACGCCGGCCGAACTTGCCCAACGCGTGCTCACGCTCAGTTATTTCCACCGCGTCTCAGCCGATGACTATCGCGTACTGCTGCGCCACCTCATCAAGATCGACCACATCCAGGTCACCGAGGGCGGCGGGCTGATCGTGGGCCTCGCGGGCGAGCGCATCATTAACAACTTTAAGTTCTACGCTGTGTTCCAGGAAAACGAGGAGTTTACCGTTCGCAGTGAATCGGCCGAGCTGGGCACTATTGTCAACCCGCCACCGCCCGGTGAGCGCATCGCCATCGCCGGACATTGCTGGATTGTCGAAGAAGTGGACTGGAAGCGTCACACCGTCTTTGCCACGCAGGTCAAGGGCCGTGTGCCGGCCTACTTTGGCGACTGCCCCGGTGACATCAACACACATGTACTCGAGCGCATGCGCCAAGCGCTCACTGAGCACGCAGCATATCCGTACCTTATGGGTAACGCACGGGCTCGCTTGGCGCAGGCTCGTCATACCGCCGAGATTTCGGGCGCGGGAACTAAGCCGCTCATCAACCTGGGTGGCGACACCTGGGTGCTCTTCCCCTGGTTGGGCAGCTACGCCTTTTTGGCGCTCGAGCGCATGCTCAAGATTAAATGCGCCGCGGAGCTTGGCCTTCGCGGACTCGATCCGTCGCGCCCGTACTTTATGCAGTTTAAGATGAAGGCCGACGAGGAGACGTTCTTTGAGGTGCTCGCCGCCGAGGCCGAGAAGGACTTCGATCCCATCGAGCTCGTCTATCCCGGCGAGGTGCCTTACTTTGATCGTTACGATGAGTTCGTTCCCGAAGAGCTCGTGCGCAAGGGCTTTGCCGAAGGCGTGCTCGACATCGAGGGTATGAAGCAGCGCGTCCTCAGCTGGCGCGACCACGCCTAAGACCAGTCTTTTTGGGACGGGGAGATTTACTTGTCGTGAAGGACGGTGCCGAGGAACTCAGCGTCGAAGGGCACGGCTTCGGCAAAGGCGTAGTCGCCGTCGCTGGCGATGAGCAGGTAGTTCTCCTCGCCGCCGAACTCCATATCGCCACATGGGACCACCCAGGCGTGGGCGAACACCTCGAGCGCCGTGGCGGCGCAATCGCGCAGGAACGTCACGTCGCTCCCCTCGTTCGCGCTCACGATATTGGCAACGTAGATACCCCCGGGGTTCAGGCTGCCTCGCACCAAACGCAACGCCTCAACCGTCGCCAGCTCGCGTACGGGCTCGGCACCGCCAAAGCAATCACTCACGACCACATCGTAGCGACGATGGCCCACGCTCGTCACACCCAGATACGAGCGAGCCTCAGCGGTAATCACCCGCAAGCGGTCGCCCACCGCGCGCTCCAGCTCGTCCAGGTAGAACCAGCGGCGCGCCAGGCGCGTAATCTCTCCGTCATACTCGATGACGTCCATGCGCAAGCCCGCGTGTGACATCAGGGCGAACTTAGGATAAGCAAACCCGCCGCCGCCCAGCATAAGCATGCGGTCGATACCATGCCCGCAAGCATCACGCATTGCGTCCTCGGCCTCAAACACATCGTCAAATGCGCGATAGTACGCAAAGACCGGCTCCGCCCAACGCTCGCCAACGTAGCTTGCGCTTTGGTAGACGCCGCCTTGCACCAAGACGCGAATCTCATCGTCGCTCTCATTGTGCACGCGTTTCACACGCGCCAACCCATTGCGGGTTCGCGCAACCTGCAGACAGGCAGCACGAACAGCGACAGCAGCCGCACCAAGCGCCGCGGCTCCCAGAGCAATGCCGGCAACGACGCCGGCAGAAACACTCGGCTTGTTCATCTAGAGCTCCTTTTGCAGATAAAGGCCATGGTCATAAAATCCAAGATGGCGATAGTACTCGCGTGTGCCAATCGCGCTAATCACGTTGATGCGCGCATAGCCCGCGTCCCGAGCAATATGGCACGCACGCTCCACCAGCGACCGTCCCAATCCATGGTGCTGGGCCGCCTGGCCTTGATCCCCCACGCGCGCCGCCATGCCATACACGTGTACCTCGCGAATCATCGCCTCGTCCGGCATCGTCGGCAACTCGTCCGCATGTGCGGCAACAAAAGCGCGATCGGGCAGCGACAACCGCAAAAAGCCCGCGATCTTGCCCTGCGGCGTCACCCACTGCAAAAAGCGCTCGCGCGTCACCGGCGTCTCGTACGCCACTTCTTCGTCAAGGGTCAACTCGTCCAGGTCGGCACCCGCCGTGCTGATCTCGCGATAGCGAATCTCACGCACCGTCGCACCATCACCCCGAGCAGCCAGGCGGTTCTCAACGAGCTGGCGCAGGTTGGGCTTCTTGTTGCCCACCATGATGTCGTCGGAGCTAAAGTCGCGGATCATGCGACTGATGCGGCAGAACGCCGGTGTCACCACGATGTCGTCGGCCAGCACATCGAGCAGCTCTTCCTCGGTATAGGGACGCCACTCGCCGCGCTCATAGCAACCCACCAGACGCGAGCCCTCGATGAGCGCACACGGGTAGACCTTGACCTCGTCGGGCATAAAGGCCCCCTCGGTCATAAAGCACTCGTAGTCACGCTTGTCCCCCTCGGGCGTGGCGCCCAGCAAGTTGAGCATAAAATGCGCGTGGATCTTAAAGCCAAACAGGCGTGCAAGCGAAAACGCCCGCTCAATCTGCGCCACCGAAATGCGACGCTCGTTGATATCGAGCAGGTGCTGGTCGAGGCTCTGGATGCCCATCTGGATCTTGGTGCAGCCCAGGCGGCGGATGAGCGTGAGGGCCTGTGGCGTCACGGCATCGGGACGCGTCTCGATAACGAGGCCCACCACGCGATGCTTCGCCGTCTCGTTGATGCGCTGCTGACGTTCAAGCTCCTCCATCGTGGCCGTCTGCCACTCGGCGACCTGGCCCCACGGCGTACCGGGACCGTACAGACGACGCATCGCGCGGTTATAGCCACCCACGGCAGCATCCACACGCCCTCGCTCGTCGGCAACGCCGGTAGCGAGCTCGGCCTCGTCGGTCGCAATACCGGCAGCCCGATAGCGCTCGCGGCGCTCCGCTACCACCGGCGGCAGCGCATCGGCGGGCGCGTCATCGAGCAGGCGCCCCGCCTCGGCACGGCTGATGCCCGGACGCGCCAACATGGGATTAGCCGCCACACCAGCCACGGCATCGTCATTGAGCGCACGGAAGAGCTCCGACATAAACCATGCCTGATACCCTTGCGGATAGTCGCTCCAGGTACCGCCAAGCACAATGAGCTCGATCTTATCGGTCGCATGCCCCATTTGAGAAAGCGCCGTCAAACGGGCACTCACCTGCAGATACGGGTCGAAGCAGTTTTGCTCCGCACGGGCGCACGCCGGCTCGGCATGCAGATAGCTTTTAGGCATGCGCAGATCGTTGGGGCAAAACAGGCAATCGCCCGAGCACGGCCAGGGCTTGGTGATGACGGTAATGGTCGCCACGCCCGAGGCCGTGCGACGAGGCTTCATACGCAGCACCTGCAGCAGTCGACGTTCCAGCTCGGCATCGACATTCCACCCAGCCCAACGAGCCGGCTCCTCACGTTTTACCCGCTGGTAAAACGGCAGCAGACGGCGCTTGGCCAAATCGCGTTTGTCGGCACCCTCACGGCGCGCCTCGGCATGTATCAGTTTGACGAGCGCTTTGTCGTCCACGTTCTCGCCATGACGCAGGGCCTCGAGTATGTTCAAGATAATCTGTTCCATGCCCCCATTGTAAAGGCAAAGGCGCCGGAGCCGTTCTCGGCTTCGGCGCCTTCATCAAACAGCGCGTCTATATCTTCGCCTAGG
>CAUEQX010000085.1 GCA_959020035.1 uncultured Collinsella sp. | reverse complement strand
CACCGGCGTCGACCTCACCCTGAATGACGGCGACTTTGTAACCGTGATCGGCGGCAATGGCGCCGGCAAGTCCACGCTGCTCAACATGATCGCCGGCGTGTACCCGCTCGATTCGGGCGTTATTGAGCTCGACGGCACCGACATCTCGCGCCTGAGCGAGTCGCAGCGCGCCAAGTACCTGGGCCGCGTGTTTCAGGACCCCATGCGCGGTACCGCTGCCGACATGCAAATCGCCGAGAACCTGGCCCTCGCCAAGCGTCGCGGCCAGCGTCGCGGCCTTTCGTGGGGCGTCACCAAGGCCGAGAAAGATGAGTACGTTGAGCTGCTCAAGCGCCTGGACCTTGGTCTGGACACGCGTCTCAACGCCAAGGTCGGCCTGCTCTCGGGCGGCCAGCGCCAGGCACTCACCCTGCTCATGGCCACGCTCACCAAGCCACGCCTGCTGCTGCTCGACGAGCACACCGCGGCCCTCGACCCCAAGACGGCCTCTAAGGTGCTCAATCTGACCGAGGAGATCGTCGACGAGAACCACCTCACCACGCTCATGGTCACGCATAACATGAACGACGCTATCCGTCTGGGCAACCGTCTGATCATGATGCACGAAGGCCACGTGATCTACGACGTGGCGGGCGATGAGAAGAAGTCGCTCACCGTAGCCGACCTGCTGCAGAAGTTCGAGGAGGTCTCGGGCGGCGAGCTCGCCAACGACCGCATGCTGCTGAGCTAAAACCTGCCAAAAAGGGACAGGTTTATTTTGGCAGGTTTTATCTGCGCAAACGTCAAAACCGCCGCTAAGGGACAGGCGCCCTTGCGGCGGTTTTCGCATATTATGTCGATAATCCGATATTCAACCAGACATTCTGGCTAAGGACTAAGGAAACTGCCATGAAAAGACTCCCCCGCCTTGCGTTAGCCGCCGCGTTGTTTGCCGGCGCGCTCGCAGGCATCCCAAGCCTCGCTTTCGCGGGGAACCTGCCCGCCGCCATTGACGGCTCCGTGGCCGTCATGCACACCAACGACATCCACGGCAGCTACAAGTACAGCTACAACGCAAGCAAGGGCACCGGCACTGTGGGCTTTGATGGGCTGGCGGTTCTCTATAGCGCCCAAAACAGCGCCCCCGATCTTTTGCTCGATGCGGGCGACACCTTCCACGGGCAGTCCTTCGCCACCATGAGCGAGGGCAAGAGCATCGCCGAGCTCATGGACACCTTCTATGTAGACGGCTACGACGCGACCACGCCGGGCAACCACGACTGGAGCTACGGCGCAGACAAACTCCGCACCATGACCGGCTACAGCACCACCGGCACGCCCTTCGCCATGCTCTGCGCGAACGCGAAGTCCACGAGCGGCGTATGGAGCTCGAGCATCACGAAGACGCTCGATCGCACCTGGGAGGATACCGAGGATCACTCCACATTCGACTACAAAATCAAGGTCGGCGTCGTGGGTGCCATGGATGAGTCGCTAGGTTCCTCGCTGCGCGCGGACCTGGTCGCGGGCACCAGCTTCTCGAGTGCCGCGAACGCCATCAATACCGAGGCAGAGCAGCTGCGCAAGGAGGGCTGCGATGTTGTTGTGTGTATCGCGCACACGCTCGACGCCAAGACCTTTGCCACGCGACTCCGTGGCGTCGATGCCCTTATCGCAGGCCACGAGCACATCAACCTTAACGAGAAGGTGACGGGAGCCGACGGCAAGACGATCCACGTTGTCGAGGCAGGCAGCGCCTTTGCCGAGGTGGGGCTGCTTTCCATTCCGTACAAGTACAACACGAATGACACCGAGACGACCGACGATGACACGGTCACGGTCCCTGCAGACGGTAGCGCCACGGAGATCTACACCGCCAAGAACGTCAACGACCTTTTGGCAGACCCCGACAAGGGCTCCGACTACCAAAGCCGCCTTGAAGCCGTCCGCAACAAGATCAAGCCGCTCGACGAGGACTTTGAAAACGAATCGAACAAGGTGCTCGGCACATCCACCACCAACTATTTCTACGGCGAGGACGCCGCAGGCACGCATGGTTGGGAAATGGTGCGCACCACCGATTTCCGCCCCAGCAAGGAGGGCGACACCACCAAGGCCCAGACCATCGGCCACGTGATTTGCGGCTCCTATCTTGCCCTGACGGGCGCGGACTTCGCTATCGAAAACGCTGGCGGCATCCGCGGCGGCATCGCGGCGGGCAACGTGACCGCCGGCAACGTCATCGCCATCTCGCCCTACGGCAACACCGTGGAGACCTGGACCATGACCGGCGCGGACTTCCTCGCAGCGCTCGAGCACTCGCTACAAATCAGCGACGATTGCAACGACAGCTACGAGCTTCAGCAGGCTTATGTGGCGGCCGGTCACACCGAGCAGGAGGCGCAAAACAAGTACAAGTGGCGCGATGACTCTGGCAGCGTTCTCTCCTTTGGCGGCATCAACGTGACGATTGATTGGACGCAGCCCGAAGGCAAGCGCATTGTGAGTGCCACACTCACCAAAGACGGCAGCACGTTCGATCCCACCAAGACCTATACCGTCGCCACCAACAACTACATCATTACCAACACGACCGACTTCCCCACCTTCGCAAACGCCACCAAGCACACCGAGTGGGGTACCTGCGAGTCAGCGCTAAGGGCGCTGATCGGGCAGAACGGCTGGGAGAGCAAGATGGCCGGGCTCGCCGGCACCATCGGCTTCGGCTCCGCAGCCGTGGACCCCACGCCCTCACCGGCCCCGACGCCTAAGCCCTCGTCTAAGACGGACACGGCGACCACGAAGGTCATCACCAAGAAGACGACCGGTAAGCTTGCCGCAACGGGAGACCGCACGCTGGCAGTAGTTGGCGCGTGCCTTATCGGCGGCATCATCGTCATCATGCTCGGCATTATCTGGAAGCGTCGACGCTAAGCTACACCGCCGGGCCTTACAGCCCCGCCGCGTAAACCTTATATCGAGCACAGAAGCCCGTCCGATGTGATCGGACGGGCTTCTTGGTGGGTATCATGGTTGGACGATCATTAGGAGGTTTTCCCTACATGGAATTGTTTGAGCCGATTCTTCATTTCTTTGAGCAACGGTGGGTCCACAACATCATCTGGGCCGTCATCTTGGCGATAGGCACCGCCGTCGCCGCCAAGGTCGTATCCAAGACCCTAAACCATCTGCTTAACCGAGACGATAACCCGCTTCCGGCATCGAGTATCTTCATCAACATCGCGCGCGCCGTCATCTGGATGATCGGCGGCAGCTTTATCCTCGACAACTGCTTTGGCATTAACGCAAACGCCCTCGTTGCCGCTCTTGGCGTCGGCGGCATCGCCATTTCGCTCGGCTTTCAGGACACGCTGTCAAACCTTATCGGCGGCATGCAGGTGACCTTTATGGGCATCATCAAGCCCGGCGACAATATCGAGGTCGGCGGCGTATCCGGCGTGGTCCAAGACATCACTTGGCGCCATACAACGATTGAGGATGCCTGTGGACAGACCATCATTGTGCCCAACTCCAACATTTCCAAGAACACACTCGTGCATTTGATGCCCTTTGGGCGCGTGGCCGTGCCCGTTGCCGTAAAGGACACGTCCAAGTGGGCTTCCCTTGACGTGCTGGCAGACGAGCTGACCAGCGCCACCAAGGCCGCCGTGCTTCCCATCTCGGGCTTTGACAAGGAGCCCTACGTACTCTTTAGCGAAATCGGCGACTTTGGCATCAAAGGAAAGATCATCTTTATCGTCAGCGACGACAGCACTACTTTCACGGCAGCTGACGCCTGCATCCGTGCCATCGCCCCCATCATCGCCTAACCCGCCAAAAAGGGACAGGCACCTTTGTGGTGGTTTTCATTCGTGGTACCATGGTTCATATAGTTGTTTAAACGACTAAGGGAGCAACATCATGGAAGAGGCCTATCGTCAAGCACGCAAGCGCGGCGAGCAGGGACGCCGTCGCGCCATCAGCCAAAGCGAGCACCCGTACCTTACGGACCTCGACAGCCTCGTTGCCCAGCTCCCCTTAGGTCAGCGAGAGAATGTCGGCATAAGGGATATTCCGCTCGAAATGGTCGTCGGCACAGTCACCAAAGGCCGTCAGTCCGCCTTTTCATGCAACTTTATGCCCCTGCTGCCGTTTAACACTGAGTTCGCCCGCAAGTGGTCCAACCTCTACGACATCCAGGTAACCGAGGGCTATCGCGATCCCATCATCGTCACCGAGTTCATGCATCGGTTCTATGTCCAGGAAGGCAACAAACGCGTCAGTGTCCTCAAATTCCTGGACGCTCCAACGGTTTCGGCCAGGGTCACCCGTCTCTACCCCGGCACATGGGATTCCGTCGAAAGCCGCCTGTACGGTGAATTCTGCGCGTTTTGGCGCGTCTGCCCCCTATACGAAATCGAGTTCTCGCGTGAGGGAAGCTACGAGACGCTCGCCAAGATGCTCGGTCGGAACCTTATCGAAAAATGGCCGCAGAAAAAGGTCGACTACCTGCGCCACACCTTCCTGCTCTTTAAGCGCGCCTACCTTCGCGCAGGCGGCGACCACCTGGACATTACGCCCGCCGACGCCATGCTCGTCTACCTCAATGTGTACAACCAGGACCGCCTGCTGGATACGCCGACGGATATCGTCGTAAACCGCCTGTGCAAGATTTGGCGCGAGCTGGTCATTGCCGGCAAAAACGACGAGGACAAGGTCGATCTTGTCGAAGCGCCGAGCGTCGATGAGGAGGAGTCGCCCGCCAAGTCCACCTCCGGCGTGCTCAACTTCTTTATGGGCAAGACTGTCTATTCGGCGGCCAACCCCCTGCGTATCGCCTTTATCCATGAGTTCCCCTGTGCGGCGTCGAGCTGGGACGGCCTGCACGACCAAGGGCGTCAGTATCTCGATGAGCACTTTGGCGGTATCGTGCGCACCGAGGCGTTCGAGGACTGTCACGATCCGGATGTGTTCTACGCCGCCGTGGAAACGGCTGTCAAACATGGAGCAAACGTCATCTTCTCGACCTCGCACCGCCTGATGGAATACACGCTCAGGGCTGCCGTTGAGTATCCCCGGGTTCGGTTCCTCAACTGCTCTATCGGCCTTCCCCATCAAAGCGTCCGTTCGTACTTTGGCAAGATGTACGAGGCCAAGTTTCTGCTGGGCGCCCTTGCGGCCAGCATGGCGGACAACCACCGCATCGGCTACCACGCGTCGGTCTTCGCCTCGGGCGCACTCAGCGAGATCAACGCCTTTGCGATTGGCGCCTCGCTGCTCGACCCGCGCGCGCAGGTCATCCTCACCTGGGGCGATGTTCCCGCCGGTGGTCTTGCCGAAGCCATGTGCCGCGAAGGCGTAAGCGTCATGACCGGCGCTGACATGTCAAAGTCGCTCGAAGACCCAACGGCCTACGGGCTTCACCGCTTGGTCGACGGCAAAGTCACCGGCATCGCCATGCCCGTATGGAACTGGGGCCGTTACTACGAGCTCATCGTTCGCAGCCTTCTTCACGGCACGTGGGACGAGACCAGCGACGACAACCAAGTGCGCGCTATCAACTACTGGTATGGCATGAGCTCCGGCGTTATCGACATCCGTTACGCTCCGGGCCTACCCTACCAAACGCGCAAACTCGTGCAGTTGCTCCGCAACGGCATTGTTGTGGGATCCATCAACCCCTTTGGCGGCGAGCTCCACAGCCAGAACGGCGTGGTACAGATCGAAGGCTTCCCTCCGCTGCCGAGCACGCAGATTGTCGAGATGAATTGGCTGGCGGACAACGTGGTAGGCACCATTCCGCAGCTCGACGATGAGCCGGAAGTCCCTGCCCTATGAAAATCCTTGCCATAGCCGATACCGAAGAACGATGCCTTTGGGAGTGCTTTCGCAAGGAACGCTTTGAGGGAGTCGACCTGATTTTGTCCGCCGGCGATCTGGACCCGGACTATCTTGAGTTTTTGGTTACGGTCATCAACAAACCGCTCATCTACGTGCGCGGCAATCACGATGACCGCTACGCACGTCATGCACCGGGTGGATGTATCTGCGTAGAGGACAGCGTGTACACGTACCGAGGGATTCGCATTGCGGGCCTTGGCGGGTCCATGCGTTATCGCGACGGCGCCAACATGTACACCGAACGCGAGATGTCCAAGCGCATGCGTAAGCTGTCGCGTAAGGTTAGGATGGTCGGCGGGTGCGACATTCTGCTTACCCATGCACCCGCCGCCGGTATGGGTGATCTGGACGATCTGCCGCATCGAGGATCCGAGAGTTTTAACATAGCACTCGAATCCTGGAATCCCGACTACATGCTGCACGGGCATGTGCACCAAAGCTACGGTTGCGATTTTCAGCGCGAGCGTCAGCATGTGTGTGGAACGACGATCATCAACGCCTGCGGCTATACGCAGTTTGAGCTCGACCAGACGCACTACCCCATCCGCGGCTGGCAAGCAGCTTGGCTCAACTCACAAACCATGCGCCGCGAGCTCAAACGCCACGAAGCCATCGAGTCTTCAACAGCCAGAACGCCCTGGTAACCACCTTTAAGGCTTGACGCTGCGCCGGCCCCAAGCACCCCATCTCGACCCTCAAGCCGTCGCTCGCGTACCAAAGTACGCGTCGCTCCTCTTTCGGGCCGACCTGGGGCACTTGGAACCGGCTCGCTGCGATGCCATAACATTGGCGCGATAGCAAGAAACCCGGTCCTGCACAAGGCAGAACCGGGTTTCTTTAGCAATGCTTGCTGTACTCAGGCAGTAACTAGCAGTTACTCAGCCAGGAAGTCACGCTGGACAGCGGGATCGACCTTGACGCCAGGGCCCATGGTGGAAGACACGGAGATGGACTTGACGTACTTGCCCTTAGCAGAAGAGGGCTTGACGCGCAGAATCTCGGTGTACAGGGCAGCGTAGTTCTCGACGAGCTGCTGCTCAGAGAAGGACTTCTTGCCCAGGGGCACGTGGCAGATGCCGTAGCGGTCGGCGCGGTACTCAACGCGGCCAGCCTTGAGCTCGGAGACCATCTTGGCGACGTCCATGGTCACGGTGCCGAGCTTGGGGTTCGGCATGAGGCCACGGGGACCAAGAATCTTACCGATGCGGCCAACCTTGGCCATCATGTTCGGCGTAGCGATAGCGGCGTCGAAGTTGATCTCGCCCTTCTGAATCTGGGCGACGAGCTCGTCGGAACCGATGATGTCGGCGCCGGCAGCCTCAGCCTCACGGGCCTTCTCGCCCTCGGCAAAGACGGCAACACGAACGGTCTTGCCGGTGCCGTGGGGCAGGGAGATGGAACCACGGATGTTCTGGTCAGCCTTACGAGTATCGATGCCCAGACGGAAGTGAGCCTCGACGGTCTCGTCGAACTTGGCGGTGTCGAGCTCCTTGATGAGCTTGGCAGCCTGAAGGGGGGTGTAGAGCGTGGCGCGGTCGATCTTCTCGGCAGCGGCGTTATAGCTCTTACCATGCTTAGCCATGTGCATTACCTCCTGTGGTTAAACGGGCGTGAGGCCTCACACATCGTATCGTGTGCCCTATTGCACACATTTAACGGGCGCCCCGGTCGGAGCACCCGTCGTTACCAAAAGAAATCGCTACTCAGCGATGGTGACGCCCATGGAACGGGCGGTACCGGCGATGATCTTCTTAGCGGCGTCAATGTCGTTGGCATTGAGGTCCGGCATCTTGATCTCGGCGATCTTGGTGAGCTGCTCCTGGGAG
>CAUEQX010000084.1 GCA_959020035.1 uncultured Collinsella sp. | reverse complement strand
GGCGTTTAAAAGTACGTTTTAACTGCAATAACTGTATCGTACCGAGTGGACTCGGTAAAGGCACTATTCCTCTTTGGCAAGATCGAAGGTCACAGTGATTCGATCACGCGAAACACGAATCTTTGGGTCACCGCAAAGGTTGAGATAGTACCGGGCGGCAAGGTCATTAAAGTCACGCTCCACAGCACGCGAAAACTGTGCCATGTCATCCTTGGCAATACGTAGCCCGCGACGATCCTTTGCAAGATCGACAGGAGCCGGCGCATGCGAGGACGAATCACGCTCGCGCAGCAGACGCGCGGTCACACCGCGAACGGGTTTAATCTGCCCTGCCAAAATGCGATGGGCCGTGCGCTCGGACATCTCAAGACCCAAACCCGAACAGATACGGATAAAGTCCTCGGCATCAGAGGCAAGGCCTAAACGATCGACAACCGGAAGCTCGCTCTCGTCATCAATGAACAGGAGACGCGACGTATCGAGCCGACTTGACGCCTGAGCATAAAGGGTCGCGGCAATCTCAGACGGAGAACCAAGATAGACATCGCAACCACGCAACTCCTCGAGCGCAAACTCACAAGCAGCGCGAATAATATTATGCGGACCGCGAGCACAGACATAACGTCCATCCTCATCCTTGACGGCCTGGGGCCAGCTGGACTGATCGGCACGCTCGCTGAGGCGGTCGGCCGCAACGCTCACCTTAAAGGCCGAGCCAAGATCGACACCGGACGTGACCACACGGGCCTCGTCGGTGTTCTGCTTGATCGAAAACAATGCCATGCCACGACCGTGAACGCCCCAACGGTCCATCTTCATGCTCTCGAGCTTGGAGGTAACGCGGGCATCGAAGATTCGCTCTTGCATATCCTGCGGAACGCCCGAACCGTTATCCAGAAAGACAAGCGTGCGGACGCCATCTTCCTTGGTCGTAGCGAGATAGACTTTGTCGGCGCCAGCATCGCGAGCATTACGGAGCATTTCAATGACGATATCCTCGACATGCTGAATGTCGTGCTTTGCCTGGCGCCTCTCGGCCTCCGAAACGCGGAGGCGGACATAACCCTCGCCAAGGTTCTCCTCGACGCGAAGGTTGCCCTCCCCCGACATCGACGCGATAAATGAGATGAGCTCGTTCGCGTCGCTCATGTTATTTAGCGATATCGACAGCGCGGCTCTCGCGAATCACGACGACGCGCACCTGACCGGGATACTCCATCTCTTCCTCGATCTGATGGGCGATATCGTGAGCCAGGACCGTGGACTGGGCATCGGAGATCTTGTCCGGCTGAACCATGACGTGGACCTCGCGACCAGCCTGCATGGCATAGGTACGCTCGACGCCATCATGGGAGTTGGCGATCTCCTCGAGCTTCTCAAGACGCCTGATGTAGTTCTCGGCAGACTCGCGACGGGCACCGGGGCGAGAGGCAGAGACAGCATCGGCGGCCTGTACCAGGACATCGAGCACCGTGTTGGGGTCGACGTCGGCATGGTGAGCCTCGATAGCGTGGACGATAACGGGCTTCTCGCCATAACGGCGGGCAAGCTCGGCGCCGATGACGGCATGCGGGCCCTCGACGTCGTGGTCGATGGCCTTGCCCAGGTCGTGCAGCAGGCCGGCGCGCTTGGCGGTCACAACGTCCAGGCCAAGCTCGGAAGCCATCACGCCGCACAGATCCGAGACCTCAAGGGAGTGCTGAAGCACGTTCTGACCAAACGAGGTACGGTAGCGCAGGGCACCAAGGGTCTTGACGATCTCGGGGTGCAGGTCGTGGATGCCGGTATCGAAGGCAGCCTGCTCGCCAGCCTCGCGCACGCGCTGCTGAACCAGGTCGGCAGCCTTGTGATACATCTCCTCGATGCGGGCGGGGTGAATGCGGCCGTCGGCGATGAGGTTCTCGAGGGCGACACGGGCGGTCTCACGACGGACCGGGTCAAAGCTCGAAAGAACGACGGTCTCGGGCGTGTCATCGATCACGAGGTTGACGCCGGAAACCTGCTCGAAGGTGCGGATGTTGCGACCCTCGCGACCAATGATACGGCCCTTCAGGTCATCAGAGGGAATGTGCACGGAGGTAACGGTGACCTCGGCAGTGTGGTCGGCAGCGCAGCGCTGAATCGCCAGGGACAGAATCTCCTGGGCGGTCTTGTGGCACTCGGCGCGAACCTGCTGCTCGGACTCGCGAATGATCGTGGCGGCCTCGTGGGTGACCTCGCCGCGAACCTTATCGAGGAGCTCCTTGTGGGCATCCTCGCGGGTAAGGTCGGCGATTCGCTCGAGCTCGGAGGTCTGCTTTGCGCAAAGCTCCTCGAGCTCACGGGAGCGCTTCTCGACCTGACCGGCCTGGCTGGACAGCTGATGCTCACGCTTGTCGAGAGCGTCGTTGCGGCGATCGAGGGATTCCTCGCGCTGCATCACGCGGTTCTCGAGCGTACGAATCTCGCTCTTACGCTGCTTGTCCTCGGCCTCGGCGGCCTGTTTGTTCTTGATGATCTCCTCTTTAGCCTCGAGCAGAGCCTCTTTTTTGAGGGTCTCGGCCTGACGCTTAGCATCGCCGATCAGGGACTCAGCCTGTGCGTGTGCCGACTGGATCTTTTCGTCGGCCTCGTGAAGACTACCCTGCTTGGCGGTGCGCATGTAGGCAATGGCGGCGACGGCACCCAAAACAATGCCAACGAGCGCTGCGATGATAGGCATGCTCACTCCTTTTTATGGATTCGTTACACAACAAAGCGAACCGCCCTTACGAACGGCTCGCGACATTTGAGTAATATGGGCGCAGCTTATGCGGGTCGGATACAGATAAACATATAAACAAACTCATCAAAGATGAGCACATATCACAAAGCAAATGACAGTGTTTATCGTACGTTGAACCACAACAACTGTCAAATAAATGGCCCCAGCACGGCGGCTAAAACGCGGTGAACGGCAGGGCCACAAAACGCACACGCCTAAACCGCACATTCCTCGCGTTCGGCATCGAGACGTGCCTTAACGGCATCGGCGGCGATGTGATACGAGAAGCCCTTGCCCATCAAAAACCGAACCAGTTTTTCGAATCCGCGTGTCTCTGGAACACGCCGCCTGGCGAGCAGGGCTGACGCACGCGCCAAATCGTCTTCGACGGCAAAATAATCCTCGGGATAACCGGGAATGTCATCGAGCACGACATGACGGCGCTTGAGCTCGGTCTCGATTTTACGCTGTCCCCAACCGCGCCGCTTGCGCACCTCGATAAAGTACGAGCAAAAGCGGTTCTCGTCTAAAAAGCGATACTCGGTGGCGCGCTCGACGGCGAAATCGATCGCAGGCTGGTGAAAGCCGTAGCGGGCCAGCTTGTCACGGACCTCACCCGTCGCATGGTCGCGGCGCGATAACATCTCGGTCACCATGGTAAGTGCACATTTACGCTCGATGAGCTGCACCGCCTCACGAAAGTTGTCCCAATCACAGGGAAGATCGGGGCGGTTTTTGACATACAGGCGCGCGACCCGCACGGGAATCCAAATGGACCGCTCAAAACCGCCCTCAAGCTCACAATCGATATGTGCGCAAGGCTTTTTAGACGCATACCCGCTCGAGAACGAGGAAGCCGCCTTCTTATCGGGAAAGACGACCGTGGCCTCGGTCACCGTATACGACATGAGCGTAACCGCTACTCGTCGTCATCATCGAGCATGGCGGAACCATCGATGGCGTAAAACTCGTCAAACTCATCAGGCGCAGGCTGATCGGTCAGCTCGACCTCGGACGGAGCATCGTCATCAAACTCAAGCCCGCAGGCAAGGCGGACCTTATGCTCAATCTCGTCGGCGCAATCGGGATGTTCGCGCAGGAACGCCTTGGCGGCCTCGCGACCGTTGCCGAGCTTGTCCTCGCCATAGGCAAACCAAGAGCCCATCTTCTTGCAGATGCCACACTCAACAGCCATGTCCAGAATCGAGCCCTCCTTAGAGATGCCCGTACCGTACATGATGTCGAACTCAGCAGAACGGAACGGAGCTGCCACCTTGTTCTTAACGACCTTGGCGCGCACGCGGTTACCGATAACCTCGTCCTTAAGCTTAATGCTGTCGATGCGGCGAATGTCGATACGAACCGAAGAGAAGAACTTAAGGGCGCGACCGCCCGTCGTGGTCTCGGGATTGCCGAACATGACGCCGATCTTCTCACGCAGCTGGTTAATGAAGATGCACGTCGTGTTGGACTTGGACAGCGAGCCGGCGAGCTTGCGGAGCGCCTGGCTCATCAGGCGAGCCTGAAGACCGACCGTAGTGTCGCCGATTTCTCCCTCGATCTCGGCACGCGGGGTCAGCGCGGCGACGGAGTCGACGACGATGGCATCGATGGCACCAGAACGCACAAGCATGTCAACGATTTCGAGCGCCTGCTCACCCGTATCGGGCTGGGAAATGAGCACCTCGTCGATATCCACACCGATGCGCGCGGCATACGTGGGATCGAGCGCGTGCTCGGCATCGATAAATGCCACAACGCCACCCATTGCCTGGGCCTCTGCCAAAATCTCGAGCGAAAGCGTCGTCTTACCGGAGGACTCAGGACCGTAAATCTCGACGATACGGCCGCGTGGCACGCCGCCGATACCCAGCGCGGCATCGAGGGCCAGGGCGCCCGTGGGAATGGCCTCGACCTCGAGCTCGGGACCACCGTCGCCGTACCTCATGATGGAACCCTGGCCGAATTTCTTCTCGATCTCGGCCTTGGTGGTGGCGATCATCTCATCGCGCTCTTTACCCGTCGTGCGAGCATGAACGGTACGTACGGGACCTGAATTCTTGGCCATGAATAGCCCTCCTCTTAACAACCTGCATCGATAATAAACGAACGGCTGTTCGTGGTCAACCGTTCAGGCCAATCATATGCAGGCGGTCTTTCCAAAACCCAACCAAACGCCGACCAAACACTGACCAAATGCTTGACCACAAAGGACCAAATATGAACAAGGCAGGCAAAAATACATCTACAACCAGCACAAACGCCAAATGAGCCTAAGGTCCCTATCTCCACAATTAAGGGGCTCGAAGGCCCCTTAAAACACGTCTATTCCATAGAGTTGAGCACAAGGGCAATGCGACCCAATGCCTCCGTGACCGCATGGGCACGAACACACGAACGGTCGCCCTCATAGTGGCAGCGCACAGAGTCCACAACCGGCACGCCCCCATCGGCGGAACGATGCGCCCAGGCAATATAGAAAGTGCCCGCCGGATCGTCCTCAGTGCCACCGCCGGGGCCGGCATAACCCGTTGCGCTCACTGCAATATCGCTCTGGTACAGCTCCAGCGAACCCACCGCCATCTCGCGCGCGGTCTGATACGACACCGCGGTATAGCGGTCAAGCGTCTCCTGCTCAACACCAAGAACGCGATGCTTAATCTCATCGCAATAGGTCACCGCACCGCCACGCAGCACCGCCGAGGCGCCCGGGATATCGGCAATCGTCGAGGCGATCATACCCGCCGTCAGCGACTCAGCCGTCGAAACCGTCACGCCCCGAGCGCTCGCGCGCTCGACAATATCACGCGCCAGCTCCTCGTTATGTGCGGAAATCTGCTCAAAAGAGTCCGTCATACCCACCAGGACCTAGACCGAAAAGACGATCTTGCGGCAGTTCCAGAAGTACTGGGCGCCCGAGATAACGGTCAGGACAACGGCAACGGCGTACAGGAAGCGCGACACCGAGTAGATGCCGAGCGTTAGCGCCACCGGGCCAAGGTGCAAGCCGGCCATAGCAAAAACGCACAGGTAACCGCAAATGGAGACCATCGTGGTTGCCGTCTTGTACTTGCCGAGCTTATCGGCCGCAACGACCACACCGGCCGCACTCGCGACCATGCGAAGGGCGCTCACCAGAAGCTCACGGAACAGGATAATGAACACGGACCACACGGTCACTGTGCCAAAATCCAAGAACAGCAGCAGGGCCGAGAACACGAGCAGCTTATCGGCGATGGGGTCCAAGAATTTACCGAAGTCGGTGATCTCGTTGCGCGAACGCGCCAGATAACCGTCGACCTTATCGGTGCACGACAGGATCACATACAGAATGAAGGCAGCGGCGGCGAGCGGGCCGTCGAAGGTGCTCCAATCCGTACCGGCAACACTCGTGTGAGAAAGCGCCGACACGATCATGAACACCGGGATAAAGACGATGCGAACGCACGTCACGATGTTGGCGGGCGTCCAGACACTCGTCAGTTCCTTATTACTCTCGTTAGCCACGACGCTCTCCTACTCCACAACATGACCGATAAGCTCGTAGCAGAAGCTATCGGTAAACTCGACGGTCAGAATATCGCCCACGGACGCCTCGCTGGCGTCCAGATGCACCGCGCCATCGGAATCGGGCGCCTGGAACCAGGCATGGCCGATCAGCTCGGCGCCATCCTCGGTCTCTTCGATACCGTCGACGATTACCTGGGCTCGCTCGCCCACATGGGCGGCGGTGGCGGCAAAACCGAGCGACTCGGCCAGGTCCATGGCCTCCTGGGCGCGCTCGAGCTTAACCTCCTCATCGACCTGGCCCTCCATCTTGGCGGCCAGGCTACCTTCCTCACGCGAGTAGGCAAAGACACTCGTGTAGTCAAAGCCGACGGTGTCCATAAAGTCGATAAGGTCGCGGAACTCGTCGTCGGTCTCGGTCGGGAAGCCGACCATGGCCGTGGAACGAATCACGATGCCGGGGATGCGCTCGCGAAGGTCGCGGAACAGATCCTCGAGCTCCTGGCGTGAACCGGAGCGACGCATGGCCTTAAGAATGCGCGCGTCGCAGTGCTGCACGGGGATATCGATATAGGGCAGCACCTCGGGCGTATCGCGAATCGTCTCGATGAGTTCGTCAGTCATGCCCTCGGGCTGCAGATAGAGCACGCGGACCCAGACGTTGTGCGGGCGTACGGCCTCGGCGACGGCACGCAGCAGCTGCGCCAGATTGCGCGGCGAGCCATCGGCGACGTCCTCGTCGGCAAAGTCGGTACCCCAGATGCCCGTGTCCTGGCCGATCAGCACGATCTCGCGCACACCGCCGGCAACCAGGTCGCGCACCTCGGAGATGATGCTCTCGGCATTGCGCGAATGATAGCGGCCGCGGATGTAGGGAATCATGCAGAAGCTGCAGAAGCGGTTGCAGCCATCGGAAATCTTGACGTAGGCGACAGCACCCTCGACGGTACGTTTGACCTGCGGGATATAGGCTGCAATCTCACGCTCGACACCCAGCACGCCATCGATGACCGCCACGATGCCGTCTTCCTCGTCAGCCTTCACAAAGGCAGCGACCTCGGGCAGCTCGTCAGGCAGGTCATCGCCATAGCGCGACGGCACGCAGCCGCACATGACGATGGGGCAAGAACGAACGCCGTCCTGAACCTCGTTGGCGAGCTCGAGCGTGGTCTCGATGCTCTCGGACGTTGCGGAGGCGAGGAACGAACATGTATTGACGATGGCGATATCGGCATCCTGCGGGTCGAATGCCTCCTCGTAGCCCGCGGCGGTCAAAAGAGAACGCATGCGGTCGGTGTCAACCTCGTTCTTAGCGCACCCGAGGGTGATGTAGAGCACGGAGCCCAACGGTGTATCCATGTTGGAGAGCGGTCCTTTCGATTGATATTAGCGGTAGTTGGTGAACTGCAGCGGCTGGCCGTAGTCCTGGTCGCGCAGGAACTGGATCACGGTCTGCAACGCGTCCTTCGAAGCAGAGGAAACACGCAGTTTGTCGGCCTC
>CAUEQX010000083.1 GCA_959020035.1 uncultured Collinsella sp. | reverse complement strand
CATTGGCACGGCTCCCTTCGTTGGCATTACCCATATCAGGTTTGCGGGTCAGGGCGGGCGCGCCCAATCTCAGCCTGCCGTCTTTTCCTGCAAGCCCCCCGTTTATGTCATGGGCTCAAGTATAGCTCGAATGGGTACGATTGGCCTAACGAGCGTGCCCGTGAGGAGGCGAACATGGAAGACAAGCATCTATATCGAGAGACGCAGTGGGATGTGTCGGCCGGGGAAAGCCGTGCGCACCATGGCCTTGTCGCGATTGGTTTTGCGGTGCTTGCCGTGTTGGTGATTGCCTTTTGTATTTGGACGTTTGGCGGTCGCGGCGGCGCTGCCTGGGAGTTTGAGGCTGATGATGCCCTGCCGATCATGACGGTGAAGGTCACTGGCGGTAACACGGTGGCCGCGCCGGGCGACTATTGGTATCCGCGCGACGAGTTTGTGCAGCTGCAGCTGAGCGGTGGCTCCATTCCCGGTGAAGAGATCGAGCGCGTGACCTTCGATGCGTCGCTTAAGACGCTGTCGGTCGAGCTCAAAGATCAAGGGGATGTGCCCACGACGATGGATATCGCGCTGACGGAATGGCGCCTGGAGCCCCCGTCGAGCGTCAAGGTGTCCGAGGTGGAACATGTCAAGATTACCTATCAGGACGGCTCGACAAATGAAATCGCCAAAGCCGAGGGCTTGGCGGGATAGACGCCGTGCCTAGGCAGCACATTCAAAAGTAGCGGTGGTCCTACAAGGCCTGTTCGTTCAGGAAGACCAAAGTGTTTTTATTTGAAAGCTCGGGAAAGTGACGGTAACCAACGTCGAACGCGGTGAGCCCGCTTACATCCTCGAACTTGTTTTCTGCCATCCAGCGCACCATGGAACCGCGTGCCTTTTTGCTGGCGGTTGAGCGCTGGATGGGCTTGCCGTTGCGGATGCCTTCGCCAAAGAGGCATGTGACGACCGTGACATCGGTGGTGAGGCGGGGCAGAATGGCTTTGGCGTATTCCGCACTGGCGAGATTGACGATCGTAGCATTGGAACCCGCCGGAGCGATGGCCCGTGCGAGCTTGTCGCCCCAAAACGCGTAGAGGTCTCGGGCATCGTCGACGGCAAGCTTCGCGCCCATCTCCAGTCGATACGGTTCAACGGCATCAAAGGGGCGTACGCATCCGTAAAGGCCCGAGAGGATCCACAGATGGTCTTGCAGCCATGTGAGCTGCGCGGAATCCATCACCTCGGGCGCCATGCTCTGGTATTGAATGCCGTGATAGGACATGACGGCAGGGGAAAGGTGACGGGCGAGTGCGGGATTGTCGAGATTGCCGTTTTTCAGGATGGGCCCGAACTCATGCAGGGCGTTGAGGCAAGGCCCCAGCAGTTTGTCACTCACGTTCCACAGCGCCTGCAGGCCGCCGCTGCCTTCATTCCGCTCGATATCTAGCAGTGCGCGGTGGAGGCGAGCCGTCTCGCGCACATAGGGTGGGATGCCCAGGACTTCAAAAGCATCTTGGGCCGTGCGCATCTGCTTGGCGGGCGAAATGATGACCTGCAGCATGGACTCTCCTCTGCCAAAAAGGAAGTTGCGGTGGAATACGGTCTGTTTTAGCCGTTTATGGGCCAGTTTAGTCCGTATTTCACCGCAACTGACGAAGGGTTGGTTAGGCTCGCTCGATGAAGGCCTTGTAACCGCGATATGCCTCGTAGATGTCGGCCTTGTTGGCGACCTCCCACAGGGCGTGCATGGACAGGACGGCAACGCCGGAGTCGATGACGTTCATACCGTACTTGGCCATGATGTAGGCGATGGTGCCGCCGCCGCCTGCGTTGACGCGACCGAGCTCGCAGGTCTGGAAGTCCACGCCCGCCTCGTCCATGATGTCGCGGATGAGGGCCACATACTCGGCGTCGGCGTCGTTGGAGCCACCCTTGCCGCGGCTGCCCGTGTACTTGTTAAAGCACAGGCCGCGACCCATAAAGGCCGCGTTCTTGGTCTCGAACTTGCCGGCGTAGCCCGGGTCGAAGCCGGCGGACACGTCAGAGGAAAGCATGCGGCTGCGGGCGAGCGCGCGGCGCAGGGCCAGCGGGCTATCCTCGCCGGCGAGTGCCATGATCTCGGCGACGGTGTTCTCGAAGAAGCGGCTCGTCATGCCGGTGGCACCCACGGAACCGATTTCCTCCTTGTCGACGATGAGCGTGATGCTCGTGCGCTCCACGTTGGCGACGTTGATCTGGGCGAGCATGGACGGATAGGCGCAGACGCGGTCGTCGTGGCCATAGCCCAGAATCATGGAGCGGTCGAGGCCCATGTCGCGGGCCGGGCCGGCGGGCACGACCTCGATTTCGGCGGAGAGGAAGTCCTCCTCCTCGACGCCGTACTGCTCCTTGAGGATGTCCAGGAACATCTGCTTGACGGGCTCCTTGGGGGCGTCCTTGTCGTCCTCGTCAAACTTTACAGGGCGGCCGCCCACGATCACGTCGAGGATCTCGGCGTCGACGGCATCCTTGGCAGGCTTGGACATCTGCTCACTCGAGAGGTGGATCAGCAGGTCGGAGATGGTAAAGACCGGGTCATCGGCCTTGTCGCCGATGTTGATGTCGACGGTGGTGCCGTCTTTTTTGCAGATGACGCCCACGAGTGCGAGCGGGGAGGCCACCCAGTGGTAGCTCTTGACGCCGCCGTAGTAGTGCGTGTCGAGGTAGGCCATGTCGCCGGCCTCGAAGGCGGGATTCTGCTTAAGGTCCAGACGCGGCGAGTCCACGTGAGCACCCAGGATGTTAAATCCCTGCTCGAGCGGGGCGGTGCCCAGGTTGACGAGCATGAGGTCTTTGCCGTGGTTGGCGGCGTACACCTTGTCGCCTGCCTTGAGCTCGCGGCCCTCGGCGATCACGGTCTCCAGATTGACGTATCCCGCCTCCTCGGCCATCTTGATACCGGTCTTGACGCACAGGCGCTCGGTCTTGTTCTCGCTCAAAAACTGCTTATAGCCGCGGCAAAGCTCCTCGAGCTCCTCGATCTGCTGTGGCGTGTACTTTTTCCATGCGCAGGGACGCTCCATAACGCAGGCTCCTTTCGGATCGATCGTGCTGGTTGATGTACCGTGAGCCATCGTATCACGCGCGGGCGCGCGGCGGCAGGGAAGCCTGATGTGCAGTGGCCGCGGGGCGGGGAGCGTGTAAACTGGAGTGAGCAAACCGTGCCCAGCCCAAAGCGAGGTATTTAATATGTCTGACAAGCGCCGCACTTTTGCCGTTATCGACGGCAACTCGCTCATGCATCGCGCCTTCCACGCCGTGCCGCCGACCATGAACGCGCCGGACGGTCGCCCCACCAACGCGATCTTTGGCTTTCTGAACATGTTTCTCAAGATGATCGACGCCTTTAACCCCGACGGTGTGGTCGTGGCGTTTGATAAGGGCAAACCGCGCGTGCGCATGGAGATGCTGCCGCAGTATAAGGCGCAACGCCCGCCCATGGACCCCGATCTGCACGCGCAGTTTCCCATGATTAAGGAGCTGCTCGCCGCGCTCAACGTGCCGATTTTGCAGTCCGAGGGCTGGGAAGGCGATGACATCCTGGGCACCATGGCGCGTCTGGGTGAAGAGGCCGGCTGTGACATGCTGCTGGTGACCGGTGATCGCGATATGTATCAGCTCGTGACCGAGCACGTCAACGTGGTCTCGACCCGCAAGGGCCTGTCCGACGTGGCGATCATGACGCCCGAGAGCGTGGACGATCTGTATCACGGCATCACGCCGGCGCTCGTGCCCGACTTTTATGGTCTGAAGGGCGACACGTCCGATAACATCCCCGGCGTGCCGGGCATCGGCCCCAAAAAGGCGAGCGCGCTCATTGCGCAGTACGGTAGCCTGGACGAGGTCATCGCACATGCCGACGACGGAGAGAGTGTAGATCTCGGTGGCCGCCGTATCATTAAAAAAGACGCGCTGCTGCGCCGCCAGGTCGCGACCCTCCGCACCGATACGCCCGTGGAGCTCGAGTTTGAGGCGACGTCCTTCCCGGCGTTTTCTGCCGATGAGGTTTCCGCGGCGCTGGGTACGCTTGGTATCACCGCCATGCAGAACCGTTTCTTGGCACTGATCGGTGGCGAGGGCGGGGCTGCTGCTGCCTCCAGTGTGTTTGAGATGCCTGCGATGGCTCGCGCAGCCGCGGGCGATGCTGACGCGCTTGGTGCCGTTGCGGCTGAGATTTCCCGCGCGATTGGTGCCGGCGAGTGGGTCGCCGCCGTGGTGGACGACGACAAGGAAGAGGGCGCGCTCTTTGGGCTGACACGCACGCTGTGGCTGGCGACGTCCAAGGGCCTGTTCGCGCTCGAGGAGGGCGACGGCGGTGCGGCGGCTGAGGTTGAAGGCTTTAACTTCGCCCACGGCGTGATTGCCGGCGTGCTCGCGCGCCTGTTTATGGAGGGCCGCGTGGCGAGTCCGGACATGAAGGCGCTGCTGCACGAGCTTTCTCCTATCGATTCCTCTGAGCCCGAGCTCATGGATCCGCTCGCTGCCGATTCCACGCGTATCTTCGATACCGTGGTCGCTGCCTATCTGCTGGATTCCGATCGTTCCGAGTTTGATGAGGCGTATCTGGCCGATACCTATCTGCAGATGACGTTGCCTGCGGCGCGCGGTGCAGAGGGTGCCGGCGAGGACGCTCCGTCGCCTGCCGCCCGTACTGCGGCCCTGATGCTGGCGCTCGTGGCGCCGTTGCGCGACCGCATGACCCGCGAGAACGCCGTCAACGTGTTCGATGGCATCGAGATGCCGCTTGTGCCGGTGCTTGCCAAGATGGAGCGCGCGGGCATGCTCGTGGACCCCGAGCGCCTGCACAGTCTGTCTGAGGGTCTGGCGACCCAGATTGCCGAGGTTGAGCGCAGCATTCGCGACCTGGCGGGTGACGAGACCTTTAACATTGGCAGTCCCATGCAGCTCTCGCATGTGCTGTTTGACGTTATGGGTCTTCCGACCAAGGGCCTCAAGAAGACTAAGCGCGGCTATTATTCGACCAACGCCAAGGTGCTGAGCGACCTTGCGCGTGACCACGAAATCGTGCGTCTGATCTTGGACTGGCGTGAGAAGTCTAAGATCAAGTCCACCTATCTGGACACGCTGGGCCCGCTACGCCGTGGTGACGGTCGCGTACACACTACGTACAACCAGACCATCACGGCAACGGGGCGTCTGTCCTCGAGCGACCCGAACCTGCAGAACATCCCGACGCGCTCGGAGCTGGGTCGTACCGTCAAGACGGCGTTTTCGGCAGGCGAGGGAAGCGTCTTTTTGGCGGTGGACTACTCGCAGATCGAGCTGCGTCTGCTGGCACATCTCTCGGGTGACGAGCACCTGGTGCGCGCCTTTAACGAGGGCGAGGACTTCCATGCCGAGACGGCGGCGCGCGTGTTTGGTGTGCCGGTGTCCGAGGTAACGCCCGACTTGCGCAGTCGCGCCAAGGCCGTGAACTTTGGCATCGTGTATGGCCAGCAGGCCTACGGCCTGTCGCAGTCGCTGCATATCTCGATGGCCGAGGCACGCGACATGATCGACCGCTACTACGAGGCCTACCCGGGCGTGCGCACGTTCCTCGACAACGTGGTGGCACGCGCCAAGCAGACGGGCTACGCCGAGACCATGTACGGCCGCCGTCGTCATATTCCGGAGCTCAAGGCCAAAAACCCGCAACTCCGCGGCTTTGGCGAGCGCACGGCCATGAACCATCCCATGCAGGGCACCGCCGCCGACATCATCAAGATCGCGATGGCCCGCGTAAGCCGCCGTCTGGAAGAGGAGGGCTTTGCCGCCCACATGATTCTGCAGGTACACGATGAATTGGACTTTGAGTGCCCCGTCGACGAAGTCGAGCGCCTCACCGCCATGGTCCGCGACGTCATGGAACACGTAGTAGACCTCCGCGTCCCCCTAATCGCCGAAGCCAGCACCGGCATAACCTGGGCCGATGCCAAATAGAGACGTACCAACAACCCCACAGTAACCAAAAGCAGAAGGGGGCTCCTTGCCAACAAGGAGCCCCCTTCATTCCAAAAATCAGCCAAAGTATCTAGACGCCAAGACGCCATCCAGGCGGCAGACAAGTAAACCTAGGACCTGGCCGGGCGAGGCGGGTAAGTTTTTCGTAGATTCCGCACGAGCCGGAAAGCACTTAATGTGCTTTCCGAGCGAGCCCAGGACCTGACCGAACGAAAAACTTACCCGCCTCGCCCGGCCAGGTCCGACAAGTTACGTTAACGAGCCGCCAAGATGGCGTCGATGAGCGTCAGTACGCCCCCGTCGTTGTTGCTCGGAATACGCCACTTGGCATGCGCGTTCATGTGCTCTTCGGCATTGTCCACGATAAAGCTGTGACCGACGCGCTCCAGCATGGGGATGTCGTTGTAGGTGTCGCCCACGGCGGCAGCATCGGCAATATCGATGCCCAGGTGCTCGCACAGGTGAGCGACGCCGGCGCCCTTGTCGACGCCCAGGTTCATAAAGTCAATCCACTCGCGCCCAGCGTTGGTGACGTAGAGTTTGTCCGAGAACTCGGGGCTATAGGTCTCGCGGAAAGCGGGCTCGGCGTCGTAGCCGGGGAAGAAGACCGAAATCTTGTTGGACTCGAAATCAATGCCCTCAAAGCTGTCGACGTAGTTGATTGTGTTGTAGTAGACGCTGATCTCGTCGTGGTATTGATGGTCGCGGGCAAGCACGTAAAACTCGTCGAAGCAGCACAGGACGGGGACAGCGCGAGGATCCTCCGAGGCACGGTTCAAGACCTGCTGATACAGCTCCACGTCAATATTGCTCTTATAGATATAGCTGCCGCGATAGATCACGCAAGCTCCGTTGTCGGGACAAAAGGCGAGGCGGTTCTTGACGCCCTCGAACATCTCCTCGAGCTTGGGGGCGGGACGTCCGCTGGCGGGGCAGAATACGATGTCGGCGTCGGCGAGCTTGTCCAGGCGCTCGTCAAGACCCTGGGGCAGCACGCGCTCGTCGGTCAGCAGCGTCTTGTCCATGTCGACGGCGAGAATCTTAATGTTTCCGATATTGGCGTCCGATTCGTAAGTTTGCATAAAAGCGAGCCTTTCGTTTCGAGATTGTTTCAGACGTTATAACCATCAATTCGTAGTCGGGCGTATTTTCGCAGGAACGGAGCGTGTTTGCACCACGCTTCACAAAGTAATGAAAAAACTTTTCAGAAATTTGAATTTGTCGCTTGTGCTGCGGGCACTTTAGCGTAATATAGCGACCATCGAAAACGGAGACGGAAAAACAACCGCTTACCGAGGAAAAGGTACCGTTTACGATATAACAATTGCGCCCGGCGATAAGCGAAAGGAGAGGCAGATGCAGTTCGTACAGATCATCACCACTGCAGACAATGCCATCCGACGCCAGCGCGCAATTTCCCGACGACGATAACAATCGTCTCTGTCCGCATGGGGCGAAAAGCTCCAACAGAGTCATTTTGAGGTCGTTGGGTTTTAAGCACGACATTGCTGCATGTTTCTAGGGCATGTATGTGCTGATTTTTGCTATTTAACCTGATATCGCACGGTATATGACCTTGAAATGACTTGCAACTGACCGATGTTCTAACTAGCTACCAAGGGCGAAAGGAAACAGCCATGAGCAAGGAAAAAGTCGTTCTCGCATATTCCGGTGGTCTTGATACATCCGTATGTGTCAAGTGGCTCCAGGACGAGAAGAATCTCGATGTCGTTTGTGTTTGCGGCAACGTGGGCCAGGAAGAGACCGGACTGGATGCCAAGAAGCAGAAGGCGCTCGACCTGGGCGTTCTCGATTGCCAGGTGCTCGACCTGCGCGACGAGTTCTCCGATGAGTTCCTGACCAAAGCCATTGCAGCAAACTCCATGTACGAGAACAAGTATCCGCTGCTCTCCGCCCTGTCT
>CAUEQX010000082.1 GCA_959020035.1 uncultured Collinsella sp. | reverse complement strand
GTTTGTGAGCGGGTGCCGTCGTGGGTGCAAGAATTGCTTTAACTCTGTCGCGTGGGACTTTGCTGCGGGTGAGCCGTTCGATCGTGCCGTCGAGGACAAGATTATCGAGAGCCTCGACCACCCCTTTATCGATGGTCTGACGATTCTGGGCGGCGAGCCTATGGAGCCCGAGAATCAGGTGGGGCTTGTTGACTTTATCGAACGCGTGCGTGCGGCCTATCCCGCGGGGTCGGGCAAGACCATTTGGTGCTTTACCGGCGACGTGCTCGAGGAGCTTATGCCGGGTGGCCGTCATCATACCGAGGTGACGAACCGTATCCTGGCCCGCCTCGACATGTTGGTGGACGGCCCGTTTGTTCAGGATCTGTACGATATCTCATTGCGTTTTAGAGGCTCGAGTAACCAGCGTGTGATCGATATGAACGCTACGCGCGACCGTGCTGAGCGCGAGGGTGTTGCGCTTTGTGATGCGGTTGAACTTTGGCGGGACGATCCAGTCTATTCGACCCATACTATGTAGCTTGTGGCCGATGCCAAAGGGCGTGGTACCATAGCGCGAACGCAAAATCGGAAAAGTGAGGCCCAGATGATCGATCAGGAAAAAGTCGAGGCCGCCATTAAGCTGTTGCTTGAGGGCATAGGCGAGGACCCAACTCGTGAGGGCCTGCTGGAGACCCCGGCGCGCGTTGCCCGTATGTATGGTGAGATCGCCGGCGGTATGGACCAGAGTGCCGAGGAGCACCTGTCCAAAACCTTTGCCGTCGCTTCGAACGATTTGGTTATCGAGCACGACATTGCGTTTTACTCGCTGTGCGAGCACCATCTGCTGCCGTTTTATGGCAAGGCTGCGATCGGCTATATCCCTAACGGTCGGGTGGCTGGGCTTTCCAAGCTCGCCCGCACGGTTGAGGTTTATGCCCGCCGTCTGCAGCTGCAGGAGCAGCTGTGTGCGCAGGTTGCCGACGCTCTCATGGATTATCTCGCTCCCCAGGGAGCGATTGTGCTCATGGAAGCCGAGCATATGTGCATGACCATGCGCGGCGTGCAAAAGCCCGGCACCAAGACCGTGACGCTCGCTCGCCGCGGCGTCTTTGAGACTGATCCCGCGCTCGAGGAGCGGTTCTTTAGGATGCTGGGCCGTTAGCATGAGGGTCGTCAACGACTTTACATCGAAGACCGATGAGGGGACGTCGCGTCGCGGCTTTATGGCTTCGGGCTTGGCTCCCTTTGGTGCCATGCCTCGCATTGATTACATTTGCGCCAACGGGCTGTTCCGGCGGCACCTGGGTAACATTGCACAGTTGGAATCGGGGCGCATCTTCTGCCGCCACGGTATTGACCATCTTCTCGATGTCGCTCGCATTATGTGGATCAAGAATCTCGAGGAACAGCTCGAATTTGACCGTGAGGTCATCTACGCCACGGCACTTCTTCACGATATCGGCAAAGATGAACAGTATGAATCGGGTATATCCCATGATGTTGCAAGCGAACGCGTCGCTGATGCGATTCTCGGCGGCATGCCCGATGATGTGGCGTTTGAGCCGGCCGATGCCGCAGCCATTAAGACGGCCATTCTGGGCCATCGAAAGCTGCGTGTGAACAGCCAACCGCTTGAGCGTCTGCTCTATGCAGCCGACAAAGCGTCGCGCGCCTGCTTTGCATGCCCCGCGCGCAATGCTTGCAACTGGAGCGATGATAAAAAGAACCTGTCGATTCGCGTGTAGTTAGTTTGCGCGGTCGGGGTTCTAAACGAAGGAGACGATCGCGATGAGCAACAAGAAACTGCCCGAGAATGCAACCAAGACTGAAGGTGCCGAGCTCGCCCGCCGTGGAAGGGGCGAAATATCCACCGCAACGGCGGTACCCCACGTGAGCTATGACGATCTGCGCCATGCCGACCGCATCACCGTTGAAGGTCTTGAGGTTTTTGCTAACCACGGCGTGTATCCCGAAGAGAACGCGCTGGGCCAGAAATTCATCGTGTCCTTGGTGCTCTATGCTGACCTGCGTGCAGCGGGAGAGCACGATAACTTGGACGCCTCGATTGACTACGGCTCGGTGTGCCACGATGTCGATGGCTATCTGCGCGAGCATACGTTTAAGCTCATCGAGGCGGCAGCTGAAGGTACGGCCCAGATGCTGCTGCGTCGTTATCCCTCGCTGCTTGGTGTGCGCATCAAGCTCGATAAGCCGTGGGCGCCTGTTGGCCTGCCCTTGGCAAGCTGTGGCGTCGAGATCGAGCGTGTGCGCTAACCGGTTCTAATACGTCTCTATGGGTGGCTGCTTGAGCCGCTGCGACAGCGCTCTATTGTTGGGGCAGTACGTGTCGAGCAGGGCGTGAAACCGCTGATTGTGGCTTGGCTCGAGCAAGTGGACGAGCTCGTGGGCGACAACCATGTCGAGGCATTCGACGGGATAGGCGGCAAGTTCTCGTGCGATGCGAACGGCGCCGGATTTGGGCGTGCATGAGCCCCAACGCGTTTTCATGCTGCGTACGGAAACGCGGGAAACGGCGACGCCCATTGCGATTTCGTATGCGTGCACAATATCGCGTAGCGCCGATGTGACTTCGGACGTATAGAGCTGGTCGATGTGGGCTTGGAGCTCATCGGACGTTAGGCCGTCGAGGGCTGTGCGCTGCTTTGCCTGCGTGCACCCACTTGGCTCGTCGGTACCCATAAAGCTTGCGAACGTGGCTTGTTTGGGCCGCGGTGCGGGGGGCTCAAAGTTGTGGTCGAGTGCGTCCTGAACGGTGATGGGTTTGCCCCAAAGCGCAATGATGGACGAGGGACTGAGCGGCTCTCGCGCCGTCGCCTGACGTTGCTCGCGCTGGGCAAGTCGGCTGATAATCCAGGCGCTGTTGCGCTTCACAAACGCTTCGATGCGCTCGCGGGTGGCGCCGAGCGGTGTGCTGGCGTGGACCTCACCGCTCGATGTGACGCGTAGGTTGAAGTTCTTGACGCGCTTTTTGGTAACGACGACGGGGATGGGCGTCCCATCCGGTCGGGATACGGAAATCGTAAACTGCTGCGTCAAAAGCGGTCCTTCAGATTGGGAACGGGCCGGCATGTCGACTGTTCGGCATGCCGGCCCGCTCAAGGGATGTGAAATTAATAACGCTCGAAGAAGGCAAGCGCGTTGTCGCTGCAGAGCTTTTGCATCACGGTCTTGCCAAAATGCTTGGAAAGCATGTTCTGGAACTCGGGCATCTTGCTGGCATCGGAGAGGAAAGCGGGCACCGTGGCACCGTCCCAGTCGCCGCCGAGCGCGATGACATCCTCGCCGCCCAGGTCGAGCCAGTGCTCGATATGTGCCGCCAGCTGGTCGAAGGTGACGTCTGCGGCGGTCTTGTCGGTTGCGTCGTTGGAAAGGAACTCGCTGCAGTAGTTGAGGCCGACGATGCCACCCATGTCGCGAATGGTGCGGAACTGGTCGTCGGTAAGGTTGCGTTTGGCGCCGCAAACCGCACGGGAGTTGGAGTGGCTGGCGACGAAGGGACGCGTGGCGCGGGCGGCGACCTCGTCAAAGCACTCATCGTTGAGGTGGGAGACGTCGAGTACCATGCCGGCGTGCTCCATCTGCGTAAGTGCCTCGATGCCGGCGGCGGTGAGGCCGGCGTGGGTGTCGTGGCCGCTCGCGAGCGGTCCCTGCGCGTTCCAGCTGAGTGACGACATAAGCACGCCCAGGCTCTTAAGCACCTCGATCAACGCGGGGTCCTCGGCAAAGAACGTGGCGTTTTCGATGGTGTGGATGCAGGCGACCTTGCCGTCTTTGAGCGCGGGGCGAATGTCTGCCGCGCTGCGTACGTTGACCATGCGGTCGTGGTTGAGCATTGCCTGGCCGCTCATGTGCGCCATGATCTGCGCCTGGAAGCGCGCGGCGTGGGCGGTGGGAATCTCATCGGGGACAAACGTGGCGAAGCACTGTGCCCACGGCGTGTTGCCGATCTTTGCGAGCGAGATGGCGCAGGCGTTGCCCTCGATGAGGTCGAAATCTTGCGGATGCGTTTCGTCGCCGGGGAAATAACCGTCGGTGCCGGCGGTAAAGCGCAGGTCGAGATCGAGCGTGGCCCAGCCGATGCGGTCGGCGGTGTCGCAGTGTAGGTCAAATACGGGATATGCCATGGTTCCTCCGGTTGCAGCGTTTCTTTGCAAACTGTCTTTGAATTGTATGACTAGGGTATAGTTAGCGCCATATGTTCACGGCGGCCCGCGTTGTGCGCCGCCCTTATCACGGAGGTTACCATGTCCAACCAGGGCAAGAAGGTCAAGACCCATTATCGCGGCACGCTCGACGACGGCACGCAGTTCGATAGCTCCTACGATCGCGGCGAGCCGCTGGAGTTCACCTGCGGCGCTGGTCAGATGATCAAGGGCTTCGACGCCGCTGTTGTCGACATGCAAGTGGGCGAGAAGAAGACCGTGCACATTCCTGCTGCCGATGCCTACGGCGAGCACAATCCCGAGATGGTTATCACCTTCCCGGCCGAACAGGTTCCCAACATCGAGCAGATCGAGAAGGGCATGAAGCTTTTCCTGTCCACGCCGAGCGGCATGCCCGTCCCCGCCGTGGTCATAGACGTAACGCCCGAGGCCGTGACGCTCGACGCCAACCACGAGCTGGCCGGCAAGGACCTCAACTTTGATATCGAGCTCGTCGAGGTCGAGGGTTAGAGTATGCCTGAACGCTTGGTTTCGACGACATGCTTGGGAAATCTCAACGATCCGTCCTATGAACTCCTGCTCCGCCGGAATTTGGGCGGCGTCTTTGAAGTTGACGAGCTACTGCTCGATTGGGACCAGGCTGACACGCGCGCGTTTGTGGGTGTGACGGAGCTGGGGCGCACGGTCGATGTTCGGCTGGATGCTGCCGACGGCGGTCGTCTTACCGACGGCGACGTGCTCGCCATCGACCGTTCGGGCATGGTGCCCGTGGCGGTTGTCGTGCGCCTGCGCAGTGCCGAGGTTTATTTGGTCGAAGTCGACCGCATGGACCCGATTGCGCTCGCGCATGCGTGCTGGGAGATCGGCAATATGCACGCGCCGCTTTTCCGAGGCGATTCGGACGAGTATACCGTGCGCATGTATACGCCGGTGCAGCCTGTTTTGGGCCGCATGCTCCGGGGCGTCGAGGGCGTTTGGCTCTCGGTGGTTACCCGTGAACTCGATGCGGACCGGCGCTTTGCGTCGAGTGCGGCGGATGCCGTTGTGAGTATGGCTCCCGACTTTACGATCGTAAAAAAGGCGCGCGGTTAACGTGCGTATGAGTAAGACGGACTTTGAGAGGCAGCTATTCAAAGTCCGTCTTACTGTTGATGAGGTGCTTTGGGGGGGAAGCATATGGGTCTTGAGGGAATCAAGCTGATTGCATGCGATTTGGACGGCACGTTGCTGCATCCGGGGGAGCGCGAGCCGCGTTCCGAGGCTTTTGAGCTCATCGATGAGCTGCATCGTCGCGGTATCGTGTTTATGCCGGCGAGCGGTCGTCAATATGCGAGCTTGCGCCATCTGTTTGCCCCGGTGGCCGATGAGCTCGCCTATGTATGCGAAAACGGAGCCCTGGTGATGAGCGAGGGACGTGCCGTTGTCAAGCGTTCCATGGAGCGTAGCCTTGCTATGGATATCGCGAATGCCGTGGTTGCGTATCCCCATGCCGACGTGACCCTTTCGTGTGAGGGACACCTCTACACCATGAGCGGCAACGATGCGTTCGTCGATCATTTGCGCTATGAGGTCCACTGCGATGTGGCGGTGGTCGACCGCCCCGAGGACATCGACGAGGACGTCATTAAGATTGCCTTCCAGACGCCCGAGGTGGATCAGCCGGCGGCCCTGGAGTATTTCGAGCGCCTTTTTAGCGACCGTGTCGACGTGATGACGTCGGGAACCGAATGGACGGACTTTATCGGTTTCGGTTCGGGCAAGGGCTCCGCGCTTGCCGATTACGGTCGTGCCTTGGGTATTTCGCCCTATGAGATGATGGCGTTTGGCGATAACGAAAACGATCGCGACATGCTCAACGTCGTGGGCCATCCCTATCTGATGGAGAACTGCAACCCCACCATGCGCGACATCAACGACCGCGTCCGTTACGTGCACACGGTCGAAGAAGAGCTGCGTCGCCTGCTTGCCGAGTAGGCACGTCCCAAACATCTACCGGCAGTCGGGGCAGAGACCCTCGAAGATGGTGTAGTGCGACGTGACGTGCCAGCCGATTTGCTCGGACGCCTTGGCGTCGAGCTGGGCATCGAAGGGGAGCGGTACGTCGATGACGCGGCTGCACGAGGTGCAGATGATATGTGCGTGCGGCTCGATGGTGCGATCGAAGCGACTTCCGCCCGGCGTCTTGATGGAGAGGATTTCGCCTGCGTCGGCCAAGAGATTGAGATTGCGGTAGACCGTGCCGCGGCTGATTTTGTCATCCTGCGCGCGCACGACGTTGTAGATTTCGTCGGCGGTGGGATGGTTATAGCTTTGGCGCACGGCGTCAAGAACCAGCTTTCGCTGCCTGGTATTCCTTCTTTGCACCGCCATGCGCCTCGCCTCTTTTCTATTAACGGTCGTAGGTAAATGATACCGTATTTAGCACACAATACTAATAATGAGGACTGAAACCGTCTTCATTGGCAAGCGGGGCTCGGGCCTGGGCGTCTACGAGGCGAAAACGCGTTCCCATGCGCTCGTAGGAGGCATGAAGCGCCTCGAGATGAGATAGGACGTTTGCCGGAGCTCCCTGTATCTCCATCTCGACTGAGCCGTCTTCCATATTACGCACCCAGCCGGTGAGGGAGCGTGCCTGCGCGAGGTTGGTGGTGGTAAAGCGAAAGCCAACGCCTTGGACTTGCCCCGCCCAGCGCAGGAAATAGCGCAGGGGAGTGTCTTGAGTGGCCTCGTCGCTTGCGAGCACAGTAAGCCTGCGGCGCAGCTCGAGCTCGACGTTTGATGGTTTTTGAGGTTCTCGACTGCCGCCGGTGACGCTGGAGAAGAACGTATCGAAGAGGCCCATCGCTATGCCTGCTTGCCTGCGTCGGCCGGGAAGGTAATGCCGGCCTGCTGGCGCACGGCATCCATGATGCGCAGCGAGACGAGCGTGACATCGCGGTAGTGGCCAAGCTCGTGGCGTCCCGCCGGGGTCTCCCAAATCTCTTCCTTAACGTTATCGATGTCGCCGATGGCGGTGATAAAGTCTGTGAGTTCGTATTCCATAGTGTTGCTCGATTTGGGCAGGTCGAGCACGCGGCCGTTGTCGCCCTGTTCGCGCGGTGCCTCGGTCGCCGAGCCACGTACGACATCGCCGCGATAGTCGATGCGGACGTTGCGGGGCGTGGACAGATGGTCGATCTGGATAGTGCCACGCTCGCCTTCGATCTGAGAGGGCAGCAGGTCATTCGTAATTTTGGAGTGCGCGAGCTCGACGGAGATGCGGCCTCCGCCATAGCTGGCGAGGATGGAACCGCAGCCGTCGATGGGGCCGTGCGTGAGCTGTCGCGTGGTGGGGTCGAGCAGAGTAGTCATGCTCGTAAGGCCGGAGGGCATGCCGAAAATCTCGACCATGGGCTCGACGGCGTAGACGCCAATGTCCATGAGGGAACCCGATGCCATATTGCAGTCGAAGATATTGGTGGCGCGTCCCGCGAGAATCTCGTTGTAGCGCGAGGAATATTTTCCAAAGCGCAATGAGGCGCGGCGGATGGGGGCGATCTCACCCAGGGCGTCCTCGATGGCGTGGAAGGCGGGATCGTGGAGGGGACGCATGGCCTCGAGGGCCACGACACCTGCTGCCTCGGCAGCGCGGAAGACTTCCAGCGCCTGCGCTTCGGTGGCGCAGAAGGGCTTCTCGACGATGACGTGCTTGCCACCGGCGATGCAGGCAAGGGCCTGCTCGTAGTGAAGTGCGTTAGGACTGCCGATATAGACGGCGTCGACGTCGGCGGCTGCCGCAAGCTCATCGAGTGACGTAAAGT
>CAUEQX010000081.1 GCA_959020035.1 uncultured Collinsella sp. | reverse complement strand
AGCTGACACTCGCGGGTTCGAGTCCCGGCACTTTATTGAAAAAAGCACGGCACCGAAACGGTGTCGTGCTTTTACTTTTTTTTGGAGCGGGCAACGGGACTCGAACCCGCGAGTGTCAGCTTGGGAAGCTGATGCCTTACCACTTGGCGATGCCCGCATATGTGGGGGATAGTATAACGCGGTTGTCTTGTTCGATACAAGGGTGGCGATGCTTGTTTTAGCTGTGGAGATTCGTTTGAAAATCGCGTCAATTGTGGAGACGAGGACCTTTGACTTCCTGTTCTCCTTATCTTCTACCTGCGCTTTTGCTTGATTGTTGTATTTGAGCTCAATTTGTCAGGAATTGGGCAAGCTTTTGGTCAGGCTCCGGTACTTACCCGCATGAACCTCGGGGGTAGCCTCATCCTACGCGTCGCAGCCTCCCCGTGCGGCGCACGAGGGATAAGGAGCAGCCATGTCCAACGCACCCACGCACTCTGTCCACAGCGCAATTGCAACAGGTCCGCTGCTCCTGCTCCTCTTCCTGCTTTTCGGCTGCCTGGCACCGGGAGCCGCATTTGCCGTCGATGGCTACGACCAGCTCGGCTTCCGCACTATTAGCGATGATTGTGGGCCCTTCTTCATCGGCAAGTATGAAGCTCAAGACACCTCGATTGCCTACTGCATGAACCAGGAGCGCCCCGGCCCCACCAAACCGGGTGGCCCATGGCTCAACTTTGATCAAGGCTGGGTGTGGCTCGACGACGAGTTCGCGGCAATCGTTTGTCACGGATATCCCACCGCCACGTCGTTTGGCGGTTACCATCTTTCACCCGATCGCGCCCGCGCCGCCACCCAGCTTGCCGTATGGATGCTCAACGGCACTACCCATGTCGACGGCACCTACTCCTACACGACCGCTCAGGGTAAAACCAAGAGCGGACACTTTACCGCCGACAATGAAGTCGTGGCGGCTGCGCGGTGGCTCCACGACAGCGCAAAATCAGGAAGCATCAAAGCCGCTCCGCACCGCGCGCGACGCTATCTAGGGGCCGTATCGGGCGGCAGCAAACGTCAAGACATGCTCTATGTACTGCCGGCGGTCTCTGTTTCCTTCCAAAAGCAGTCTGCTAACACCGTTATTACCAGCGGAAACAATACCTATCAGTTTACCGGGGCAACATTCGATATTTTTGAGAGCGCCAGCGGCGCGCGTGTCGGCACCATCAAGATGGACAGCAACGGTCGAGCGCAAGCAACACTTCTGCCCAACACGACATACTACCTAGTTGAAACGAAGGCGCCGGCCGGCTATGTCCCCCGCCACGATCGTATTGCCTTTACCACGGGGAATGACGGCGGGCGGGTCGCCATTGATGAACAGCCCGGCACCATCAACCTGCGTATCGTAAAACTCGATGCCGCGACGAATGCCGGCCCCCAGGTGGGATCTTCACTCGCAGGAGCAGAGTTCACGTGTGTGTCGCAATCAACCCCTGGATGGGCACAAATCCTCACGACCGACGAAAGCGGTCGGGCCGCCCTCGCCGATGTCCCCTTAGGAACCTTTACCATCTACGAATCAAAAGCCCCCGAGGGCTACCTGCCATCCAACGACAGCTGGACCTATACCGTTGGAGCCGACCAGCTCGGCGATTCAGGCGTGGTCGAGATCGAATCTCGCGTTTCCGATATCCCCATTGCGTTTGACCTTGAGATTTCCAAATTCAAGGATTACGGCAATAGCGACCAATCCGGCCTGGAGCAGCCGGCGGGTGGTGTTGTCTTTGAGGTTGTCAGCAACAGCTCTCAGCAGGTTGTTGGCACACTGACCACAAACATCTATGGCTTTGCCTCCACCAAAGACCAGCCCGAAGCATGGTTCGGCACAGGTAAGCGACCCGCCGGTGTCCACGGAGCCGTCCCATACGACCGTGCCGGCTACACGGTTCGCGAGGTTCCGGAAACCGTCCCCGAGGGTTTTAAACGTGCAGGGGAATGGACCGTCGGGGCCAATCAGATTTCCAACGGCGCCGAGCTTCAATATATCGTGGATAACCACGCTCTGTCGACGCACCTCTAGATTGTAAAACGCGACGCCCAAACAGGCGCTTCTGTTCCACTAGCCGGATTCACCTTCCAACTCCTCGACAGCAATCACGAACCTGTCTCACAAACTTGCTGGTATCCAGCACATAACGTAATGGACACCTTTACGACTGACGCGACCGGGACCGTCACACTGCCCGAATCGCTCGTGCCGGGCACGTATTATGTACGCGAAACCTCGGCCAAAGAGCCCTATCTTGTCGGCGAAGAGATCGAGGTAAACATACCCGCCGACATGAACCTAACGCCCGTTGCAATCGCCTCGTATTATGACCACGCCGCGACCGGTAACATCAGGATCGTTAAAACCGATGCCGTAGACGGCAGCAGCCTCGCGGGCGCCATCTTTGAGATCCGTGCCTCGGGTGATATCGTGCGCCCCGACGGTAGCACTGCCGCGCTCGACGGTGAGACTGTCGCGACCGTCACGACGGATGAAACTGGAGAAGCACGCGCGGACGACCTCCCGCTGGGATCTGGCACCGCACGCTACGAGGTTGTCGAGACTCAAGCGCCGACCGGCTTCCTACTCGACCGGACGCCCCATATCGTAGACCTCGCTTATGCCGACCAGAAAACACCCGTTGTAGAAGCACGGCTTAACGTATCCGACGATTACACCAAGGTTGATATCTCCAAGGTCGATGCAAGCGGAGAGCAGGAAGTGGAAGGCGCACAGCTCACCTTATATGGTCCCGATAAAACCGAAATAGACTCCTGGACCTCATCCGACAAGCCACACCGCGTCGAACATCTTGCACCCGGCACCTACTCGTTGCGCGAAATGATGTCTCCGCGGACCTATGACCTTGCCGAGGAGATAACGTTTGAAATAAAGGATACGGGAGAAGTCCAATCCGTCGCGATGAAGGATGCGCCCATCGAAATCAAGGGGCAGGTCGACAAGCGTCAGGAACTTGTCCAACCTATCGAAAAGGGCCTGTTGGCTAACGGCGATGGTAAAAACCGTGCCGCGATGCAAACCAATACGGATGGGCTTTTCTCCTATACCATCGACGCTCGAAACAATTCAACTACCTGGGTTGATGAGTTCACACTTACCGATGATCTTGAGTGTGCCGAGGACGATACAGCGAGATTCGTCTCAATCGAAACCCCCGTCGCCATCGGCGACCTCAATGGTCTGTGCAACGTGTGGTATCGCACGACGCCGTTGGACTCGACAGACGTCGATGAGCCGGCAAACGCGACACTTGACGATGGGCACGAAAATCCTTGGCTTGAGTCCGACGAAGTAAGGGAAAGTCTGGGTGAGGATTGCCGCCTCGTCGATTACGACGGTTGGCACCTCTGGAAGGCGGATATCTCGACCACGGAATCCACCACACTCGAGGCGAAAGAACTCGACCTTGCATCCAATACCGTCGTAACGGGCATTCGAATTGAATACGGTGCGGTAGCCGCCGACTTTACGACTCGAAGCGATGCGGATTCTTGGAACCGCGATGATCTCAAAGATGAGCACGACGATCTTGACGATGCCAAAGCAATCCTTGGCACAGACGCTCGGGGCGCAATCGTGCACATGCAGGCGACGTCGGCTTATACGCCCCAAACCGCACTCACCAACAGCGCACACGTCGATCTTTGCCGCAACGGCGGCGGCGATAAACTTGAGTCACATGACGATGACCGTGTCATTCAACGCTGTACCCTACCGCAGGACCTACCGGCAACAGGATCAGCTCCCATCGCCGCTTGCATCACCGCGCTCCTGACCTCGGGTGCCGCAGCCCTATGGTTCGCTCGCCTTAGGTCGATCCCAAAGAGGCGCTAGCGCGATGAAAAAGCGGGCGAGCCAGTCCCCTGGCTCGCCCGCTTTCAATCATGTAAATCGCCGTATCTACTCTGCAGACGAAGATCCACCATCAACGATTGCCTGCTCGGACTCAGGAATCCCATCGGCACCCGTACTCTGTTCTTGCTCCACCTCTTCGCTGATTGCGGAGGCGGGGGTCGAGCCCTTTGCACCCACGATGTAGGCAGCCCCAAATCCTAACGCAATGGCAATCAAGGTCAAAATCACGTAGACAGGCCAATGGCGCTTAATATACGAAAACACGTTGACTCCTTAGAGCTCCGTCTACGAACGGCGGATAACCTCGGTCACGACCTCGGATACCGTGGCAATGTTCGTCGGGTTGACATTGTGGGGCAGGTCGTCCTCGGTACGAGCGCAAGCCAGACGCGTGCCGTCCACGCCGGCGATGGTGAGGGCTCGGCGGCTCGCCTCGAGCGCGGCATAGGCATCGGTCTTGGCATAGGGCATCTCGAGCGCGCCACAATCGACATGGAACGACTTGCACACCTTGCTGACCAGGTTCATGATGCGGCGATCGCCCTTGAGCAGCTGCTGTTCGCCCTCGACCGTCACCACCGAAAGCCTACCGGCGCCGACGGATTCAAGATTGATGAAGAATACGCCGCGGAGCTTATCGCGATGCGAAGCCAAGAAGGCCTTCATGCCGGCGCCATCACAATCCGAGGCGCCCGTTGCCACAAACCAGATATCGTGACCGAGCAGCTCATCATCGCCCATAGAGGCGACAGCCGAGAGCATATCTTCGGAAGAAGCGCCATCGGAAGACGTAGCGCCGCCCTTCCAGCCATCGTTATCGTCCTCGAAGTTATCCCACGAACCGATACCGCGACCGGACTTCTTGGCATCGTAATCGTCTTCGACGCCCAGCCAATCACTCATGCTGTCCTGCTCGTTTTTCCTTTTACAACCGAACAGGCCACCCAGGCCGCGTTTGCGAGACTTGGGTGCCGCTGGGGCGGGAGCCGAAATGGTCTCGATCGGCTGCGCGCCCGACGCAACGGGCATAGAAGGCGCAACGGGTGCCGATGTGGGTTCGGGACCCTGGGCAGTAGCAAAGGGGTCGTTGACCTGGGCAGAGGGATCGGGAAGGTCGAACAGCGACGTGCGAGACGCAACGTTTGCCTGCCTCATAGACGGCAGCGACGGATCGGGGACCGAAGCCAGCGGAGACGAGGAAGGTGCAGGCGACGGTGCCGACGCCGGATCGGGAACATTTATCTGCGGACGCGGCGATGCCTGGGAGGAAATCTGGGCCATAAGGGAATCGACCGTTTCGTCCTGGGTGGGAGCAACATTGGCAACCGTGGCACCGGAACCACTCGGGGTCGGCATGGTGAAAATCTGCGTGGAGTAAGGCCTCGACTCATCCGTCTCGGGAGTCTCGGAAACCGCAGGCACTTCCTCCTGCTCGACCTCGGTCGAATCACCTTGATCGGCTGCCGCGTATTGCTCTTCGTCAGAGTTGGCCTCGACGGACTCGTCCTCGGCGGCATCCTGGATTTCGGCAGCATCAATGGGCTCGTCATCGTCTGCCGCGTCGCCCTGCTCATCGGAAACAGGAAGGGGCTCGGCAATTGCGGTGCCTTGCTTTTCAAACGTTATCGTGGAATCGAACTGCGCGGCATCAAACGACATGGTGCTATCGACGTGCTGCTGAGCCTCGAAAGACGTTGTTGCCTCAACAACATCCGCTGACGTCGGTTGCTGGGACTCAAAGGACGTCGTAGCTTCGGCAGCGTCGACGGGCCCGGACTGCATAGCCTCGTTCTGCTCAAACTCTTGCGCCGCGCGCTCACGTGCCGCCTCGGCTGCCTGCTGCTGAGCGATAGCCTCCTGCTCGGCAGCCTCGCGTGCGGCAGCGCGCTTCTCCTCGAAATCGTCGACAAATTTCCTGCCCTTTGCAAGCGCACCCTTAAAGAAGCTGGAAGCGCTGGCGCCAATCGAAGAGAACGCGGATGCAATATCGGCATGGGGCGTTGCCGCGGGAATCTCGGCAGAGAAATCAGTATCGCTCTCGTAAGACACGCGCCTCGGCTGTTCAACGTAATCGTCGTCAGACTCGTCCGCAACGTCTTGCGCCGGCGCGGCGGGAGCCAAAATGTCCAGTCCTGCCGCGGGATCGATCGCAGACACCGCCTCGGGCTCGGCAACGGCAGCGGTAACCGCGGCAGACTCATCATCCGCAGTGACAACGGGCGCAGGCTCGGGCCCAAACGTCGGCTCCTCGCCCTCCTCGTAATCGAGCGTGCAGGACTCGGGAAGCATTCCGAGCGCACGGATGGCATCCGAACCAAAGCGGATGTTGCCGGCGGCGTTGCGATAGAGCTTGGGCTCGGGCTCGGCCGCGGCAGGCTCCTCCGCCGGCTCAGCAGCGGGAACCTCGTCATTGAACTCTTCGGCCTGGACAGCCTGATTCTGATCCTCGGGCACGATGGCGCCAATCAGCGTCTCGTCGGCAGACGCACCCTCAAAGCCCTCGATCTGCTCGTCAAAAGCCTCGCCCTGTTCGGGCTCGGTTTGAGCGTCGGGAGCAATCGGCTGACCGAACTCGTCCTCGGCGTAGGTAGGCTCTTCGTACTCGATGGTGTTGCCGTAGTCGTTTTGCTGCTGGGCCGCGGCATACTCCGCCGCCGCGCGCGCCATTTCCTCGGCACGACGTTTCTGCTCCCCAAAATAGGTATCGAACGGAACATCGTCGGGAAACTCGTTCTCGCCCTGGAAGGGAGCAACGTTGTCCATAACACCGAGCATAGCGGCGACAGAAGACTTGTTGCACACCGCGCCGGACGTATAGGGAAGAATGTGGCGGTTAGAGATGATGTTTGCCGCGTTGGCAAGTGCAACGAGGGAGGCGAGGATCGCGACAATCCACAGCAGAACCTTGAGCGCGCCGGGGAGCGGCAGGATACGCAGGATGGCAACGGCAGCAGGGGCAACCGTGGCAACGGGCAACAGCTTGGCGATGAGCGCACGATACGAAGCATAGGGCTCGCGGGCGAGCAGCTCAGCACGGGGAGAGTCGTAGTGTGCGACAACGACCACCGGGCGGTTGCGCGGAGACGCGAGCGGGCCCGAGGCCTTGTGGTAGGCGATGACATTTTGGCTCACGCCCGTCTTGCCCAGGCGCGAAACCACGGGGTGGCCCGTGCGCTCGAGCACGTAAAGAACGGCGCCGACAACGGCCAGCAAGGTGCCGACCAAGCCGATACCGCCGCCGATGCCCATCAGCAGGGCGCCGGCAAACGCAAGAATACCGGTAACGGCAAATGCCAACCTACCGGGCGCCGGGGCATTGAACTCCTGAACCTCGGGATCAAAGCCGTGGTTGCGGAAGATCTGAGCGATATCCTCGGCAGCCAAGCGCTCTTCTTCGCTGCATGCCGGTGTAATGCCGGTGTTCTGCAGCAGGTGGTTAATATAGTTCTGGGTGTTCGCCATGTGCGCTCCACATCCATAATCCGACAAATAGGCCCAATGCATGCACATTAGAACCGTATATAGTCGAAAGTATACCCCGAGCGAGCGCAAACGACCGAATTCGGGCCATCTTAACGCCCCGAGCGGACAAGGATATAGCCTAATCTCCATATCGGACTAAAATCATGGCAGCAAACCACCTTCTCATGCGAGGACTCTATGACGGCAAGCGACGCGACCGCGACAATTAAAAAGGGAAGTTCGGAGCCCGGTTTCGATAAAACGGCTCAGCGCATCCTCAATCTTTTCTTTGTGCTCAACAGCTCCCCCGAACCGCTGACGACCGAGCAGATCGTCTTGGATTCTGACCTGGGATATGGCTCGGGCAACATCGACTCGGATAAGCGCAAGTTTCGGCGCGATCGTGACAAACTGCTCGAGCGTGGCATCTTAATCAAGGAAGTTCGCCCCGCCGGTGCGCAGGAGACCGAGGAAAGCTCGTGGACAATCGACCGCGAGCACACGTTTGCAGCAGGTGGCCTCATCACCGCAGACGACGCCGACATCCTACTCAACGCCATCGACCAGACGCTAGCGGCCGGCTCTTCCACCTTTGCCGCGCCGCTTGCCGATATTCGCTCCAAAATTGCCTACCTCACCGGCATGTCGGCGGTGGACGAAGCACCGATCCGCCGCTCTCCCACCGTCGATGCGGTATGGAGCGCCTTTGCCGAGCGATGCGCGCTGCGATTTTTATATCAGAACGGACGCGGCGAGCAGAAAGAACGTACCGTCTGCGTCTACGGCATGTTCGAGCGCGAGGGCGTGGCGTACTTCTGCGGCCTCGACAATGCCACCGACGACA